>JAFDZL010000432.1 GCA_018266935.1 Bacteroidota bacterium | reverse complement strand
TTACCGCTGTTAACGTTCTTCACAAAATTCAGATTTGTTAACAAAGAAAAAGAAGCAAAAAGAAAGCTTCAACAACCATAACAATCTCTGATAATTGCTGAAGCTAACCTAAAGGAAATGACATTAGGGTATTTCATGCTTTACCGATCTCCTGCGCCACGCGCTGCGCCGACCGCAGGCACGATTCCATACCGCGGCTCATGTTGTCGGCATAGGTTCCTGCGAAATATATGCGTCCCTCCGGTTTCATGATCTGCGGCCAGAACCTATGCATCTCGCCAATCGGGAACGGCTCCATTTCGCAAACTGGGGCATATTTATCTTTCGACCAGTCTAAGGTCAGCACCTGTTCAATGGTGTCTTTCTTGCCCGGATAAACTTCCCTGAAAGCGGCCAGCACGCGCTGCGGCGATACGCCGCTCGGCCCGAATGCTTTCAATATCACGCGATCGGTATCCACGAGGTTGGTCTCCTGCCAGATGGAATAAATATCATCGTGTTCAAATTCCATATTGATGCTTTTGAAACCATCGTCGAGCCAGAATTTGGACGCGGCTTCGAAAACAAAGAAGGGGTGCGAAGAATAACCGAGGTTATCCACTACGTATTGTTTTTCGGGCGACAGGGGAGGCGTTACCGGGATATTCCTGAAAACGGGGAGCGTGATGCAATTGACCAGGAAATCGGCGCTCATTTGTTTGTCGTTGCCCGTGTTGAAGGCTTTATAGGTCACGGTGACGCCCTGAGCGCTGTGCTGTATGGCCGAGATCGGGCTGTTGAGCATAACGCGATTGCCGAGGCGTTTGGCGAAAGCCATCGGTAGTTGCTCGTTACCGTCTTTCAAATGATACGTTTCGCCCTCAGAAATCGGAATGCCGCGCGAATACATGAGCGATAAGCGCCACAGGTAGTATAGCGCCGAGGTGTTTCTACCACCCATTACTTTCAGGGCCGCGGGCGATGCGCCTTCTTTTTTATAAATGTCGGCGATGGGGATCTTATCATAATCGTCATAACCTACGCCAAATGGCTGGTAGGGATCGGTAAATTTATCGATGTATTTTTTGACGTAAAAATCGTTAAGCGCGTAAAAAGGATTCTTCGATAAAAGCGCAACTTCTTTCTCATTAAAGCCCATTTTGGCCAGCATCGCCGGGTCGCGCAGTTGTTCAGCGGTATAGAATTTTCCGCCGATCATCTTCAGGGCATCTTTATCGTAATGATGTTCCGATCCCTCGGCGTTTGGGTAAGGTATGGCCTCGAGTTTGAATTCGTCCGAGTATTCAAAGAATTTCTCATAACCCGGTTTGGTGATATGGTCGGCGCCAAAATCGGCGTACAGGCCATCTGAAAGCCCGTCGCGGCCGGTGAAAACATGCCCGCCATAACGTCCCGACGCCTCCAGCACGGCAACGTCGTGCCCGGCCTTCATCAGTTCATAGGCGCAGCAAAGCCCGGTTATCCCGGCGCCGGCCACGATCACTTTTTTGTCTGCCGGTTTACCCAAGATACTTCCCGCCGCAGCTAATTGAGGGGCCAGCGCGATACCCGCTCCAGCAACAAGGCTGTCTTTAATGAATTTTCTTCTCTTGATACTGCCCATGGCATTCAGGTTTATGCCATGCAATATAATGAAGCGGGTATTGGTTTACAAAGCCTTTTTCGTTGGCGCTTCTTTAAGGCAAAGATTTCGTAATTTAGTACTGTGTCAGACAAGAACAATCCAATAGAGGCCTCTAATGTTTTTCATTCGATAATGAAGGCTAGCTTATCAAGGATGCGACTAAGATGAAAGACGCTAAGCTGAAACCTAAAAAATGATGCTATGAAAATTCACAATAAGTCAAATCTATGGGTTGGTTTTGCATTGGTGGCAATACCAAGTTGGTATCAACCATATCAAAACATTTATTTGTTCCTTATTCAACTGGTGGGTTTTATACTAATAGTATCTGCGTTTATAAAAATCCCGAAAAGGCGTATTAAGAAAAACGGCGTGGTCTAACACGTATATAGTCTCCTGACAACACCAACGAAGGCAAAGCCGACCTAACCCTTCTGCCTCTCCGCCTTCTTCAAAGTGATCACCGTGATCTCGGGCCAGATGCCCAAACGTCCTTTAAAACCCAGGAAGCCGAAACCGCGGTTCACATACAGGTATTTGCCGTGTTTGTCATAAAGCCCCGCCCATTGGCGGTAAACGTATTTGACCGGGCTCCACTGGAACCCGAACAGCTCGATGCCAAACTGCATGCCGTGCGTATGCCCGGCCAGGGTAAGGTTGATGTGCTGCTCATGCTCCAGGGTTTTCGCTTCCCAGTGCGATGGGTCGTGCGACATCAGGATCTTAAATTCATCGTCGGCTACATTCGCTGTCGCATGGCTCAGGCTGCCGTATTTGTGAAAACCGCCCTTGCCCCAGTTCTCCACGCCGATCAAAGCGATATGTTGCCCGTCCTTTTCAATTTGAACCGAATCGTTCAGCAATAATTTGAATCCTATCTCCTTGTGCACCTTTTTCAAACTGACGAGGTTGGCCGCTTTGGCCTCTTTGCTTTCCCAATGGGTATAATCGCCGTAATCATGGTTGCCCAATACCGAATACTTGCCGTAAGCCGCGTGCAGTTTCGCGAAAGTATCCTTCCAGGGATCCATTTCGCTGGCTTTGTTGTTCACCAGGTCGCCGGTGAACAAAAGCAGGTGGCTTTTTTGTTGGTTAACCAATGCCACGCCTTTCTCCACGCCCTTGCGGCTGCTGAAGCTGCCCGCATGGATATCTGACAATTGTGTTATGGTAAAACCGTCGAAAGCATCGGGCAGATCGTCAAACTTTAACGTTACCCGGTGAACTTTGTACCGATGGCGGCCGCCCGTCATTCCGTACAGCAAACCTATAAACACAAGTCCTGCAATGCCCATATCCAATTCGCTTACCCATACGCTGCGGGGCGGAAAATGCCTGAACAGCCGGGTTATATCTTCCAGAAGCAATACCGGAACGCCCAATATTTTCGGTACGAAAGTAAGCAGGGTTAAGGCCATCAGCGCGGCCATTAAATTTGGATGCCGGCGGGTAGCTTTTCGTCGTGTAACCAAATAACCGAAGCCGACCGCGATCGCCAGGTCAACCAGCCAATAACCCCATAAGACCAATAAATTGTTTGTCAGCGTTTTTACCGCACCGAAAAAATATATATCGCTCAGCATCCACGCCAGCAAAATAAACGGTAGCCTTTTCTTCATTTATTGGATAAGACGAATAAGCGGGAAAAAGATTTTAAATCATCCTGTAGTTACGTCATTGCTGACCAAAATTTGACATTCGGTCGGAACTTTGCAAATATTTTTTGTTGTAAATCAGCTTGTTAAGAAAATAATCCTAATAAATTAGTAGAAATCCTAATTAATTAGTAGAAATTTGTCACGTTTGTTATTTGGTAAGCGACTTCATTAAAAACTAAGTCATGAAAACTATAGTAATAAGATCTTTCGCCCGGAAAATGCGCTTAGCGGCGCTGGCGGGCTGCATGTTATTTACAGCTAATTTCTCCCGCGCCCAGGTGGTGGTGGCACCGGCTCCGGTCGTTGCGCCCGTGGTGGCTCCTGTCGTTGCATCGGTGGTGACGGCAAATATCAACCCGGTTGTAAACCCGGTTATCGCGCCTCCCATTGTGAACCCTGTTATCGTCCCGCCGGTTGTGAACCCGATCATCGATCCCTTGGTTGACCCCAACATCAACGTCGATGTGGATGTAAATGTGGTTGGGCCTGACATGACCGAAGGCAAATGGTTCGCTACTATTAAAGGAGATAAGATCAGGATCGAGTTCAGGGCTGCCAGCGACAGCGATGAGCATTACTGGTCGAACAACTCAGATTTTAAGCTGAGTGATTTTCCATCGCTGCCGAGAGGGCAGAAGGGCGAGTTCTCGCTGAAAAGAGAAGCGGGTACCATCGTTTTCAACGGCGTATTTGACGACGACATGGGCTTCGGGACTTATAAGTTCACCGCCGACAAGGCCTTTGATGACTATGTAAAAGACAGCGGAGTTACCGATGTCAATGACCGCGACGCCTTTAACTTTTTTATGGTTGATCTGAAAAAGGGTTATGTCGAAATGTTGGCGAGGAATGGCTATAAGGGCCTTTCCGCTCATAACGTGATCGCCATGTGCGCGATGAAGATCGATGAGTCTTTCATCAAAAGCTATAAAGATGCAGGGTACAACGACATCACGGTGCACAACCTGATCGCCCTTAAATCGATGGATATTACGCCTGATTATATCAAAAGCCTGGAAAAGCTGGGATACAAGGACGTGCCCATACACGATGTTATCGCCTTTAAATCAATGAAGATCGATGCCAATTATGTCAAGGGTTTCCAGGATATTGGTTATAAAGATATTTCGCTGCACGACCTGGTGGCCTTCAAGTCGATGAAGATCACTCCGGCTTATATTAAAGGTTTTACCGATATCGGTTTCAGGGATATTCCTGCGCATAGCCTGCTTGCTTTCAAATCGCTGGATATCACCCCCGAATACATCAACGGCTTCAAGAAACTGGGCTTTACCGATATCCCGGTAAATGAAATACCCGCATTGAAATCTACCGGCGTTACCCCTGAGTACGTGGCGTCGATGCAGGCCAAAGGCTTCAAGTCGGATGACTTGAGGAAGTATATCAGGCTGAAGAATTCGTTTAATTGATATTAGACGTCAGAGGTCGGATGTCGGAGATCAGATTAAATAATTCGCGACGAACCATCAATACCAGACGTCCGATGGAACGTAAAAACATGGACGTATTTGTGCTACTTACCAGACGTCCCATAGGGACGTTTCGTTGGTAGAAAAACAGAACCAATGCACAGGCGTTCCATCGGAACGCGTGGTGAAATTCCGGCGTTTTGAATTGTAAAACCATTATATTGAGGTAATTATAAAAATGATTTAAGCTCTATAAATAAATGATCATGAAAAAAATAATAATCACTGGTTTATCGGTCGCACTCTTGGTGGCAACTTTTAGCATTACAGCACTTGCCCAGCAAAAGTCCAAATCTGATAAAGACGATGACGAGGTTTCCTGGAACGGCAGACCGCCCG
>JAFDZL010000431.1 GCA_018266935.1 Bacteroidota bacterium | reverse complement strand
TTTACACCGCGGGTATTTATCGCCGTCAGCAAAACGATTATACCAATAGACACCAGTTGCGCTGCGCTGATCTTCAGCGAACCGATATTGAACAAAATATTGTCTTCACTAAGTGGGTGGAAAATATAGGCGGCGAACTTTGAAAAAGCCACGCCCACTGCCGCTATCGTGCCCGTTTGTATCACGGCAAAAAAGCTCCAGCCATATAAAAAGCCTATCAGTTTATTATAGGCTTCCTTTAGGTAAATGTATTGTCCGCCGGCTTTGGGAAACATGCCGCTCATTTCGCCGTAGCTGAGCGCCGCGGTCAGCGTCATAAAGCCGGTAAGCAGCCAGACGGCGATCAGCCAGCCTGCCGAACCCACGTTGCGCGTAATATCCGCGCTTACGATGAATATACCCGAACCGATCATGGAGCCTGCCACCAGCATAGTGCCATCAAGCAGCCCCAGCTCATGTTTCAGGTGAGGTTGTTTAGAGTCTTCAGTCATTAATTGGAGAAAGTTTAAAGTCCTAAGCTATTTAAAAATTTATGATTGCGCGATATGTCACAAAGAAATTAAATTCTTATTTTCGCCGACTGATTTATTTTCAATGCAATTACTCTTGAAGACAATCACTTATAAATCAAAAGTTTTCTATGGATTTTTTGTACAATAATTTAATTTACTTCATTCCGGCAATGGGTATCATCGGTATCCTGTTCATGCTGGGCAAGTCGGCGTGGGTAACCAAACAGGAATCGGGCGATGCCGCCATGACCGAGCTTTCGGGCCACATCGCCGATGGAGCCATGGCCTTCCTCAAAGCGGAGTGGAAAATTCTGAGCTACTACGTAATTATCGCGGCGCTGCTGTTGGCCTGGTCGGGCACTACCGTAAAGGATTCTGATTGGGTCATCGGCATTTCCTTTGTAACTGGCGCATTTTTGTCCGCGTTTGCCGGGTTTATCGGTATGCGCATCGCTACCAAAGCTAATGTGCGCACTACACAAGCAGCCCGCACCAGCCTGGCTAAGGCATTGGGCGTGTCGTTCACCGGGGGCACCGTGATGGGACTTGGTGTTGCCGGCCTGGCTGTTATCGGTTTGGGTTCGTTATTCATTGTATTTTATACCATCTATGTAAAAAATACCGGCGGCGACGTGAATGGCGACGCAATGAAGAAAGCCCTCGAAGTGCTTGCTGGTTTTTCATTGGGTGCTGAATCTATAGCGCTGTTTGCGCGTGTTGGCGGCGGTATCTATACCAAAGCTGCCGACGTAGGCGCTGACCTGGTGGGTAAAGTTGAAGCCGGTATTCCAGAGGATGATGTTCGTAACCCTGCTACCATTGCCGATAACGTAGGCGATAACGTGGGCGACGTTGCCGGCATGGGCGCCGACCTGTTCGGTTCTTATGTGGCCACAATGCTTGCCACCATGGTGCTGGGCCGCGAAGTTCAGTCGCACGACAATTTCGGCGGTATTGCCCCGGTGTTGCTCCCTATGGTTATCGCAGGTTTGGGCTTGATATTTTCCATCGTAGGATCCTATTTTGTTAAGATAAAAAACGAAACTGACAGCGTTCAAAAGGCGCTCAATATCGGTAACTGGATGTCTATCATTCTTACCGCAATAGCAACTTATTTCGTGGTAATGTGGATGCTGCCTGAAGGCGAATTCCACATGTCGCGCGATCTGGCTAACGGCGTACTGAAAGAAGGTGCGTCGCACTTTACCCGGAACGGCGTATTTGGCGCCATCATCGTGGGTTTGGTCGTAGGCACTTTGATGTCGATGATCACCGAATATTATACTGCTATGGGCAAACGTCCTGTATTGGGTATTATCCGCCAGTCATCAACAGGTCATGCAACCAATATCATCGGTGGACTGGCTGTGGGTATGGAATCGACGGTATTGCCGCTCTTAGTATTGGCGTCAGGTATTTATGGTTCATACTACTGCGCAGGACTGTATGGCGTATCTATCGCCGCTGCGGGTATGATGGCTACCACGGCGATGCAACTATCGATCGACGCATTCGGCCCGATTGCCGACAACGCGGGCGGTATTGCCGAAATGAGCCGTTTGCCCGAAGAAGTTCGTCACCGTACCGATAACCTCGACGCGGTAGGTAATACTACTGCCGCTACCGGTAAAGGTTTCGCAATCGCTTCTGCAGCACTAACGTCTTTGGCACTATTTGCCGCTTTCGTTGGTGTAGCAGGCATCGAGCATATCGATATTTATAAAGCACCTGTATTGGCCGGCCTTTTCGTGGGCGGTA
>JAFDZL010000430.1 GCA_018266935.1 Bacteroidota bacterium | reverse complement strand
TGGCAAATTGATCCCAATAAGTGAGTTGGCTTCGGTTCAACTAAAGCCCGGTGAAGCAGAGATCAATCGTGAAAACCTCCAGTCCATGGGACTTATAACAGCCCGCCTGGATCAGGCCGAGATAGGAACCGTGATGCCACAAATTCAAAAGGCCATTGCGCAAAAGGTGAGTTTGCCTGAAGGTTATAGCATTGAGTATGGCGGCGACTACGCCCAGCAGCAGCAATCGTTCAAAGAATTGCTGACGATACTGATAACGGCGAGCCTGCTGGTCTTCGGTGTCATCTTATTCCTGTTCAAACAGTTCCGTATCGCTTTGCTGATCCTCGTCCTGGCTGTGCTGGGCACCTCCGGCAGTTTGCTTGCGCTTTATATTACCAAAACGCCTTTGAATGTGGGTAGCTATACCGGGCTGATCATGATCGTAGGCATTATTGGCGAGAACGCAATATTCACATTCCTGCAGTTCAAACAGCGGGCGCTCGAGATCATGGGCGATCACCCTGCCAATGTTAAACAGGACGTTAACGAAGCAATAGTATTCTCGATATCCACCCGTTTGAGACCAAAATTGATGACAGCGATAGGCGCTATCATCGCGCTGATGCCGCTGGCATTGGGTATCGGCGCCGGCGCGCAATTGCACCAGCCACTGGCCATCGCGGTGATCGGGGGCTTTATTGTTGCGCTGCCGCTGCTGTTGATCGTGCTGCCGAGCATGCTGCGGATACTGTATCGTTCGGGTGAATTCCACAAGCCTCATCACAATTATTTGTAAACAAACTGCTGCGTGGTCTGATTTTATATCGAATTAAAATTTATCTTAGCAACCGGAGTTTTAGTTTTACCCCCTCAAAAATTCCATTTTAAAACAATTATATCCGATAAATTATTGTTATCATTAGAAAATAATTTAACACATATTTTAAATTCAGTTAAACTAACGGATACTCAATGGCCACCAAGACCGATTTTATTTATTCCACCGAATCAGAACCGCATCGCATACGCACCAAGAAAATATTGAAGCAACACCCCCAGGTTCGGGACCTTATCGGCAAGAATCCGCTTACGATATTTGCTATACTGGGGCTGGTAGGGTCTATGATAGCTTTAGCCTGGCTGCTGCGCGACCAATCATGGTGGATCGTATTTGCTGCGGCATATTGCTATGGCGCCTTTGCAAATCATGCCTTGTTCGTCATGATCCACGAATGCACTCATCAGTTATTATTTAAAAGCGCTTTAGCAAATCGCTGGGCGGCTATCTTAGCCAACCTGCCGCATATTGTACCTGGTGCTATTTCGTTCGAAAAATATCATATCAAACATCATTCCTTTCAAGGTATTCACGAGCTTGATGCCGACCTTCCAAATAAATGGGAAGCCAAACTGATCAATAATTACTTTATCGGTAAGGTTCTTTGGCTTTTCTTCTTCCCTATTTTTCAGGGAACACGTGTGGCCAGGCTGAGAGAGATCAGGTTTTTCGACACCTGGCTTATGATCAACATCCTTGTACAGATGGCTTTTAATGTTGCGGTATGGTATTTTATGGGCTGGCATGCGCTTGGTTTCATGTTCATCAGCTTATGGTTTTCTATAGGCCTCCATCCTCTCGGCGCACGGTGGGTACAGGAACATTATCTCACTTTTAAAAGCGACCAGGAAACTTACAGTTATTATGGCGTGTTGAATCTAACGGCTTTTAATGTGGGCTTCCACAACGAGCATCACGATTTTCCATCCGTTCCGTGGAACAAATTGCCGCAACTTAAAAAATCGGCCCCGGAATATTATGATACTTTGCTTTCGCACAAGTCCTGG
The DNA here is from genome assembly GCA_018266935.1 of Bacteroidota bacterium. Lineage (GTDB taxonomy): Bacteria > Bacteroidota > Bacteroidia > Sphingobacteriales > Sphingobacteriaceae > Mucilaginibacter. The sequence goes on along the minus strand of JAFDZL010000430.1, from coordinate 1,879 downwards.
ACCATACTCTTCTTCCGCTTTCTTTTTGAAAAGGAAATATCGCTCTATAACCGGATCGTGCGTAAGGAACGCGGCAAAGTGGCCCTGACCGATGTTTCCAAACCGGATATAGAATTATTCCAAGCCACTGAAGCTGCTGAAGTGGTTAGCTAAATTTTTTAGCTAATTATTTTTGCTTTTTCCATATTTGTTATTATATTTGCTAACTACGTTAGCATTATGATACGGATAAATTCATCGGAGCAGTTGCTTATTTTCAGCAGGTATATTGGTCAGCAGGTAGTTATTACCAGCCTTTTGAATGGAGAAGAAAATATCGGGACACTAACGGGCACCCGGCAAAACGCTCTGTTGGTAACCATAGATGATGTAAGCCGATGGATACCGCTGAACGACAACTTCAGGGTATGCGATGTAAAACTACTGCTGAAGCCGTTAAAAAAGCTTACTTCCGCCATTATCGACACAGCGAACAGCCTGCCCGTACAGGCATTTATAACGCCCTATTACCAGCAGCTGGGTTTTGATATGCCGGTATTTATCGCTCCCGGGCATCCGGCCAACTGCAAATACGTGTATGAGATCGGCATGGCTGATTATCGCTCTCCTTCCGAAATAGCACAGGGGAACCGGCCTGCGATATACGCAGGCGTATAACCGCAACATATTTAGCGTTCATGCGTTTTAAGCCCACAACGGGCAATTAACAAAAACCTTCATGTTTTTTGACTTTATTTGCCTGTTCGTCAGCAATAGGAAATGAGTTCAGCAAAAAAGATCAAAATTATACTGCCGGTTATCATCGTGCTGTTTTTTGCGGCTTATGCTGAACATAAATTTTCGCAGAAAAAGGAAAACATTACCGGGCGCCTGCAAAACAGGGAAATGGACGAAATATCGGGTATTGCAGCTTCAACGCTCGATTCCAATATCTTTTATGTCCATAACGATAGCGGCGATACGAGCCGGATATTTGCCATTAACCCGCAGGGGCAGATCAAAAGGGTGATCTATTTTAAAGGCGACCCAAAGGAACCGCTCGGCGTCGCCGATTGTGAAGATATCGCTGTGGGTATTGGCCCTGACAAAGGAAGAAGCTACATATATCTTGGTGATATCGGTGACAACGGCGCCGAGCGTAAATACATCACTGTTTACCGGATACCGGAGCAACGCTCATCGAAAGACAGCATTGTGCGCACTGAGGCTGTTCCCATCCATTTCAAATATCCCGATGGCGCGCGCGATGCTGAAACACTGATGATCGACCCCATCGAAAAGCTGATCTATATCATTTCCAAGCGAACCGATTCCGTTAATGTTTACACCTATCCACTCAATTTTAAACCGAACGACACAGCAACGCTCAACCGCCGGTGTAAACTTTATTTCGGGGGTTTCAGGCCATTTAAATGGATCACGGCGGGAGACATTTCAAGGGACGGGCAACAGATCCTGCTCAAAAGTTATGACAAGGTGTATTACTGGCGGCGCCTTAAAAATGAACCTGTTTGGAAAGCTATGCAGCGGAAGCCGATAGAACTGTTCTACAAACCTGAAAAGCAGGGCGAAGCGATTGGGTTCACGCTTGATGGAAAGGGCTATTATACCACCAGCGAAGGCCTTTTTGCACCTATCTATCACTATAAAATTCCCTGATCTTTATTACGACGGTGCAACTAAATCCGGTTTGACGCGTCATGTAGTTGGTCATAATCGCTTCTTATGAAAAAAATTGCCTTTCTTATTTTGTTTTTCCTGGTTGCAGGCACCTTATTTGCGCAGGAACAAAACCTTCAGAAAATTATCAAGCCTTATGGCATTCCGGGAATACAACTGGTTTCCATCAAAGGCAATAACGTCCAAAATTTCAACTTGG
>JAFDZL010000429.1 GCA_018266935.1 Bacteroidota bacterium | reverse complement strand
TCCACGTTACTTTGATAATAGTTTATTTTGACGCCAGGGTATCGTTTTCGCAGATCGCCCAGGTAATCTTCAAAACCGGTTTCGCCATAGATAGATTTCTCCCGAACGCCGAGCAGGTTCAAATTAGGGCCGTTGATTATTTGTATATTCATTACACCAAACTTAAAGAATAGACATGAATTACACGAACCGCTGATGAAATTAGTCTAATTCGTCTAAATTCGTGCAATTCGTATATTTAAATGGACTGGCGGTCGGCAATAAAGGGATTTCAGGCATACCTGAAGCTTGAAAAAGGGCTTTCGGGAAACTCGATACAAGCATACAGCCGTGATATTGATAAGTTGGAGCAGTATGCGACCGGCCAGGACCTTAAGCCGGACGCAGTTGCGCTTTCCGATCTCCGGCAGTTTATCAGTTGGGTTAATGAACTGGGCATGCTGCCTTCTTCACAGGCACGGGTTCTGTCAGGCGTAAAAGCTTTCTACAAATACATGCTTATCGAGGACTTGGTTAAAAACGACCCGTCCGAACTGCTTGAAGCGCCTAAAAAGCAGCGCAAATTACCCACTGTCTTAAGCTACCAGGATATTGAAAAGCTGATCGCAGCCATTGATCTGTCCAAACCGGAAGGGACTCGAAATAAAGCCATCATTGAGGTATTGTATAGCTGTGGCCTGCGCGTGTCGGAATTAACTGAATTGAAATTATCTAACCTGTACCTCGATATAGAATTCATCAAAGTATTCGGCAAAGGCAGCAAGGAGCGGCTGGTGCCGATAGGCGGAGAGGCTATTAAAGCTTTGCAGCTGTGGATAGAGCAGGTGAGGGTACATATCCCGGTAAAAAAGGGCGAAGAAGACATGGTTTTTTTAAACCGCCGAGGCAGCCGCTTAACGCGCGTTTATATTTTTATGCTGATCAAACAGCTAGCCGAAATAGCCGGAATAAAAAAGACAATCAGCCCGCATACCTTGCGCCATTCCTTTGCGACGCACCTGGTTGAAGGCGGCGCCGATCTGCGAGCGGTGCAGGAAATGCTGGGGCATGAAAGTATTACGACAACGGAGATCTACACGCATCTTGACCGGGAATATTTGAAGGAAGTGATCAGTTCATTTCATCCGAGGAATTAACAGACCGTCGATTTGCTCTTGGCCCCTGTAAATTACCTATGAGCCTGGATCATTCGGTTTCTACCGCTTATGTCTTTCCTTAACTCAATGTTTTTGAATAATTTATTATTCAAAAGGTCAACTACTTGTTCACCATAATTTTCATTGATCTCGAAGAACAATGCGCCGCCTGGTTTAAGATTTTTTATGGCAAAATCGGCAATAGCTTTGTAGAATATAAGCGGGTCATCCTCAGGAACGAACAGCGCCGTATGCGGCTCAAAATCGGTCACGTTCGTGTGCATTCGTTCTTTATCGGCGGGAGTGACGTAGGGAGGATTGCTGACTATGATTTCGAATTTTTCGTTATTGTTTATTCTTTTAAGGTGCTCAAGAGGGCTTCGCCGTTTCGGATTTTCGTTTTCGGATTTTGGATCAAGGATATCTGCCTGAATGAAATTAATATCAGTTCCATTTAGCATTGCATTCTCTTTGGCAGTATTTAATGCTTCGGCTGAAATATCGATCGCAGAAACAGAAAACCCCGGCAGGTTCTTTTTCAAGCTTATCGCAATACATCCGCTGCCTGTGCCGATGTCAAGAATATTGCCAACTGCCAACCGCTTACTGTCAACTGAAGCAATGATCCATTCTATAAGTTCTTCTGTTTCAGGCCTCGGAATCAATACTGATGGATTAACTTTAAAATCCAGCCCAAAAAATTCGGTATGGCCCAGGATGTATTGAATGGGTTTTCCGGTCTTCAGTTCTGAAAGAATGCTGTTGATAGCGTTTAGATGCTCATCAGAGAGTTCGATTTCGGGGAAAGCCTTGACTTTTGATGACGAAATACCCGCAATGTCATTCAAAACAATATTAAAAATTGAAGCGACCTCTTTTGAATCGTAGAGGCCGTTCAGTCCGTTTTGAAAAGCTCTTGAAATATCACCGACCGATTTCATGCCCAAAGAAACGAAAATCAGTGATTAGTTACCGGTTATTAGTGATAAGGAATTCACCGCTCAGGAATTAACTAGTCACTAGTTAACTAATCTCTATCTTTACGCCATGTCCGGTCACGAACAATACATGCAGCGCTGTCTCGATCTTGGTGCTCAGGGTATGGGGAATGTCAGTCCTAATCCGATGGTTGGAGCGGTGATCGTTCATGACGGGCTTATCGTCGGCGAAGGATACCATAAGCAATACGGGCAGGCACACGCCGAGGTGAATGCAGTAAATGACGTATTTGCCAGATACGACAACGCTGAAACATTGCTGAGAGATTCTACCATTTATGTGTCCCTTGAACCATGCGCCCACTATGGCAAGACACCACCATGTGCCGACCTGATCATTAAGCATCAAATTCCACGGATTGTTGTGGGTTGCAGGGACCCTTTTGAACAGGTAAATGGAAAAGGCATTGAAAAGCTGCAGGCAGCCGGATTGGAAGTGGTTAACGGGATTTTGGAAAATGAATGCAGATGGCTGAACAGGCGTTTTTTTACACGTGTTCAGCACAAACGCCCCTACGTGATACTCAAATGGGCGCAAACTGCCGATGGCTTTTTCGCACCCGAAAACGGCACTCAGTTCTGGATCACAGGCGACGAATCGCGCCTGCTGGTGCATAAATGGCGGAGCGAGGAAGATGCGATCCTGGTAGGAAAAAATACTGCGGCGACAGATAATCCACGTTTAAATACCCGTTACTGGCCGGGGAAGTCGCCGAAAAGGATTGTCATCGACCGGAACTTAGAATTATCGACTGACCTGAACGTTTTCGACCAGAGCGTTGAAACCATTATCTTCAATGAGGTGAAGACAGATATACAAGGTAAAATTAAGTATATTGCGCTTGAGGATTTCGACCGGTTCGTGCCGCAGTATATCCTGTTTCAATTGTATTTGCAAGATATACAGTCGGTTATCATCGAAGGCGGGGCTCGCACGATGAACAGTTTTATTGAAGCCGGCTTATGGGACGAAGCGCGCATATTTACCGGTAAGAGTGAGTTGGGTAAAGGATTAAAAGCACCCGGAATTCGCAGCACGGTTGGGGAACATTTACATATCGGAGAAGATCAGTTACAAATAATATATCACAGTTCGGCATAAATGTTCTATATCTTTCTTGCGATATGCTTCAGCGTCACCGTTTCGGTACTGCTTAAACTGGCCAAACGATACCAGATAGATGTGTACCAGGCCATCACCTGGAATTACTCTGCCGCGATATTGCTAACCTGGATCATCTTCAGGCCGCATTTAACACACCTGCAGGATGCACCTGTTGTCACCTACGCTTCTCTTGGCATTTTGCTGCCGGCGCTTTTCCTCATTATTGCGGCTTCCATCAAACTGACGGGTATTGTAAGGACGGACGCAGCGCAGCGTCTTTCGTTGTTTATCCCGGTCCTTGCGGCTTTTACATTCTTTGGCGAAAAACCGGACGCAGTGAAACTCGTCAGCCTGGCTATAGGCTTTACGGCCCTTATTTGCCTGATACCATGGAAACAAAAACGTTCTGTAAGAAGGCGCCCGACATTTTCATGGGTTTATCTCGTGATAATATTTGCGGGCATGGGATTGATTGACGTATTGCTGAAACAAGTTGCCCGCACAAAAGATATTCCATTCACCACATCGTTATTTATCGTATTTATCCTGGCATTCGCAGTAGCTATCATTGGGATGATCTATATGATCGCCAATAAAAAGATGCGTTTTTCATGGCCTCATATCGTTATCGGCTGGATATTGGGTATCGCCAACTTCGGCAATATATTCTTCTTTATCAAAGCGCACCAGGCATTGGCAAACAGGCCTGCCTCCGTATTCTCCACAATGGATATTGGCGTGATAATAGCCGGGACCCTGATCGGTCTGTTCGTATTCGGCGAAAAACTTAGCCGGCTAAACCTGGTCGGCATTTTATTGGGACTTGTTGCTATTGTCATTAACGCCTTTCCGGATTTCTTTGATCGACTCGGCCATATTTTCTGATGCTTTTCGACGACACTTATTTAACCATTGAAAAGCCCGCTGAGGGTGTTTTTCGTGACAGGGGCAGCAAATTCATGGCTTATGCTTATCCCATAACGTCCGAACCGGATATCAAACTGATTATCGCCGGTCTGAAGCAGGAACACCCTAAAGCCAATCACTATTGTTATGCGATGCGCTTAAGTACCGATCGTTCGGTATTTCGCATCAATGATGACGGTGAGCCATCGGGTACGGCCGGTCGCCCTATATTGAATGTACTGCTGTCGCGCAACCTGACGAATTTGGTTGTGGTGGTTGTTCGCTATTTCGGCGGAACCTTACTTGGTGTGCCAGGGTTGATCAATGCC
>JAFDZL010000042.1 GCA_018266935.1 Bacteroidota bacterium | reverse complement strand
CCGAATATCAATTATTGGATGCCGCAAACCCGGATTTTGCTAAACCGGAATGCCGCGCCGGGTGTCTGTACGGCTTTGCTCCCCAAAAGCACCCGGTAAAAGCCAGGCCTGCTGATACATGGAACCATGGTGAGATTAAACAGGTTAATGGCAAAGTTCAATTTTACCTGAATGGAATTTTGACGGCGGAAGAAGACTTCAGTTCGAAAGCCTGGGCCGGCAAGGTTGAAAAATCTCATTTCAAAAATTTCCCTGAATTCGGAAAACACATCAGCGGCCACATCGCTCTGCAGGATTGGGCGACAGGAATTGCATTTAAAAACGTAAAAATTAAGGAACTGTAGATATTCGTTTGGCCTAAATAGAAAAGCCCCAAAAGGAACCCCTTTGGGACAAATCGGATTGTTATGCCTGTAGTTTCAGACTACAGGCATTGGTCGTTCTTAGACAGATCTACGAACTGCGATGGGATTTCCCCGGCTTTTGACTTTACGGAAGAATGTTTATCTTCATTGTAGCTATGAAGCATTACCTAATTATCCTTATTGGGCTCTGCTGTTTCTCAAACAGAGTTTGGTGTCAGTCGCGGTCAGCGGCTATCGACACCTTGATCAAATATCAATTTATTAAAGCTGATCAACGTTCTAAACTGGAGAGTAAACTTAAAGACACATTATACGCCGGATCTTACCGGGTGGCGGTGCTCTACAGTCTGATGGGCATTATGCTCCAAAACAAATATCATATTAGCGATATCCAGGGAGGGATGTTTTCCTTTGGCCATGATAGTGTCGACAAAAATAAACAGGACAGCATCAACGCTGCGTTACGCCTTTCACTTGAAAAGATCAATAAAACAGGGCTTTTGACAACGAGGGTTTATACCTCTGCCGCAAAAAAAATAGACAATAGTAACTATATAGCCGATGTAGAACTAGTCGCCCATCTTGCCGAAATGACCTCACGCCTACAGTGGCTGACGGCTGACCATTTGCTGCCGGTTGCAGAAGAACTGCATAAAAATGGTATTGTAAATGATTCTTCTTTTTTGCGGCTAAAGAATGATATAAATGATGAGAAAATAGAAACAGCGCTCCAATTGAATGAGTACTGCACACCGGACCGCATATTCGACATGGCAAAGTACGCGGATGACCCTGATATATGGTTGAAGCAGATGCACGAGGATATAGCTTCAATTTTACCCGGCCTTAGTTTTACTGATTTTAATTATACTCCCATACCCGACACCTCATTTTCTCTTCCCGGAACCCGGTTCAGGATAAGCTTAAATTGCAATGGACGCACATACAGCCATACCAGCCTGGCGATGGAAAATTTCAGGGATAAGCTTGGGAAAATCACTCCTAAGGACCTTGTCGTGGAAGATTTTCACAGGATATTTAATAAGATATTAACCGACCAGCACTCGCGTTACAGGCTGCATAGCGTTATGATGAGCCCAACAAATAGCACAAACGATCGTTCCCGGCACTTCGCCCTTATTGCGCTACGTGACGATCAGGTTGAGCTATTTATGAAAGAACCTTGCATTTCCTACATGTTCGTCAGTATGGAAACCTATGATTCCACGCTGACTTCAGGCAGAATAGATAGCGCCCTGGCAGGCTGGAAAAAGATCGGCCTTTTTGCCCATCTTTCAGAAGCAGAGATAAAGAAAGCAACTGCGGACGCACAGGCTGCTGATCTGCTTTCGGTGGATCAGCTATTATCAAATTTTCCTCGGGTAATTTATTCTTTTCAAGCCGCGTTTTCCAACCAGGACCAATCTTATGCGGGTTTATTAAAACAGATTGCCCAAATTTCGCACGGCGCGTTTAAGCCTGTCAGAATCACTCAGAAAAATGTAAAGAACGGCGTCGAAGTGGCCTATTATTCCAATGGAAAAATGCATTTCTATACTTTCAAAACACAGTATAGGTGGGCAGACGACAAGTTTTTGGATTTCATAAAGAACCTGGGCCGGGAAAATGTTTTACCCGGTGATTTTTATGCCTTGCCGGACGCCGATGCTATTATTTACCTGACCAAACAGCAATACGCCGATTCAACTAAACTTAAATTGCTCAACTTCCAGCCCATAGTGCTCAAGGAAAACTAATGATCGCTCGGGCTCAAATAAAAAAGCCCGGGCATTGCCCAGGCTTCCATTATTAAATTGGTTTTTTATTATTCAGTTTAATTATTTCCAGCCGTTGTAAACAACTTGCTTTTATCCACCTTCTCCACCTGCATACCGTCATTCAGTACTTTGGATACAGCCGTATAGGGGGCAGAGACCACTTCGTCGCCGGATTTCAGGCCCGATAGAACGATGATATTGCTGTCGTCCTGGATGCCGGTGGTTACCTGAACCTGTTTCACCTTTCCTGCGCGGTAAACGAATACATACTCCTTGGTGGCTCCTGTGCTTACCGTTTTCTTATCGTCGGTCGGCGCATTCTTGTCCTGTGGCGGCGCGCCGGGGTTTGGTTTCTTATCGTCACGCGTGGTTACGGCCTGGATAGGTACCGACAAGCCGGACGAATGATTGGTATTGATATCAACAGTCGCTGTTAATCCCGGGCGGAAAGGCGATGGGTTGGCTGCGGTTCGGTTGAGCAATGCTACATAGGACTTCGGATCGATCCTTACTTTAACCGTAAAATTGGTTACCTGGTCGGCCGTATTGCCTACTACGTTGGCGGCGCTGCCGATCTCGATCACCGCTCCTGTAAATAATTTATTGAGGAAAGCGTCAACCTGTATCTTGGCCGAATCGCCCATCTTGATGCGGTTGATATCGGTCTCGTTCACATCCACATTAACGTCCAGCTGGCGCAGGTCGGAGATGGTCATGATCTCGGTACCGGCAAACTGCTGCGTACCCAATACGCGCTCGCCTTTCTGGATCGACAGTTTTGATATTACACCATCAACCGGCGAATATATCTCTGTTTTCACGAGGTTGCTATTCGCTTCCTTTACCGATGCCTGCGACTGTGCGAGGCCATATTTGGCGCCTATCAGATTTTGTTTTGCGGCCTCAAGCTGAGCCTTCGCGCCCAGGTAGCTCGCTTTTGCGGCATCAAACTCGGCTGCTGTCAATACTTTGCTCGCAAACAACGTTTTATCGCGGTTGTAGATCGAAAGCTGGTTATCGTAGGTGGCCTGCGCCTGGCTCAGCATTTGGTTGCTGTTTTCCACGGCAGCTTTCTGCGTATTGTAAGCCGCTTGCGTACGGTCATATTCCGATTGCAAAACGTCGGGCCTGATCTTGCAAAGCAGCTGACCCTTCTTTACCACGTCGCCTTCGTGTATAGGCAGATCGACAACCTCGCCCGAAACCTCTGGGCTGATCTTCACCTCCACGTGGGCCTTGATCTTGCCGCTTGCCGAAACGGTTTCGTTAATAGTGCGCACGGCGGCCTTATCGGTTGCGACCTGGGTCAAAGGCGGTTTGCCCATGATGCCGGTCACCCGCAAAAGGATAAGCAGCACAACCAGCGCGCCAAGCGATATCAGGATGTATTTGGTAGTTTTTCCCATTGTATTTGAATTCTAAATTCTAATTTCTAATATCTAATTCTAAAATATTGACTATTCACCATTGACCATTCACCACTCACTACAACGCGATCTTATTGCCTAAATAGTAATCGATCACCTTACTCCTGAACACCACCTCGTACTCCGCCGCGATCATATCGTTCTGCGCCTTCTCGTAATTGGTCAGCGTAGTATTGTAATCGAGCGGGTTTGCCAGGCCTATATTGAAACGTTGCTGCATAGCATCCAGGGCGT
>JAFDZL010000428.1 GCA_018266935.1 Bacteroidota bacterium | reverse complement strand
GGGTTAAAGCGCGACAGCACAATGGAAGGATAAAAGCCGGCTAAAGCAGTGACAACGACAGTGACAGCGAGGAGGAATGTGATGATCGCCGGGTTGTTGAAGAGGTTGAATGACAACGAAAGGTCCAGCAGTTGCCCCACAGAATGTAATGCAAGTAAAGTTATAACCGACGCCAGCACCACCGCGCTGATGACGATGAGAAACGTTTCGACCAGGAACTGGGTTTGCAACTGCGATTTATTGCTGCCCAAAACTTTGCGTACGCCAACTTCCTTAGCACGGTTAACCGCTTGCGCAGTGGACAGGTTGATAAAGTTGACACAGGCGATGAGCAGGATAAATGCCGCGATGAGCCACAATACGTTGAGCAGTTCGTGACTAACCGTTTTGTTACTGTAGTTACCCACCTGCGCGTCATAATGCACCGCGCTTAAGGGTTGTATGATATGACTATCCTTATTCGCGGCAGATTCCACCTTGCGTGAATAGGCGCTCAGCTGCCGGTTGAAATTGGTAACGTCGGTATTGGGCGGCAGCAATATATAGCAGCCAAAACCGGATACCGTGGTGTTCCAGTCGGTGGTTTTTGACAAATAATCCCCGGTGAAACCGGTTCCGTACGCTACGACTGCCTTCATTTGAAAGTCGGTGTTCGGCGGTATGTTGGCCAGGATGCCGGAAACCGTCAATACCTCGGTGCCGTGCTCGAACATATAGCCGCCCATCTGCATTTTTATGGTTTTGCCCATGGCCGATTTCCAGTCGCCGAAATATTTTTCAGCGGTCTCTTTGGTCAGCAGAACATTGTTCGGGTCCTTTAATGATTCGTAGGTACCGTCGAGCATCGGAAAATCAAATATTTTAAAGAATGAGGGCCCGGCAAAAAACACGCCGTGCTGTTCTTTAAATGCTTTTTCCGTGTTGCCGTTAGCGCCAACGATCTGGAATTGGTCGTCGTGGCTGGCAAAGATCGGGGCTACCTGCTCTATTTGGGGGAAAGATGTTTTTAATCCAACCGGCCACGGAAAGGGCAGGTCTTTGCCATAAGTAATTTCGCCCGATTCGGCGCTATGGTATTCGGTCAGCACCCGGTAGATGCGATCTTTTTTGGTTTGAAAATTTTCGTAGCTGGTTTGAAACTGGATGATGATAAAGATCACCAGGCAAACGGCGATGCCCACGGCCAGGCCGGTGATGTTCATAGCGGCGTAGCCCTTATTGCGCATCAAATTGCGGCGCGCGATCTTGAAATAATTTTTGAACATATAATTTCGGTTTGATTTCTCCTGAGACCACTTTGGCGTGGTTTCATGGTCCGAAATTATTGCCGCAGGCATGGCCCGACTGCCCAAATTATAAGTTGACTGCTCTTTTTTATACTCCACGGGGCTTTTCCCGGTAATTTGTTTAAAAATACGGTTGAACGAAGTCTGCGAATTGAAGCCCGATTCATAAGCAATGCCCAGCAGGGTGATATGATCAAAAGCCGGGTCCTGCATTTTGCGGGCAGCGTCCTGTACGCGGTATTCGTTGATAAAATCGTTGAAGCTTTTTTTAAGGACGGTATTGAGGACACGCGACAATTCATGTGTCGTCAGGCCGAGCTTTTCGGCGAGCGAGGCCAGGCTCAGATCGGGGTCCTGGTAGTAGCGGTTTTCTTTAACTGCTTTTTTGAGCCAGGTACCTTTCTGTTTCAGGTCGGCGGGCAGTAAGGGTTTCAGGATTGGTGTGGTATCCGCGTGGGTGCTGGCTTCGGGCCTCAGGAATGCCCGGGCCGCTATCCATATCATCATGCCCATCAAAAGCAGGTACAAAGGGTAGGAAGTCTGTGCCCCTAACTGCAAAAAATACCCAATAGCAATGCACGGAATCCACAACAGCCATAAAACTCCAAAACCGATGAGCAAACGGTTAAGCCATTGCAGTTCGTGGCGGTAACGGTCGCCGCCGGTGAATTTTTGCTGTTTATAAAAATTTTCGATGAGCAGGCGGCAACGGTACAGGTAATAAGCGACCGAAAGAAAAGCCAATACCTGCACGAAAGGCGACAATTGCCTTGCGAACACCTGTACGGCCAGTTCCAACAGCAAGGGGCTGAAATGCAGTAGGTCCATTCTGACGAATTGACAATCTGGCCGGGCTATTTTGCGTACATAAAAATAAATGAGCGGCCCAAGCGCCAGAGAAAATTGTAGCGGTAGTCGGTTCCAGGAAGGGACGTAGGCGGTTAGGTTGATGTCCATCGCCAATAGCCGCGCGATCCATAAAACAGCGACCGCCAGCGCCCCTGCCAAAAACCGGTTTGCCGACCGGTTTGCTTTCTTATCGAACCATAAAAGCAGGATGAAGGTAAAGCCGACAAACAGCGTTCCGAAGAAAGCGGCATCGTAGAGGGTGATATGGAATAAATAGGGCTTCACAATTGAAATTCTAAACGCTGAAATCTAAACCCTAATATATACATACCTTCACCTTTATCCTTTCGCCTCTAATTTTATTCTGAGCGCAGGCTATCCACAGGATTAGCAATCGCTGCACGGATAGCATGATAGCTTACTGTAATAATAGCGACGACCACTGCCAGTAACCCTGCCCCAGCAAACATCCACCACTGAATATTGATCCGAAAAGCAAAGCCCTGCAGCCATTTATGCATGAACCACCACGATACCGGCGAGGCAACGAGTATGGAAAGTATTACGAGTTTTAGAAAGTCTTTGGAAAGCAGTCCGTTGATCGACGATATACTTGCCCCTAACACTTTACGAATGCCTATTTCCTTGGTGCGCTGTTCGATAGTAAAGGCGGCCAGGCCAAAGAGGCCCATTGCGGCTAAAACGATAGTAATAACCGTAAAAATGCTGAATATCGAGGCCAATCTGTCTTCGGCTTTGTACCGTGCGTTAAAAGCGTCATCCATAAATGTGTAATCGAACGGGGTGTCGGCATCGTATTTTTTATAGATGCTTTGCATTGCATTAAGCAATGTCGGCAGATTGGTATGCGGTTTTATTTTCGCGAAAAGGTAGGCGCCGGGCCCCATCTTCCATAATCGGGATGTATCAGGCGTGACCCACATGCCAAGCGGTTGAATTGCATCTTCGAGAGAGCCAAAATTGAAATTTTTTACGACGCCTGCCACCTCAATATTTTTTGGGTCCGCTTTAATGTAGGTGCCTACCGGGTTTTGGTGTAAATGCAGTTTTTCAATCGCCAGTTCGTTAATCACAAGCTTATTTCCGGTGC
>JAFDZL010000427.1 GCA_018266935.1 Bacteroidota bacterium | reverse complement strand
GGCCTGGTTCTTGAAGTTTATAGATACCACCAGCCTGAAATCATTTCCCTTGATATTAAATATAACCCTGTTATTGGCAATTATGCTTGCGTTCCTATAAACAGACTTTAATTCATTGAAGTTTCCGTATGAAGCTTTTACGAATTCTTGGTACCAGTTTAGCAGAGCGGTTTTCGCTATGGGATACTTATCAATATAGATCAATAATGTGCCCCTGGCGATTATATTCATTTAATACGAAAATAGTAAAAAGTTTTCAAAAAGAAAACTTTTTACTATTAAATATTCCAATAATTCCCTGAAAGGACGATCATATCCAGCAGTTTGATGCTGTTATCATAATAGTCGTAGTCTTTTAGCTTAAAGTGTACCAGGTAATCCCAAACAGCGTTCAGCCATTTTTGGTTCTTTTGGTCAACCATGGCAGATACGGCGAATGGGCCAATAAAGCTTAGCGCTTCAAAATATCGCCCTTTAATATCGTTTCCCTCAAGCGTGTAGCCCGCCGAGATATTGTCCGGGTTACCCTTGGTGGTTTCGCGTATCCAGCGGTTAATTTTGTCGTCGATGGCTTTGGCTCTTGGGTCGCCGGTCAATAAATAATCCGTTGCGATGCGCCAGGGCACGCGGCAGGCGTTGTAGTTGTAATAACCGTCATATTTCGATTCGAGGAAATGGGGTTTGGCGGGTTTTGCTCTCTTGTTGATGTCAACAATAAAATCAGGGACCAAACCGGCATCAGGGCTGTAATTTTCCTCCATCTGCCTGAAAAGCCGGTAATTGTCATCGATCGTTCGCTTCCAACGCTCATCCCCGGTGGCTTTTTCAAATGCTTTGAAATGATCGGGCATAAAATCGGAGGTTCGGGTGTCGAAATAATCCTTGCTGTCGTGCTCAACCGCATCGCTCAGAATGATCGAATACGTTTTTGGGTTGATCTCATACTTCATGATCGCAGCTATTATCTTTCGGGCTTCTTCCAGGTAGTGGATGCTTCCCTGGCTGCCCCATTGTTTGTCCGCTAATAGCAGCGAATACGCGATATCCATATCACCATCCGTAGCCGAGCTGGGATCGAGGCTTTTGCAATTCTTATCCTGTGCCCAAGCCATCAGGTATTTGTGGTTGTTGCGGTGATCTTTGTAAAAGCTGAAAAGCCCATCGTAAATATGCCTTGCGTTTGGATCGGCGCCAGCCATCAGGGCGGTGATGATCATCCCATAGCCCTGTCCCTCGGATACACATTGCTTGTTGCCTTTTCGTTCAAACCAAATATAATATTCACCGGGTTTGCAGGCTGGTTTTACATATCGCTTTTGCCATTGGCGGAAGAAATCCAGCGTAAGCCCATCGAGCCTTTGCTGTGTTATATGGTCGGGTTTTATCGTACCTTTATGATACTGCACGTGCTGTGGAAAGGGCCTTGCAGCTTGTTGTGCGCCGGCGGAAATGTCAATCAAAAGTAAAACAACAAGCAGGGCTGACGGTATGCGGGGCATAAGAAATGTTTTAATGATATTAACGCCAAAGTACATTTTTTAATGTTTTGCGGCTATTTAGTACGTTTTGTGCAGATTTTATCCGCCCATCAGCCTTCAATGAATAGGATAAAGTAACAGCCTTAATACCTTTACGCCGGTAAATGTTAAGCCGTAGAATTATACTTTTGTCGTGTCAAAAATACACATTCATGTTAAAAGCTCCTTTTAAGTATCTTTTTGCGGCATTTTCGCTCATAATATGCATCGATGCCCACGCCCAGCAAAAAGTGCTTACCATGAAGGACGCCGAGCAGATCGCCCTGTCCAATTATGCCTCCATCAAGGCGAAAATGAACCAGTTGAATGCGTCCAAAGCTTTTTTAACCGAAACCAAAAACGAATACCTGCCCGACCTGAGTTTCTCGGGCCAACAGGATTATGGCACTGTAAACGGACAATTTGGCCCTTCGTACGGTTTTAAAGGGTTGGGCGCAGCGTCAGCAGGCCCTGTTCTCGCAAACCAAAGCTGGAAAGCCGGTTTCGGCGCGCTATACCTGGCGAATGTCAATTGGGATTTTTTCGCCTTCGGCCGCGCAGTCGAAAAGGTGAAGGTGCAAAAATCGGTGGTTTCGCGTGATGAGACCGACCTGGCACAAGAACAGTTTCAGCACCAGGTGCGCGTGGCTGCTGCTTATCTCGATTTGCTTGCAGCCCAGCAATTGGCTAAAGCGGAACAGGATAACCTGAACCGTACGCTCGACCTGCAAAAAGTCGTTGTCGCACGGGTAAAGAACGGGTTGAACCCCGGCGTGGACTCGTCGCAAGCCAATGCCGAAGTCTCCAATGCGCGCATCTCTTTGGCCAACGCACAGCAAACCGTGCTCGATCAAAGTAATCAACTGGCCATATACCTAGGGTTGCCCCATCAGGCTTTCCTGCTGGACAGCGTTTTTGTAAGCAAAGCGCCCGCGAATACCGATCCTCAATCGTCGCTGAACCCCGACGATCATCCTATATTGAAATATTATCGCAACCGCATCGGCGTCAGCGACGAACAAGCTAAATACCTTAACACCTACAGCTATCCGACGTTTACATTCTTTGGCGTTTACCAGGGCAAGGGATCGGGTTTTGGTTCAGGCTATGCTTTAGACCAAAGTGCATACACTTCAGGCTATGGAACCGGCGTCGATCCTACCCGCTTCAATTACCTGCTGGGCGTGGGCGTAACCTGGGATTTTACGAACCTGTTCAGGGTGAGCAATACGGTGAAGGCGCAGAAATTCACTTCGGAACAATACCGTAACGAATATGACCTGGTGAGCCAGCAACTGCGCGACCAGGCGTCTTTGGCCGGGACGAGGATCGCAACCGCGCTTAAGAATTATCATGAAGTGCCGGTAGAAGTGAAGGCGGCTTCGGATGCCTATTTACAGAAATACACGCTATATAAGAACGGCCTTGCGAATATCGTTGATCTGACCCAAGCGCTTTATACATTAAACCGCGCCGAGGTGGATAAGGATATTGCCTACAACAATGTATGGCAGGCGCTTTTGTACAAGGCGGCTTCGGTAGGCGATTTCGGGATATTTATCAATAATTTTTAATGCTGAATAAATGGGATTAATTAAAGGGGCGCTTCGCAGGCCGATCACCGTGCTGGTGATCGTTGCCGGCCTTTTTTTCTTCGGTATCAACGCGGTTCGGACCATCAAGATCGATATCTTCCCAAACCTTGACCTGCCCGTTATCTATATTTCGCACCCCTACGGCGGCTTCACGCCGAACCAGATGGAGGCCTATTTCGGTAAACAATATGTGAACTTACTGCTTTACGTGTCGGGCGTCAAGAGCATCGAAACCCGCAATATTTCCGGCTTAACGCTCATTAAGCTCACGTTTTACCAGGGCACCAATATGGCGCAGGCAGCGGCGGAGGTCACATCGTACACTACCCGGGCACAGGCGATATTTCCACCGGGTTCTCAACCTCCTTTCATTATTCGCTTTGATGCCTCGACGCTTCCGGTCGGGCAATTGGTACTATCCAGTCCTAAACGTTCGAACAACGAGCTGATGGATCTGGCTTTTATTTATGTGCGATCGCAGTTTTCTACGGTGCCGGGTCTGGTTGCGCCTGCCCCATTCGGTGGAAACGTGCGTACCATTGTCATTAAGGCCGACCCGGAGCTTATGCGTGCGCACAATCTGACGCCAGACCAACTGGTAGCCGCCATTCGCGAAAATAACCAGAATACGCCGGCCGGTAACGTGCGCATAGGCGACTATAACTACCTGACACCCGCTAACACTACCGTCAAAAATATTAGTGATTTTGGAGACATTCCGCTTATCAGGAACGGTGTCCAGACTGTATTTATAAAGGACGTCGCTTCCGTCGAGGATGCAGCGGATATTACCACCGGTTCGGCACTCGTCAATGGTAAGCGTTCTGTTTATCTGCCGATCACTAAGTCGGCCGATGCATCAACCTGGGAAGTAGTCCAAAAACTTAAGAAAGCTATTCCACGTTTCCAGGCTGTGCTTCCCGAAGACGTGAAACTTTCCTACGTGTTCGACCAGTCTGTATATGTGATCAATGCTGTGAAGAGTTTGGCCGAAGAAGGTGCGATAGGCGCGGTATTAACCGGTTTAATGGTTTTACTCTTCCTGGGCGACCGGAGAGGAGCGCTCATCGTAATTATGACGATCCCGACCTGCATCATATCCGGTATATTTTTCCTGTCGCTATTTCATCAGACTATTAATATCATGACGCTGAGCGGTCTTTCTTTGGCCATTGGCATTTTGGTTGACGAATCGACGGTGACCATCGAAAACATTCACCAGCATTTTGATATGGGCAAGCCCAAAGCCCTGGCCGTATGGGACGCCTGTAAAGAGATCGCATTCCCGAAGCTTCTGATCCTGTTCTGTATCCTCGCGGTGTTCGCCCCCGCCTTTACCATGACGGGTATCCCAGGTGCGCTGTTTCTACCGCTGTCGCTG
>JAFDZL010000426.1 GCA_018266935.1 Bacteroidota bacterium | reverse complement strand
GCAACGCTTCAATATCTCAATAATATAACTCCGCTCGACTTCTTCCAGCGGGCGGTTCAGCAGATGCTCGGAATTCTGATCATCAGCAACAATATGTTGTGGTATGTATATGTCGTTTAAAACACTATCGGTTGTAAGTAATATGCTGCGTTCTATCAAATGTTCCAGCTCCCGCACATTCCCCGGCCAGGTGTAGGCGCGCAGTTGTTGTATTACTTTGGGTGAAATCTTCCGAATCTTGCGGCCCGTGTTCCTGCTATATTTCTTTACAAAAAAATGGGTAAGGGGTTCAATGTCTTCCGACCGCTCGCGTAACGGAGGCAAACTGATGGGAAATACATTCAGACGAAAATACAGATCAGCGCGGAAACGCCCTGCCTTAACTTCTTCTTCAAGATTGCGGTTTGTAGCAGCAATTAAGCGTACATCAACCTTTATGGTTTGTTTCCCCCCCAAACGCTCCAGTTCGCGTTCCTGTATTATCCGCAATAGTTTGGCCTGTGTTTCAAGGGGGAGTTCGCCAATTTCGTCGAGAAACAGGGTACTATTATTGGCTAATTCAAACTTGCCTATGCGCCGCTCGATAGCTCCGGTAAACGCGCCCCGCTCATGACCAAATAATTCGCTTTCTATCAGCGTGGCTGGTAAAGTAGCACAGTTTACCTTCACCATTAATTTATCATTACGCGGCGATGCACCGTGAATGGCCCTTGCTATCAACTCCTTTCCTGTACCCGTTTCACCCAATATCAGAACCGTGGTATTAGATCCGGCCACAAGTGACATTAGCCGGTATATCTCCTGCATTTGCCCGCCATTGCCAATAATTTCTGAAAAGTTGTAGATGGTTTTGATCTGTTCTTTCAGGTAGTCGTTTTCAACTTCCAATTGCTTTTTATATGCCAGCAATTTTTCATTGGCCAATATATTGTCGATAGCGATGGATATTTGTGCACAAATACCTTTCAGCAGTAACTTGCTCAGGCGATTTGCCAATAGCCAAATGGTACCGGTATTTCTGTTGCCAACGCGCAATGGCAACCCGTACATATTTTTTAAGCCGGTAGTTTCCCATAATCTTGCATAGACATTGCCGCTTTTTAGTTCTTCTTTTATATTGAACACGATTCCGTCCTCGCTGGCAAGCACCTGTGCTGTATAAGTTTCGTCGACCGTTGTACGTGTGTACAGCAATTCAGGAAATTGCTTTTTTGCTGTTTCAAATAATGTTTTGTCGTACATAAAGGGCGATAGATAGTAGCCATCTTCATCTATCATCCTGATCATAGACAATTGCGTATGCATAGTTTTGTCCAGTACCCTGAAAATAGCTGTTTGCAGATCAGATTTGGTTCTTACCTGGGCGACATCGTTGCTGAAATCAAGCAGGAATGCCTGCTCCTCCTGCTTCTTATTGATTTGCTCATTGGCGATAATGTTGGCCATAGCGATGGATATCTGCGAACAAATACCCTGCAGCAGTTCAACATTTATCTCATGAATGTCGAGGAACAGGACCCCAAGATTAGTTTCGCCATTGCGCAAACGGGCACCCACAATTTCCCTGAATCCCATCATCTTCCAGTACTGTAAATAAGATGAGGTTGTTCCCCGTTGTATTTCCCTGTCTACATTAAATAATAAAGGGATGGAACTATTCAGAACGCGATTCTGCAGTCCGTCATCGACAGCGTACCTGGCTTGTTCCAGTGCGCTTATTATTGCCGGATCATGTGTTTTGGTAAGATCATAGACATAAGGACTCATTGTACTATTATCCTCATTGATCCGGCGAATAACAAAGCCGCCCGGTGGATTTAACTTTTTTAATGCGGTGCGAACAGCAATAGCCAGTTCTTCTTTCGTTCTTACTGCGGCTATATCGTTACTGAAATTGAGAAGGAAGGATTTCTCTCTTTCTTTTTTAAGTATCTCTTCGTTTTTGATTATGTTGGAAACGGCACTCGATAATTGCGGTGCAATACCTTTTATAACACCTCGAAATTCGTTGCTGAAGCTGTTGTATTTATCGGAATAAATATGAATAAAACCCATTGGCCTGCCAGCTTTCATGAGCCTGGTCATCAGTATCTCCTTTACACCGTTTTCATAATTAATCTTCAGGAAGGATGGACTTTGTGGTTGATCCATTATGTATTCCAGCACAAAGGATATGGGACTATCTGCATGCAACACGGACTGAATGAATGGCTCGTTTAAAGAAAAATGAGCCCTGATCAATTCAGGATATGCAGCATGTGACCGGATGGGGGACGACTCATGATCCAACAAGAAGGGCGTATAGGTTTCGTCACGCGTATCAATGAGGGTAATGATGGTATGGGTGAAGTAGAACAAGCTCTTTATCCGCTTTGAGAAAAGGGCGATCAGGTCATTTTTATCGCGAACACCGGTAATATCATTGCCAAGCTCGGCTAATATCTTTCTTTCCTGTTCTAATGCGGCTTTGGAAGGAGCCGGAAAATCGGCAACCGTATCTTTTACCCTTTTCATGCAATGTTATAAGATAGCACGTTTAGCTATCAAAACTACGGAAAATAATAGTTGATATTGGTTAATCAGGTGATTTGTTAACTTGTTAACCTGGAATTCCCCGGGGGAGAAATAGCGTTGGTTAACAAGTCGGCACTAAACCGTTAACTAATCACAACCCTTCCATCTCCCGCGCCGACTCTTCCACTTTGGCTTTGAGGCTTTCCTTATAGGCGATGAGATTTTTGACCAGTGGCTCGTCACCCGTAGAGACAATCTGCGCGGCCAGGATGCCGGCGTTTTTAGCCGCATTAAGTGCTACGGTAGCAACAGGGATTCCATTCGGCATTTGCAAAATAGAAAGGATTGAATCCCAACCGTCGATAGAATTGCTGGACTTAACCGGTACGCCGATAACCGGCAAATGGGTCAATGACGCTACCATACCGGGCAGATGGGCCGCGCCGCCCGCACCGGCGATGATCACTTTCAGGCCGCGGTCGGCGGCTGATTTGGCGTAGCTGAACATGCGCTCGGGTGTGCGGTGCGCCGAAACCACGGTGATCTCGAACGGAACGCCTAATTCTGTCAATACGTCGGCTGCATCCTGCATCACGCCGAGGTCAGACTTGCTGCCCATGATGATGCCTACTTTGGGTTGGTTATTACTCATAGTTCTGTTGTTAATAATAATTGCCGCCTTGCGTTTGTATCACTATGTGCCATTTGGTTGACAACGTCTGCAAGTTTTTGTCCATCTATTTTTTGCAGTGAGTTTAAATATATGCTAACGTTTTTTGGATCAGCAGAATCACCGGGATCAAATGTTATGGAAAGAAATTTTTGTTTTATCCATGAATATTGGTCCTGAGTTGTTCTTTCTTTATAAATGGCATCTTTTATAACATCCCAATTTATAAAATCTTTAAAGCCAATAATTCTAATATAAATGCCTTCTTCATTTATAATCAGTCGAGGTTGACGGTCAAATAAATTAAAAATCCCAATCGGAATGGTTAAGCCAAAAAAACATATACCGAACCACTCCATGTTTCTATGAGAGTCGTTTTTGCTTAGGAGAAATACGCATGCTAAAACCAATGGCAAACCCATTAAAATCAACTTTATAGCTTTCCATTTAGATTTATAAAGTTTGATTTCGGCTATCATTTATGAGGATTATAAATAATTGCAAACCTAAGCTATAACCTTCAGCGTTTTTTGCACAAACCGCGCCTTCTCGATCGCCTTTTCCCTGTCGGCATCTACAATGGTCACGTGCCCCATTTTGCGGAAAGGTTTGGTGAGCGCTTTACCGTATAAATGTACGTAAACGCCGGCGCAATTCAACACTTCTTCAATACCCTGGTACACGGCTGGACCCTCGTAGCCCGGCTCGCCCAAAACGTTGATCATGATGGCATTGCTCAGGCAGGAGGTATCGCCAAGCGGCTGGTTGAAAATGGCCCTCAGGTGCTGCTCAAATTGCGATACCACATTGCCTTCAATGCTTTGGTGGCCGCTGTTATGCGGGCGCGGCGCCAGTTCATTAACCAGCACCCGGCCCTGTTTGTCGAGAAACATCTCGACGGCCAGCAGCCCGACGATATTCAGGTCTTCGGCTACTTTCTTCGCGATCTGTTCGGCTTCCTCGTGAACCTGGAAGGGGAAGATCGAAGGGGAGATCAAAAACTCAACCAGGTTGGCCTGCGGGTTGAATTCCATTTCCACCATCGGGAAGGCTTTGATCTGGCCATCCGCGTTGCGCGCCACGATCACGGCGATCTCTTTCTCAAAATCAACCAGGCGCTCAATCAGGCTTGGCGCGGTGAACGCTTTATCGAGGTACGATTCGTCGATAACCTTATAAACACCCCTGCCGTCGTAACCATCGCGCCGAAGTTTTTGAATATACGGGTAGGGGATACGGCTGTTCCTTAATTGGTCGGGCGAAGATATGATCTGGAAATCGGCGGTGGGGATATTGTTTTCTTTAAAAAATTGCTTTTGAAGCCCTTTGTCCTGTATCAGGCGGATGATACGCGGCTGGGGGTAAACCAGCACGCCTTCTTTTTCCAATTGGTCCAGCGCGTCAACGTTTACCTTTTCGATCTCGATGGTAAGCATATCCACCTTTTTGCCGAAGTTGTAAACGGTTTCATAGTCGCCCAGGGAGCCGACAACAAACTCTTCGCACAGTTTGCGGCAGGGCGCCTCGCGGTCGGGGTCGAGGACTTTAACCTTTACATTATAATTGATGGCTTGCTGGATGAGCATGCGGCCCAATTGTCCGCCGCCTAAAATACCCAGCCTCAGGTCTCCGTAAAACGCTTTCATGCTGAAGCGGCAAAGGTACGATTTTAGGTGATACGTTGGACGTTTTAGGTTGTACGTTTGGATGAGAAAAGCTATAAAATTATGTCATTTCGAACGAGCCTGCGTTGGGAGTGTGGCGGGGCGAGGAGAACTACCTCTTGAGCAGGCTGTGTTATGATTGCGGGTGCGAAAAAACCTTGTGCTACATGTATTGTGGATTGCCGTCCTTGTGTATAAGGTTTCTCCTCACCCCAATTCACAGCCCGGGCGGTTCGTTCGATTTCTATGATTCATGCAAGTAATTTATGATAATTATTTTCGTAAGATCGGTTTTGGTTTACACAGGCGAAAATACGCAG
>JAFDZL010000425.1 GCA_018266935.1 Bacteroidota bacterium | reverse complement strand
GGTTTAAATGATGGCGAAATAGCTAAAAAGGTTGAAGAAATATTTGATATGATGCCTTATGCTATCGAAACCCGATTGAAACTGCGCAACCCGATCTACAGCGAAACCGCTGCTTACGGCCACTTTGGCAAACCGAGCAAACAGGTTAAGAAAGTATATACCAGCCCCGAGGGCAGAAAAATAGAGGCAGACGTTGAATTGTTTACCTGGGAAAAGCTGGATTACGTGGACAAGGTAAAACAGGCTTTCGGTCTGTAAGAAAATATCAGAACACAACGGGATAGCGATGGGAAAAACTCATCGCTATTTTTATTTAGTACCTGTTCCTTCTGATAGCCCGCAGCATCTGTCGGTGGCGTCTCTCTTCGTAGTAGTCATTGGTAACCAGGATCGCATGAACCACACCCGGTATCCACAAGCAAAGTGTAAGCAGGCAGCTAAGTAAAAAAGCGCCGATGCGGCCGGTGGTTAAAACCGCCAGTGGCGGGAGGATAATGCACAAAAAGTAACGCATAATAGGTATAAGATTCTAATTTTATATTTAAGTTACAGACAGTCGATCAATCTCCGCTCTTATTTGTTCGATTACTTCCACATTATATATTTTTTTCTTTTTACCCGAACTTTTAACAGAATAAACAAAAAACACTTGACCACCAAACTCTTTTTCAAATCTTTGATGATTTACCATGTGCATTTCAATCCATTGATATTGATTTAGTGCCTGACCTGAGGCTATCGGTTTTATTTGAATTCCGATGTATTTATCAGCAACTTTTATAAAAAAATCCACACTATAAGTTCTGTCCCAATTATCAGGAGCTGGTTCGATTTCCATGCCAACAGCACCTTCAAGTTGACCGTAAATGGTTTCGATTTCTGTGACGTAACCATCATAGGTTCTATTAATTACGAGATTGTAAGCATAATCAATGCATTCTTCTTCAGTAATAGAATTTAATTCACTTTGAACTACCTCTGATAGTTTTACATAAAGGGTTTGCCCTAGTCCTGTGATGTACTCCCTCGTGATGTACATCCCGTTTTTCTTCTTTTGTTTGGCCTTTTTGAAATAAAATTCAACCCACTCTTCATATTTTAATGGCGCACAACTTCTTATTAATTCGGATGTCGATCCCACACTGTGAGCTTTATTCAAGCCCCATCTGTTCAGCCCGTAATTAAGGAGTGTTTCTCGTTTAAACTTTAGGTTAACACCATCAGCGCCAGATATCCATTTCTTATCCATTAATCTTGCAGGATTGTAAAAATTTATTCTTTAACTTATAATTTGTTTCCTTATCGACATTAGCATAACCATGCTTGATTAAGTGTGCATTTAAAAATGTCTTATTTTCAAGATATAGATAACAAAGCAAATTATTCTCGTTGTCATATTTCTGCTCGTCAAACTTCATAAAAACTCGCTTGCCTTTAGTTTTATCTATTAAATAGGTAGTAGCCTTGCCATTGATCACAGGGTCTTCCTTTATTCCAATTAGGCGAATTATTATGTTATTACTCAACCTGATTTTTTCGGGACTGATAACTTCCTTGACTGTAAATAGTTCCTGCCTTTTCGAAGTGCTATCCTTATCGATTTTAGACCCAAATTGCAGATCTTTGGGATTCATCTTTTTATCGAGTTTGTGTGGATCATGGAAAATATAGGGAAGTTTTTGTATCTCGGATTCAAAATCAATATTCAGCTTTTGGTCAACAAAGGAATATGATGTGCTATGAATATCTGCCTGATACGTTTCTAATTTGCCTTTAATAATCGGTATAAACTCCTCGTTTATTTCATATCCGATAGAATTACGACTCAAGTTCCTGGCTGCCAAGGATGTCGTGCCACTGCCTGCAAACGGATCAAGAATTGTTTCGCCAATAAAAGAAAACATTTTTATCAGTCTCCGCGGCAATTCCTCTGGAAACATCGCAATATGATTATCCTGTCGCGCACCGCCAAAATTCCAATGACCGGCAAAGTAGGTATTCCACTCTTCAGCCGTCATCTTGGACAATTCCTTCTGTTCCTTCGTATGTTTAGGTGCATCGCCAAGCTTTTTGAAAATTAATATAAACTCGTAATCAATCTTCAAAACACCATTACGTGGATATGGATAAGAACCCATTTGAACACCTCCGCCGGACGTGTTTGTTGTGGTCACTTTTTGCCAAATAACGGCACCCATATAATCAAACCCAACATTTTCACAGAATTTGATAATTTCTTCCCGTATTGGGATTACTTTATATCGTCCGTAATAGACTGATCGGGCAAATTGATCACCTATATTCACGCATAAACGACATCCGCTATGCAGGACACGGTAGCATTCGTTCCAAACTAGATTCAAATTATTGATATAATTCTCGTAGCTGTCGTGAAACCCTATTTGAGTATCTGTTCCATAGTCCTTGAGCTGCCAGTATGGGGGAGAAGTAATTATCAAACTCACCGACCTGTCAGCTAACTCCGCCATCTTGCGGCTGTCCCCATTGATGATTTTATGGTTTGTTTTTAAATCCATTTGTTAAGACAAACTTAACAATTTAGCGGGCTTAAGATGAGTTTTTATTTCCACATTCAATTATCTTTACACTGATGCATACCGAAGAAAATCCCTGGCAAATAACTTCTGATAAAAAGATATACGACAATCCCTGGATCAGCCTCACTGAATTCCAGGTGATCAACCCATCGGGTAACCCGGGCATATACGGAAAAATATATTTCAAGAATTTTGCGATAGGCATTATCCCGCTGGATGACGATATGAACACGTATATGGTCGGCCAATACCGTTTTGCTCCCGACTGTTACAGCTGGGAAATACCCGAAGGCGGCGGCCCACTGGATATCGATCCATTGGAATCAGCCAAACGCGAATTGCTCGAGGAGGCCGGCCTGAAAGCCGACCAGTGGACCGAGCTATTTCGTATGCACCTGTCTAATTCCGTTACCGATGAGCTAAGCATCATTTATCTTGCGCGCGGACTGAAACAATTTGAACCTGAACCTGAAGACACCGAACAACTTTCGCTTCGTAAAGTCCCGTTTGCCGAGATCTACCGCAAGGTTTGCGATGGAGAGATCTCCGACGCAATAACTATAGCTGCTGTGCTTAAAGTGCAGCTGATGATCGCTGAAGGCAAGCTATAATCGTACACAAGCTGTATCAAAACCGAACGTTCGATCGTGTTAAATTCTTTTTAACAGATTAATAATCAACACAATACATATTTGGCATCTTATTAGAGTTTGTAATCATTGCATACTATCTTCAAACTCAAATCGTTGCCATGCTCAAAAGTTATTTCAAAACCGCCGTCCGTTTCCTGCTGAAGAACAAGACCTTCAGTTTTATCAATATCATCGGTCTTGCAACAGGCACGTTATGCTGCCTGTATATTTTGCTTTACGTTCAGGATCAGTACAGCTATGATAAGCATCACAAAGACGCAAAAGATATTTATCGAATCACATCCTCATTGGAAATAACCGGCGATAAGCACAATAATTCTACCGCGTCGCCTCCGATCGCACCGGCGATCAAAGCCGATTTTCCGGAGGTAGTACAATACACCCGTCTTATACCCTCCGATTTACTGGGCAACAGTAAAAACCTGTTGAAATATAAGGACAAATCATTCTATGAGAATAAACTGGTTTATGTCGATTCGACTTTTTTCGATGTGTTTTCTTACCATTTTGATTACGGCAGGAACACCAAAGATATTCTGGCTGAGCCTTATACGATCGTATTAAACAAGTCCACAGCCACCAAATTATTTGGCAATGACGACCCGACAAACAAGGTGATCACGATTGACAATGCATACGGCAAGCACGATTTTAAGATAAAAGGCGTGGTGGACGAGAGCCTTGGCAAAACACATATCGAGGCTAACATCTTTGTTACTATGCGCAGCGGCGGCTTCGGCCAGTTTGTACTGAATAGTACCGCATGGGCCGGTTATAACATGGCTTGTTCCTACATTAAGCTAAGACCGGGCGCGAGCGCCGCTGCTCTTGAAAAAAAGCTGCCAGCTTTCCTCGATAAACATGGCGCGCAGCAACTGAAGGCATTGGGTATGACAAAAGTGCTCCATCTGCAACCCGTCGAGTCCATCCATACGACAACCGGCTATGAAATTGAAGAGAGCAAAACGATCAGTCCGACACTGCTAACGATTCTTGCATTGATCGCGATCATGATCCAGCTTATCGCGTGCATCAATTTCATGAATTTATCCACGGCCCGGGCATCGAAGCGGGCTAAGGAAGTGGGCGTCCGCAAAGTAGTTGGCGCAGGCAAAATGGACCTGATCAAACAATTCCTGGGAGAATCGTTCCTGTTGTCGCTCATCGGTGTGGCACTGGCGCTGCCGTTGTTATACTTTGCCTTGCCTTACCTCAATCAAATCACACAAACCAATATTCAGTTAGCATTGCTGAAGAACTACAGCCTCTGGTCAATGCTTTTATTTATTGTGTTCGTTACAGGCATTGTGGCAGGCAGCTACCCTGCCTTTTACCTGTCGGCTTTCGAGGCCATCAAAGTGATGAAAGGCAATTTCACCAGCCAGATCTCAGCATCGGGTATCCGCCGTTCGCTGGTTGTGTTCCAATTCGTGCTTTCCATTGTACTGATAACCAGCATTATTATTATCTACAGCCAGTTGAATTATATCAAAAATAAAGATCTGGGTTTTGATAAAAATCAAAAACTTGTTTTCAGTTTTTATACCGGCGACGCACAGCGGAAAATGACTGCTTTTAGTACCGATCTCCAGCAGCTATCGGAAGTGAAAGCCGTCAGTCGGTCCAATAATTACCTCAGCCAGTTTGTCGGGCGCGACCATGGCGTTTACTTGTCGGGAGGCAATCAATCAACCGCCGTTGATGCGCAAAACATGGATGTTGACGAGAATTTTGTGAAAGCCAATGGCATTAAGATCATCGCCGGGCGCGATTTCCATATTAAGGATACTATAAAAACGCTCATTAATGAGACCTTATGCAAACGGCTCGGCCTGAAACCCGAAAAAGCGCCGGGCACAAGGCTTTACAGCCAGTACCTCAACGGGCCCATAAGCTTTGTCGAGGTGGTTGGCGTTATGAAGGATTTTAACTATAACTCGCTGCACGGCGAGGTAAAGCCATTTATGCTTTTCTATAACGGCGATCCGAACGCATTCTCGTTCATGACGGTTTCGGTAAGCAGCAGCGATTACAAATCGGCACTGAGCAGGATCGGGAGCATCTGGCAGAAAGACCTGCCCGGTGTGCCTTTTGAATATACTTTCCTCGACCAGGAAGTGCAGAAACAGTACTCGGCTGAGATCAGCCTGTCGCAGATCATCAACTCATTTACCATAATGGCCATTTTGATCTCGTGCCTCGGATTGTTTGGCCTGGCAGCCTTCAGCGCCGAGCAGCGCCAGAAAGAGATCGGTATCCGCAAGGTACTGGGCGCAAGCGTTGCAGGCGTTGTCGGTTTGCTTTCGAAAGAGTTTGTATGGCTGGTGGGTATCGCGTTTATTATCGCTACGCCGATAGGGTGGCTGTTTGCGCATAAATGGCTGGATGGCTTTGCCTATAAGGTGCCTGTCAGCTGGTGGATGTTTGTTGGCGCCGGGGTACTGTCAGTGTTTATCGCATTGTTCACAGTAAGCTTCCAGGCCATCAAAGCGGCTTTAGCGAATCCGGTGAGGAGTTTGCGCTCAGAGTAATTTCATTATATTGTAATGGTCGTTTGTAACAGCAACCAAAATATTAACTGAACTTGAGGCCATACTTTTTCCATAGCAATCTATACGATCTGGTGTCTATGGGAATACTGTTCTCAGGCCTCACTCTTGCATTACTTTTAGCCCTGGCTAAAAGACAGCATCAAACTGCCAACTTATTTTTAGGTTCAGCCTTAGCCGCAATCACGTTGAAAGCTGGCGGGCTTACCCCGGTCTTCTTACCCGCGATCGGACCGCTGCTTTATTTTTATGTACGGCAGCGAACCTGCCCTGACCGGCGGTTTAGCGGGAAAGATATACTGCATTTTTGCCCCTTGCTTGCAGGATATTGGATGCCCGTTTGGCTGATATCAGGTTTCATTATAGTTTACTTATACCTTTCGCACCGGCTGATACAGCATTTCTATAACAACCTGCGACCGGTGCTTATGGACCGGCGGCAGGTTGCATTCCGACAGTTGAACAGATGGCTGTTTGTGCTCGGGACGTTCTTCCTCTTATGGCTGTTTAATGATATATTCTTTTTTGCCATTGCCTTTACGGTGATCGGAATGGCCGTTAACATACTGTTGAGACCGGATAACGATGTTGAACCAGACATACCAATAACCGACAGATTTGATGCGAGAGAAAAAGGGCGAAGACTAAAGGAAATGATAGTGACAAATCGCCTTTACGAGGATGCCGAACTGACCCTGGCCACGCTGGCGGCGAAACTTAATATTCATCCGCATGACCTATCCCGGATCATAAACGTTGGATTGGAAAAGAACTTCAGCGACTTTATCAATGAATTTCGGGTTCGTGAAGTAGTCCGGAAAATGCAGGATCCCGCTTATGAACGACTTACATTGCTGGGGATTGCCTACGAGTCGGGGTTTAATTCTCAAAGGACTTTTAACCGCGTTTTCAAAGAACTAACCGGTAAAACGCCGCTGGAATATAAAAATACCCTGAGGAAAGAGTTGCCAATAGATAAGTTGGCTGCTTTTTCGCGGGTGCGACCGCTAATATTGCGTCCGGAAAGCCTGCCAAAATGGGCTTCCGAAAAATCAAAACGCAATATCATGATACCAAATTTCTTTAAAGTAGCCTTCCGCACACTATGGCGGAGCAAGAGCTTTTCGGCCATCAACATCGCCGGCCTGGCGATAGGCATGGCTTCCGCAATTTTAATATTGCTGTGGGTACAAAATGAACTGAGCTATGACCGGTTTTATACTCATACCGACAGGATCGCACAACTGTACAGCAGGGATATTGATAATGGACAGCTGACTGTTTGGGGCAGCACCACGGGGCTGATGGCACAGGAGCTTAAAAGCTACCCGGAAGTTGAAAATGCAGCCAGGTTTAGGACGGTGTATTTTCTGACATCTGTTGGCGACAGGCATTTCAATACAGAAGGGGCTTTTGCCGATTCCACCTTTCTCCCGATCCTGGACTTTCCATTGGCCGAGGGCAACGCAAAAAGTGCGCTCAGCGATAACCATAATATCGTCATCACGCAATCGATGGCAGCCAGGTTGTTCGGCAAAGAAGATGCGATGGGCAAAACCGTTCTTATCGACAGCACCGAAAACTTCAAAGTGACCGGTGTGCTTAAGGATTTGCCGGGCAACACGCAATTCACTTACCAATACCTGTTACCATGGAGTTACATCACCAAACTGGGTTGGGACCAAAATCAATCATGGGCTACGACGAATGGTGTAACTACTTACGTTCTGCTTAAGCAAGGCGCGCCGATGACCGCGTTTGACCAAAAAATAAAAAATATCGTCAAAAGGCATGTGAACCGGGGCGAAGGCTCAACGAGGGAAACATTTGTTCAGCCCATAAATCGGCTGCACCTGTATTCAAGGCAGGAAAATGGCAGACTGGTAGATGGGAGGATCGAAATGGTGCGGATGTTTATCACTATCGCCGTATTTATCCTGTTGATCGCCTGCATCAATTTCATGAATTTAAGCACGGCCAAAAGCGAGAAACGCGCCAAAGAAGCAGGGATACGCAAAGTAATTGGCGCCCGCAGGGATTCATTGATATTCCAGTTCATCGGCGAAAGCACCATTATTGCCATTATCGCGTTCGGGATCGCTTTATTGCTGGTACAGTTAAGTT
>JAFDZL010000424.1 GCA_018266935.1 Bacteroidota bacterium | reverse complement strand
CAAACATAAAGGGTCGGCGGGTAATGATCAATGGAATAAATAAATGCTAAACAAATGAAACCTATGTGGAAGAAAATTTTATTCGGCGCTGCAATAGTAGTATTTGCGATTGCGGCAAGCGGATGGTACTACGTTTTTGAATATTCCAAAAGCCACCACCGCAGGGTTGAGGATGAAAATGCGTTTCGGGTGACAGCCGCACAGATCGTAAAGGACTATGAAACAAACGAAGCTGCCGCCAATACCAAATACCTGAATAAGGCCGTCGAGGTGAAGGGTGTGATCCTGAAGGAGGAGAAAGACCAGGCCGGCAACGTCACCTTGACGCTAAAAAGCGGCGACCCGATGACGAACATTCTCTGTACCCTGAAATCAAAGCAGTTTAACGGCAGTCGCGCCGTTGTCGTGGTAAAAGGGGTATGTACGGGTTTTTTGAGCGATGTGGTACTGAACGAAGCGGTGGTGGAACATCTGAATCGGTAAACCGCAGCCGCGCTGGATTTTGTTATTAATGGCTTAGTGATTCGGTAAAAATTGAACCCGGTTATGCCGGGTTTTTGTTTATTTTATGGTCGGATGTAGCATATTTGTCAATACCGCCGTAATTTCGACCACAAGCTTTATCTTATTTATGAAAAGAACCTTATCCACATTTCTCTGCCTCGCAGCGTTTGTCTTATCGGGCACGAAAAGCTATGGCCAGCAAAGCAACACACTTTCAGTAGTTTACGGAACAGGCGGTGATGGTTTGTTTTTTGGCGGGATTGGCGCGGCCGGATATGCCAGTAAAGGGTTTACGATAGCCGGCCTGAATTATGTGCGGCATTTTAAGGGTGTTTTTTCCATCGAGACCGGCTTGGAGTATGGTAAGAGCAAGTTATTATTAAACTATGTAGATCCACCTCGGCCCGATTTCAAACCATTACCGACAAGCATACAAATGCTCACATTGCCGGTTTACGGGCGGTTTACATTTTTCAGGTACGCATTTCTGAACGCGGGTTTATCGGTTAACCTGGAAACCGATCAAACGGCTCAGCGCATCACTCCGGATGAAAGCGGCATCGGTATATTTTTAGGCGTGGGAGGAAAATATACTTTCGGCCGTATTACTTTATCTGCCAACCCCTTTTTCCAATTGCAAAGCGTAGTCCCCTTTAGTTCGAACGGCGGCCGCGCGCTGGTAAATAATGGATTCAAATTTGGGTTGGGATATAATTTTTAATGCTTCGGAACAATAGCGGTAGCTTCGATCTCGATCAGGACATCGTCCCTGAATAGTTCGCTGACCTCAACCAGCGTACTTGCCGGTGGCGTTTTGGTGTTCACGAATTTATCGCGGGCTGTTCTGAACGCCTGTATCTGACCCACATCGCGCATGTAAACGCCTATCTTCACCAGGTTATCCATTTTGCCGCCTGCGCTTTCGACAATGTGCTTAATATTACGGAATATCTGCTCCGTTTGCTTTTCGTAATCACCAGGGCCAACAAGATGACCTTCATTGTCAAAAGCCACCTGCCCCGAAAGGATTAACATCTTGCAGGTGCCAAGGTCTATTTCCGCCGCGTGAGAATACCCTCTTGGCGCGGCGACGGTCGCCGGGTTGATCAATTTTACGAGGGGCGTATCAGTTTGTGCCAATGCCATAGCCGAAGAAAGTAATAGAGGTACAAGGATTAAGAGTTTACACGTTTTCATAAACGTGCTTTGACATACGTGCTTATAAAATTCAGCTACACCAGCTTCCTCATCGTCGATATCACGCCCGAGTGTAATCCTTCGTGAAAAGGCAGGAATTTCAGAGCAT
>JAFDZL010000423.1 GCA_018266935.1 Bacteroidota bacterium | reverse complement strand
GGTATCAAAATATTAAAATGAAATTGTTCGCTTTGTCACGTACCATAAGTACACCGTGACGGACGGACAGAAAAAAATCTAAAATCGTAATTCGTAAATCGTAAATTAACTTAGCTTTGCGCGTACATTTTTTCGATCTATGAGCGTCCTCGTTAACAATCATTCTAAAGTAATAGTCCAGGGTTTTACAGGTAACGAAGGCACTTACCATGCCTCGCAAATGATAGAATACGGCACCAACGTTGTCGGCGGTGTTACGCCGGGCAAGGGCGGCCAGAAGCATTTGAATCTCCCGGTATTCAATACCGTTGCGGACGCTGTAGCTAAAACCGGGGCCAATGTCTCCATCATCTTCGTTCCGCCGCCGTTCGCCGCGGATGCGATCATGGAAGCGGCCGAGGCCGGCATCAAGCTGATCGTTTGTATTACCGAGGGCATCCCGACCAAGGATATGATCCTGGTGAAAGAATACCTCAAAGGCCGCGATTCGCGCCTCATAGGTCCGAACTGCCCCGGCATTATCACTGCGGGCGAAGCCAAGATCGGCATAATGCCGGGCTTTATCTTCCGCAAGGGCCATGTGGGCGTGGTTTCCAAATCAGGTACGCTAACTTACGAAGCTGTTGACCAGGTGGTGAAAGCCGGTTTGGGCATCACTACTGCGATTGGCATAGGCGGCGACCCGATCATCGGCACGCCGACCAAAGAAGCTGTAGAATTACTGATGAACGACCCCGACACCCACGGCATCATTATGATCGGCGAGATCGGCGGCGGCATGGAAGCCGAAGCTGCCCGTTGGATCAAAGAGAACGGAACCAAACCGGTCGTAGGTTTTATCGCCGGTCAGACCGCGCCTCCGGGACGCCGTATGGGTCACGCCGGAGCGATCGTCGGCGGCGCCGACGATACCGCTGCCGCCAAGATGAAGATCATGGCCGAGTGCGGCATCCGCGTGGTGCAGTCGCCTGCCGAAATAGGCGCTGCAATGGCGGAGGAACTTTCTAAAAAGTAGAACCAAGAGCCAAGAATCAAGAATCAAGATATAATCCCGGTCAGAAATGGCTGGGATTTTTATTTTATCGTATGTCCAAACAAGTCTACTTTTTATAAACTTTTCCGTCTTTGAGCACAAAATTGACTGATGTAATGTTCCCGATGTCTTGCAACGGATTTTTATCAAGTACAAGCAGGTCGGCTGTCTTGCCAGGCTCAATAGTGCCATATTGCTTATCAATTTGCAAAGCCCTGGCGCCGTTCAGGGTTACGGCAATAATGGCATCTATTGGCGTTAGCCCGGCTTCCTTAACCAGGCAGTTTAACTCACTCTGAACAAACTCGACCTGGTCGTCGTCAGTACCGGCGCAAATCGTCACGCCTGCCTGGTAGGCTTTGGCTGTAATGCGTTTACCTAATTCGTATGAGCATTGCCAGGCCAGGCTGTGCTCGCCCGCCTGTTTGTAGGTTAGCAAAGTAGCGTCCAAAATGGTATGATGTTGCTTCATCAGTTCAAATAGCCGGCTAAGATCGGGTGTGACGCTGTCCCAGAATTGCGGCGTATGCGTTTGATGTTTCCAGGCATAGGGAATGCTGTCCAGTTTATCGTAAACCATCAGCGGTGCATGTGAGATCGAGCTCACACCGGCATTTACCATGTCGGTGGGTTTGGCCGGCTCCAGCCAGGCGTGCCCCCACACGATCATACCCTGTTTATTTGCTTCCAGCACAATCTTCCTGACAATATCGGCAGGCAGGTAGGCATAAAGTTTTATACCGGTGGCGCCCGTTCCTTTTGCTTCAGCCATAGCAAGGGTCATGTCGGTCGAATCCGTTACGCCCAGCATATAAGGCATTTTGCCCGCAACGGCGCCCCGTGCAGAAGTATGTGTGCGCGGGTCGTTAAAAAACGCAGGACCAGCCATCAAAGCGGAATAGTATATATCGGGGGATATGATATCCCCTGTCATGGCATCCCGCGACAATCCGGCAAGCGTCCGTGCGTCACCTGCCATGTCTCTTACAGTCGTGATACCGCTATAGAGCATTTGTTCAAGCGAGCTTAATGTATGCGCACGGTTGTCAACACCCGATGGGTCTGTAGCCATATGAACATGCGTGTCTATCAGGCCGGGCAGCAGGTATTTGCCCGTGAGATTAATAACCGTAAATGAATCAGGGATGGCTTTGCTGCCATCAGTGAAAATATCACTTATAAATTTACCCTGTATCAATACCACCTGGCGGGCAAGCGGTACCCGGTGTTTTGCATCGATAATGGTGACGCCTTTCAAAGCGATATTACCAAAGGATACCTGTGCGCAGGAAATGTGGCCCATCAACAACGATGCAATGCAGATAAACCATTTACCGGCTAATTTCATAATGTGAAGCTAAATAAATTCATAATTTTTTTGGCATCGCCCGGGAATTTTTTACCGGCAAACGTCAGCCGCGTGTCAACAACCCTGCCCCAAAAATCAAAACACCATCCCCGCCGTATATTTGTTAAAACACTGAATGAAATTCAATAATTCAGTAAATCAATAATTCAATAATTAATTCATGGAATATAATAAGTTAACACCCGAAGAAGAACGGGTAATACTATACAAAGGAACCGAAAGGCCATTTACCGGCTCGCTGCTCAACAATAAGGCTAAAGGATTATATGTCTGCAAGCGCTGCGATGCGCCGCTGTATCGTTCGGATGACAAATTCGAATCATTCTGCGGCTGGCCGAGCTTTGACGACGAAATACCCGGGGCAGTCCGCCGCGAGACAGATGCCGACGGCCGCCGGGTCGAGATCCTTTGCGCTAACTGCGGCGCCCACCTGGGCCACGTCTTTGAAGGCGAATACATGACGCCGAAAAATACACGGCATTGCGTGAATTCGGTTTCGCTGAAGTTTGTGCCTTTGGAGAGTTGATTGAGTTAAGTAGTTGATTAGGTTGATTAAGTTGGCATTTAAAACTCAATCAACTTAATCCAACTCAATCAACCATTCAACTACGCTTCCCCCTTATCAAATACCCCATGCCAAAGCAGTGCCGCTATGATGCCGCCAAGCACTGGCGCGACCATAAAGAGCCACAATTGCCCTAATGCTTTGCCGCCTGCGAATATGGCAGGTCCGAAACTGCGTGCCGGGTTAACTGACGTGCCGGTAATCGGGATAGCCACCAAATGGATCAGCACCAATGTTAGCCCGATGGCGAGCCCGGCCATATTGGAATTGCCAAAACGCGAGGTAACGCCGAAGATCACGAAAAGAAACAGGAACGTAAGCACGGTTTCGGCCAGGAAAGCCGATTCAGTGCTGTAACCGCCTAAGTACCCGGGTCCCCAGCCGTTCGATCCCAGGGCATATTCGCCCATGGTGAAGTTGGGGCTGCCTTTCTGGAAAAAGTATAGCACCAGCGCGCCGATCGTCGCACCGATGAACTGCCCGACAATGTAACCGACAGCGTCTTTTCCCGAAATTTTACGCGCGACGAGCATAGAGATCGTGATCGCCGGATTGATGTGGCAGCCTGAAATAGGGCCGATAGCATAACACATGGCGACAACCGCCAGGCCAAAGGCGAGGGCGATGCCTAAAATACCGATCCCAAGAGGAGCGTCGGGAAGTACGGCTGCCGGGATGGTCTTTCCGTCAACCACGGCGGCGCCACACCCGAATAGCACGAGTGCAAATGTGCCGATCAATTCGGCGAAATATTTTTTCATGATGAATGGGGTATTGGTTTACTTAAAGTTATAATAAAAATTTTTGTAAAAGCGGCCGGGTTAGTTATAATGGTTGTAAATGTTGAAAAGATTGGAGTGGTTGAAAAGGCAGAGTTGTTCGTGCCGCTAACTTTTCCGACCTTTACAATCACTACAACTTCTCCAACCAATGCAACAGCACAAACACGAGATCATCTGCTGCGAACGTTGCCGCTCGTCCTTCGAATGCAAGGCGAACGCCGTCACCAAATGCCAGTGCAGCCAGGTACAACTGACGCTGAACGAGACGCAATACATCAGCGAAATGTTTGACGGGTGTTTGTGCGCGGGGTGTTTAAGGGAATTGCAACGAGAGTATAATAGTGGACTCGTGAAGGTTTAAATTTTTATTTTACCAGCCGGGAAGCGGTGTCTATAATCGTTGTAACAAATCTTCCGTTTTGGAATTTCATTTTTTGATCTACTTTATATTCCTCTCGACCGATGTTTTCATAAACACCTAATGAATCCGGTTTGTCAGATTGTTTTATATCAGAACCACTTACAACTTGTTGAAATTCATTTGGCGAAATCTGTACAGAACTTAGGTAAGTACTGCTTCCAGCTTCATCATAATATTGCGCTAAATCAGCTTTCGCAATTATCTTTCCTGATTTATCCATAACCAGAAGATATATTTTACCTGACACGCTATTATAATCGGTCACTCGTACCAATAGTATCCCATTATTGCCGTTAATATTTATTTGGCCAAATTTACGAATGAATGTATAATGAGGATCTTTCAACATATTTTCAGCCACCGAACTATCATTTAGTTTTGGAATAATTAATTTCAGAAAATGGCTTTCGAGCTTAGGTAGGTTTTTTAAACTATCATAAAGGGTTTTACTGCTTTCAAGGCTATCAAGATTAAATGATCTCTTTTGGAATGGTTTATTCGATATTTTGATCGAAGAAATAGTATTCGATTTTGTTGAATGAACATTATTGCATGACAGGAACATCAAGCAAACAAGACAAAATAGTAGAAATTTCATAAGTGATACGGCTATAGCGTTTCAAAGATAAAAACATCTTTCGGACTTTCGGACTTTTGCGGACTTTCGGACTTATTCCTATCTTCACCCCCCGAAACCACACGTAAAATATGAAATTACTGGAAGGAAAAACAGCGCTGATCACCGGCGCGTCAAAAGGTATAGGCCGTAAAATAGCTGAAAAATTTGCCGAACAGGGCGCTGACGTTGCTTTCACCTATTTGTCGTCCGTAGAAAAAGGCCAGGCGCTGGAGCAGGAACTGCAAAAGTTCGGTACTAAGGTAAAAGGCTACCGCTCCGACGCTTCCAAATTCGATGAGGCCGAAAAGCTGGTGAACGATATAGTGGCCGATTTCGGTACGCTGCATGTGGTGGTGAACAATGCGGGAATTACCAAGGACAACCTGCTGATGCGCATGTCTGAAGAGCAGTGGGACGAGGTGCTCGATGTAAACCTGAAGTCGATCTTTAACCTGACCAAGGCAGCTTCCAAAGTAATGATGCGTAATCGTACAGGGGTTTTCATTAATATGAGCTCGGTAGTGGGCATCCAGGGCAATGCCGGGCAGTCCAATTACGCCGCTTCCAAAGCCGGTATCATCGGTTTCTCCAAATCCGTAGCCAAAGAATTGGGCTCACGAAATATACGCGCTAACGTGGTAGCGCCCGGTTTCATCAAAACAGAAATGACGGAAGTCCTCGATCCGAAAGTAGTAGAGGGCTGGGCAGCTTCGATCCCGCTGAAACGCGCCGGCGAGACCGAAGACGTGGCAAACCTTTGCGTTTTCCTGGCATCGGACATGGCCAACTACATCACCGGCCAGGTGATCGCTGTAGATGGGGGAATGCTTTAGTTGAGTTCTAAGTCTTGAGTCTTAAGTTCTGAGTCGAATCTCTCGCAATTATTTCGCATTTTGCACCATAACGTAAAACGTATAACGTTTAACGTCCAACGTAAACATGCATCTTCTTTTTTCGGTCACATGGGGAACGGTTTCGGGGTGGTGGACGCCCGTATGCCTGCTGCTGGGTTTGCTGTATGCCTGGCTTATGTACCGGCAACCGGTAGGCCTGGATAAGCGGGTGCGTTACGCGCTTTTCGCCGCAAGAAGTATCGTGGTTTTTATCCTGGCCTTTTTGCTGATCTCGCCGCTGGTGAAATCGACATCCTACGCACCGCAAAAGCCGCTGGTGCTGATCGCACAGGATAATTCACAATCGGTCAATACATTCAAGCCTGCCGGTTTTGATCCGGGTCAGTTTGTGAATGATCTTGGTAAACTGACGCAGGACCTGGGCGATAAATACGATGTACGCCTGTTCCATTTCAGCCGCGACCTGCATGATAGCCTTTCGCCTAAATTCGACGGCAAACAAACCAATATTTCGTCGGCCATCCGCCAGCTGAATGAACGTTTTGCCAACCAGAACATCGGCGCGCTGGTTTTAGCAACGGATGGTCTGTACAACGAAGGCAGCGACCCGCTTTATGAAGCTAAAAATTTCCGGTCGAACATTTATACTATCGCCCTGGGGGATACCGTTGCTAAACGTGATTTGCTGATCGGCAATGTGAACTACAATAAGACAGCCTTCCTTGGCGACGATTTTGTGATCGAAGTGCTCGCCGAAGCCTACCAGGCTAAGGGCGAAACCATGCACCTGGACGTGACTGAGGACGGGCGGCAGGTGGCGGAGCAGAATATCCCGGTTAGTTCAGACAATTTTAAGAAGGTCGTTTCCCTTAAACTCAACGCCGATAAAAAAGGCATCCGCAAATTCACGATCAACATAGCGCCGGTAAAGAACGAAATTTCCACTCAAAACAATACAGAGACCATTTACGTCGAGGTACTGGATGCAAAGCAAAAAGTGCTGTTATTGTACGATGGCCCTCACCCGGACATAACGGTTATCAAGCAAGCAATCGAGAGCAACAAGAATTATGAGGTAAAGGCTGGTTTTATGAGTGATATCGGTCAGCTGAAACTGAACGATTACAGCCTGGTGATCTTGTACCAATGCACCAAAAACGAATCGGGAGCTTTGCAAAATTTCATCACGAAGGGAAAGATACCGGTTTGGTATATCATCGGCGGGCAGTCGAACCTGCCGCAATTTGATAACGAGCAGAAGGCCGTACAGGTAAACGCCAACCGCGACCAGATGCAGGAGGTATTCGCCCAGTTGCAGCCTGAGTTCTCATTGTTCACCCTATCGGATTCTACCCGGAACAAGGTCAGCAAATTTCCGCCTCTGATGGCGCCCTTTGGCGACTACCGAAGTTTGGCCGGAAATCAGCCCCTGTTCAAACAACGCATCGGCGACGTATCGACGGGCTATCCTTTGCTATCTTTCAAAGATGATAACAGCCAGCGTATCGCCGTTTTAACCGGAGAGGGCCTGTGGCGCTGGGCATTGAGCGAGTACCAGGCCAATGGCAACCATCACGCCGTGGAAGAATTGCTGACGCAGGTGGTGCAATACCTCACAGCCAATAGCAATCGTCAGCGTTTCCGGGTCTATCCTGCTAAAAATGTTTTTGATGAAGGTGATAACGTGATCGTCAATGCTGAATTGTACAATGAAGCGCTCGAACTGGTCAATACGCCCGATGTGAAGATCGACCTGAAAAGCGATTCAGGGAAGAATTACAGTTTCCTTTTTACGCGTACCGGGCAAAGTTACCAACTGGATGCCGGCGCGCTCCCGGTAGGTGAATATAGTTACGACGCATCAACGAAACTGGGCAACCAAACACTAACCGCTAAGGGGCAGCTTACGGTAAAACCGCTTAATCTCGAAACCCGTCAGAGCGCAGCTGATCATCAGCTGTTATCGGCGATGGCTAAACAGTCGGGCGGCCAGATGCTGATGCCATCACAGATCGGGCAACTGGCCGACCTGATCCGCAAGAATGACAATATTAAAACCGTTGTTTACGAAGACAAACACTACAGCGACCTGGTGGACGTGAAATGGGTGTTCCTGGTTATTTTAGCGTTGCTAAGCGCGGAGTGGTTCATGCGCAAACGCGAAGGTGAAATATGAGCATCAACCTGTCATCGGTGATCGAGATAGCCGGAACCGTGGCATTCGCCATTTCGGGTTCTTTTGCGGCTATGCAAAAGCGGCTGGATGTTTTTGGCGTGATGATCATGGGGTTTGTGACGGCCATCGGCGGCGGCACCATCCGCGACGTGTTGATCGGTGATACGCCCGTCAATTGGATGCGCGGCTATCAATTGCCCCTGATCATTGTTGGTACAGTCGTCGCGACTATTCTCTTTAAGAAATTTATCAAAACTTTCAAAGTGACGCTGTTCCTGTTCGATGCGCTGGGTCTTGGCCTGTTCACAATCATCGGAACGCAGAAAGGACTTAGCGCCGGTCTCAACCCTGGTATCTGCGTCGCCCTCGGGACCATTACCGGTTGTTTCGGCGGTGTGATCCGCGATATTTTACTGAACGATATTCCCCTGATTTTCCGAAAGGAAATTTATGCTACTGCCTGTATCATAGGCGGAACATTGTATGTGCTGCTTATTAATCGTATGGATACGGACGCAGTCAAGATTATCGCGGTGATCGTGGTTTGCGCGACCAGGATCGTCGCTGTTCGCTACAAGCTGTCGCTGCCTAAATTCTACGCCTGATTTTCGAGGTCGGACGTCGGATGTCAGAGGTCAGAAAAGATTTTATAAATTCGAATTCCTAAACGGCCTTTAAATGATCAAAACCTTTTTCGACCTTGATGTATATCGCCTCGGAAATGAATATGCAATGAAGATATTCGTTTTAACCAGGTCATTCCCAAAATCTGAAACGTATTCTTTGACAAGCCAAATAGTAGATTCATCCCGTTCAATTTGCGCCAATATTGCGGAGGGATGGGGCAGACGCACTTACGAGGGCGAGTTCAAAAAATTTCTTGTTTACTCGATGGGCTCCTTGCAGGAAACCAAATCATGGCTACAGTTTGCCGTTCAATGCGAGTATATCAGCAATGATAGGTTTAATCAACTATTGGAAGAAGCTGAAGTAGTTGGTGCAAAGCTTTTTAAATTGCACCAAAACTGGAGCTCTTAACTATTATATCTCCGACCTCGGAACTCTGACTTCCGACATCATATCTTCCCGCGCGAGCGGTTTCGTCCCCATCTCCTTTTGCCATCCCTATGCCCGCCAGATTGCTGATGACGCGGTGTTTGTGCCGCTTTTTGTGCGGGTTCCATTTGCTTAGCCACAAACGTTGGGCTCATCGGGTAGGGATGAGCTTCGTTAACAGGTATTTGCTTGCCGATCAGTTTATGTATGTCTTTCAGGTAAGCTATTTCTTCAGTTTCGCAAAATGAGAAGGCGATACCTTCGGTCCCCGCGCGGCCCGTGCGCCCGATGCGATGAACGTAAGTTTCCGGTATATTCGGCAACTCGTAGTTGATCACGTGCGTCAGGTCGTCGATGTCGATGCCCCGTGCGGCGATATCTGTTGCGATCAGGACCCTGGTCGTGCGGTTCTTGAAATTGGAAAGCGCGCGCTGCCTGGCATTCTGCGATTTATTCCCGTGAATTGCCTCGGCAGTAATGCCCGCGCGATTCAGGTCTTTTACAACCTTATCGGCGCCATGCTTGGTACGGGTGAACACCAGTGCGGTTTGGATAGATTTATCTTTCAATAAGTGGATCAAAAGCGCCTTTTTGTCGGATTTTTCAACGTAGAATATATGCTGCTGTATCGTATCCGCAGTTGACGAAACAGGTGTCACTTCAACTTTCTCCGGGTTGTAGAGGATAGAGTTGGCCAGTTGCTGTATTTCGTTCGGCATAGTAGCCGAGAAGAAAAGCGTCTGCCTGCGTGCCGGCACTTTGGCTATGATCTTCTTTACATCGTGCACAAAGCCCATATCCAGCATGCGGTCAGCCTCGTCGAGTACGAGTATTTTCAGATGGTCAAGGCGGATGAAGCCCTGGTTCATCAGGTCGAGCAGGCGGCCCGGTGTAGCGACTAAGATATCTACGCCCCTGCGCAATGCATCTGTTTGCGGGTTTTGCGAAACGCCACCGAATATGACTAAATGTTTCAGCCCGGTGTGCCTGCCATAAGCGGCAAAACTCTCGTCGATCTGTATGGCCAGCTCACGTGTTGGCGTTAGTATCAGCGCTTTGATGGTTTTTTGTTCTTTATGCTGACTTCGGTCCTGGTAAAGCAGCTGCAATATCGGTATGGCAAAGGCCGCTGTTTTACCGGTACCGGTTTGTGCGCAGCCCAGCAGGTCGCGGTGTTTTAAGACGATCGGTATAGCTTGTTCTTGTATGGGGGTGGGAGTGGTATATCCCTCGGTTTTTAGGGCCCTGAGGATGGGCTCAATCAAATTTAAATTTTCAAATGACATGTGATGTATGATTGTATGCTAACGCGAAAGCATAAGCGGCGATCGGAAGTTGTTTATGGGTGATCAGCCTTAAGCGAACGGGTATTGGCGCAAAGATACGATTTTTATTCTGATGTCCGGCCTCCGACCTCCGACCTCATTTTCCTTTTACGATCACGAAAACGTCTTCGTTATCTTTCTTCATCAGGTATTTCTCTCGCGCGAATTTTTCGAGCATCTCTTTGTTCGTGGTCAGCTCGTCCAGTTCCTGGTGGACTTTGGCAGTCTCTCTCTGGTAGAAATCGCGTTCGTGCTTCAACTTGCTCAACTGGCTATGATACTGGTATTGCGAGAACAGGTCGTTCTTATCAAAAAATATCATCCAGACGGCAAACGCAACGGTAACCACAAAGTATTTGTTCCTGAAAAGACCGAGCAGCCGCTTCATTTTTGGGGTAATTAATTTTCGTTTAAAGATATTCGATTATTCCGAACTGTGCAAGTCAGCTTTTGCTAACATGTTAACATGCCTGGAGTTGCCGAATTGGTCTATGCAGTTAAAAAACGCTTATCAAAGGTCAATTTTCAAAAGCGGTAATAGATCGTAATGGTTACTTTTATAGCGGCCAAATGCACCGTTAATGAGGGTAACTATCCGCATAGCACTATTGCTCATTTTCACGCTGACTATATGCTGTGTCAATGCACAGGACCGTTGGAAGGCCCTCGAAAAACGACCGGCCACGCTTGGGCTGGAAAAGGGGTATCTGAGTTTCAATGTATCCGGTCTGC
This sequence comes from Bacteroidota bacterium, assembly GCA_018266935.1. Taxonomy (GTDB): domain Bacteria; phylum Bacteroidota; class Bacteroidia; order Sphingobacteriales; family Sphingobacteriaceae; genus Mucilaginibacter. The sequence goes on along the minus strand of JAFDZL010000423.1, from coordinate 6,357 downwards.
GGTTAAAGTTAGTGAGATCGTCACAAACGGTGGCTGCGTTGTCTCCTGCCGCCGATACAACCTTCGATTTTACGCCGGGCGAACGCCTCAGGCTGCGCAGCAGCGATGGTATGTACCATCTCGGCGACCTCGACCTCCGTTTGCGCTTTGTAGGTGACACAGCGTGGAAAAAATACGTAACAGCCGGCAAGCGAGCCGAAATTGCAGCGCTTCCGCTAACCGACAGTAACACGCTCGCCGCCGCCGACCTTGCTAACACGCTGCCCCCGGATATCCCGCTGCATACCGAACGTTACTGGAAGTGGGAGAACGGACATTTGGTACTACTTTTCAGGCTTAAAAATATAAGCGCCCGGGTGGTGGAGATCGGCTCGCTGGGGATACCCGTAATATTTAATAACATATTGCAGGGCAAATCGCTGGAGCAGGCGCATGCGGAAAATGTTTTCTATGACCCTTACATCGGCATGGATGCGGGTTATTTGCAGGTGACACGGCTAAGCGGTCATGGTCCGGCGCTGCTGGTCGTTCCCTATGGTCATACGCCTTTCGAGGCATACAACCCGATACGCGATGCAACCCCCCTGGGGATGGATTTTGAAGGTTTCTATGAATGGATGGCCCATAGCAAAGCTTACGCCGAAAATGAATGGAAAAAAGCCGAACCCTGGAATCCGCCCAGCTTTGCGGTATTGCAGCCCGGCGAAACGCGGGAGTACGGCCTGGAATTTTTATTGGCCGATTCGATAAAGGGCATAGAACAAATATTGGCCGAAAATAAGCGCCCGGTGGCGGTAGGCGTTCCGGGATACGTTTTGCCGCAGGACGTTGATGCCAAATTATTTTTAAAGTATCCTTCGGCGGTTAAATCCATTACGGCTGAACCGGAAGGCGCTTTACTGATTGAAAAAACTGCTGCCGAAAACAATGACTGGCAAGCTTACATGGTCAAAGGCAGACAATGGGGACGGGCCCGGCTGACGATCGTGTACGAAGACGGCCTGGTACAGACAGTTAATTATAAAGTGATCAAACCGGAAGCGCAGGTTTTAAAAGACTATGGGCATTTTTTGCTGACCAAACAGTGGTTCACAAATAAGAATGATCCGTTTGACCGCAATCCCTCGGTGATCACTTATGATTATGAAAAGCGGCAACAGGTAACTCAGGATGCGCGGGTATGGATAGCTGGCCTGAGCGACGAAGGCGGCGCGGGCAGCTGGCTGGGCGCCATGATGAAACAGCTGGTACAGCCCGACCAGGCCGAAATTGCTAAACTGCAGCTTTTTGTCGATCACACGCTTTGGGGCAATATCCAGTACAGTACCGGTCCGCACAAGTATGGTGTAAAGAAAAGCGTGTTCTATTATCAACCCGACCAGATGCCTAAAGGGACCTACAGCGATAGCATCAACTGGAAAACCTGGGCAGCATGGAGCCATAAGGATGCGAACGACGTGGGCCGGTCGTACGATTATCCGCATGTAGCTGCGGCACATTGGGTAATGTACAGACTATCGCGTTACCATACAGGACTGATTACCCAAAACTCCTGGCAGTGGTATCTTACTAACGCATATCAAACGGCAATGGCTATGGTGAAGCAAGCACCGTATTACGCGCAATTCGGCCAGATGGAGGGCACGGTATTTTGCTTTATCCTGAACGATCTGAAGGCCGAAGGCTGGTATATACAAGCCGAAGCGCTGGAACAAGCCATGAAGGCGCGAGCAGATCACTGGCACAGCCTGCAATATCCTTTCGGCAGCGAAATGCCATGGGATTCCACCGGCCAGGAGGAGGTATATGCATGGTCGGTTTATTTTGGATACAACGATAAAGCGAAAACCACGATCAATGCGATATTGGGTTATATGCCTACGCTGCCGCACTGGGGTTATAATGGCTCGGCTCGGCGCTACTGGGATTTCCTTTATGCCGGTAAACTGTCACGCATCGAGCGCCAGTTGCATCATTATGGATCAGGGTTAAACGCTATACCGATATTGAGCGAATATCGCAGCAACCCCGCCGATCTGTACCTGCTGCGCGTGGGCTATGGCGGCTTAATGGGTTCGATCTCCAACATTACCCAGGATGGTTTCGGCCCGGCTGCTTTCCATTCTTACCCTTCGACCTTAAAGATCGACGGGCTTTCGGGCGATTACGGACCTAATTTTTTTGGTTACGCCGTGAATGCCGCAACTTACATTACGGATGACAAAACGCTTGGCTGGCTTGCATTCGGCGGAAATTTGACAAAAAAGGATGATTTGATAAATGTGGAAATTACAAATGGTGCAAAATCCCGGATTTTTATCGCCCCGCTGAAATTGTGGCTCACCCTGGACGCAGGCGCCTTTAAAAGCGTAAGCTTTAACCCGAAGAGCGGTCATGTAACGCTGGTACTGGATGCAGCCGACAAATACACGCCTAAGGCTTATCTGCACCTACTGCAAAACGGTACCGGTAAACAGCAGGCAGCCAGATACAGGTTAATAGAAAAATCTGCGTTGTCGCATGGGGCGTATGTTATTGCGTTAAAAAATCGGCCGATACGCGTAAATTTAACACGGACGGGGAATCCATGATTGGGAGAAAGCGCGCTAAGCCGGCCTGCGTCAGGTGGCTTGCAACCGGCGCTTTTTCTTATCGATCACCTGATCAATTTCCTGTTTACGATCGAGGCTAAAAGTCAAAGCTACCTTCACCAGTTCATTAAGCGTAATATCGTGCACCGCCGCAAAATGTGCGGCTTCTTTATGCAGGTCGGCGGAAACCCTGACATTAAAAGTTCCTTTGTAAGTTTTCTCCGGATCCTTACCGATGCTTTCGCACGTCCTGATATAATCTTCCACAGCTTCCCGGAAAGACTTTTTAAGTTCTTTTACCGAGGCGCCCTCAAAGCTCACCAAGTCGTTAATGCCTAATATTCTGCCGTAAAACACCTCATCATCCGTACTGAAATGAACCGATGCATAGTACTGCTGATATTGTAAGATATCATTCATCTTTTAAGAGGCCTTTTTCTGTTAAATGCGTGATCACTTCGCGGATCGCATACGCTTTTACAATGTTAGCCGGATGCGGTTTGTGAAGGGTAATTATATTTTTGTTTCCATCAACAAATCTTCTTCTCGAACCTCCTGTTTTCCCACCGGTTAATTCCTCATAGCCAAAATAGGCTAATACTTTCGTCAGTTCATCCCAGGTAAAATCTTTGGGAACGGATAATAACCGAGCGATCAGCTTTTCGTTTCTTGACATTCGCGTCAAATATTAATATTTGCATTTTCTTTTAAGCGTTTTAAGCCAACAAACCACAAGATCGATTCTTATGAATACCACCAACCGGGGGGTATAGTACAAATATAACTATTTTAATATCATTTGCAACTAAAATATAGTTGCAAATTCCCCGCTATGCACACATTTAACCTCATCCCCAAATAAATAGCATAAAAAAGCCCCAATCCCTGCTCTGTCCGGAGGAAACTTCTTATATTCACTTCAGCAAATTGCCCTTATGAAAAAGCTATTCCTTATTGCAGCCTGCTTTTCAGTTGTTTTATACGCCTGTAACAAATCGGGAGCGAAGCCTTATGCGGCGGTATCCGCAACGATCGACGGCGTTGACGAGAACTTTAATACGGCCGACAGTCTCGGATATAAAAATACGGCCACCGTTTATTCGGCTACCGTAACGGCCGCGAGCAACGCTTCTTCAACTGCCGATAAGCTGGAACTTTACATTGCCAACCCATCGCAGCTGGCGCCAGGCACGTATGCGCTTACAACAACCTGGAACCCGCCCTACGGCCCTTTGATCGTTTACAAATTGAATGGCAGCACTAATTCTTCGGATGCCTATGTGGTCGATTATACCGGCGAACACCCTGCGCAGATCACCATAACAGCTATCAGTAATAGTAACATTCAAGGCACGTTCAGCGGCGTCCTGGTCAATGCCGCAAACAACGGAACTACCAAAACTATCACCAACGGCAAATTTGACGTAGGCGCCAACTAAGTACTGCTACTGCACAAAAAAGCCCCGGTTCCCCGAGGCTTGATATTCAATAGCTTTCAGCTTTCTGCCTTCCGCGTTTAGCTTCTATTCTTAAAATACTTAAAATCTTTCCCGATAAACTTCGCGGTGCTGCCCAACTCTTCTTCGATACGCAGCAGTTGGTTGTATTTAGCCATCCTGTCCGAACGCGAGAGCGAACCGGTTTTGATCTGTCCGCAATTCAGGGCTACGGCCAGGTCGGCGATGGTAGCATCCTCGGTTTCGCCCGAACGGTGGCTCATTACCGAAGTATAACCGTTGGTTTGTGCCAAAGTAACAGCATTGATCGTTTCCGTAAGCGACCCGATCTGGTTTACTTTTACCAGGATAGAATTGGCGATGCCTTTATCTATACCCTGCTGCAGGCGTTTGGTGTTGGTTACGAACAGGTCGTCGCCCACCAGCTGCACTTTGCTGCCCAGCTTGTCGGTCAGCAATTTCCAGCCATCCCAATCGTCTTCCGCCATGCCGTCTTCAATCGAAATGATCGGGTATTTTGCAGCCAGTTCAGCTAAGTAGTCGGCCTGTTCGGCGCTGGTACGGGTGGCGCCTTTGTCACCTTCAAACTTCTTGTAATCGTATTTGCCGTTCACATAGAACTCGGATGCCGCGCAATCCAGCGCCAGGCAAATATCGACACCGGGTTTGTAACCGGCTTTCTCGATCGCCTTCAATATCGTTTCAGCAGCATCTTCCGTACCGCCGAATTCAGGAGCGAAACCGCCCTCGTCGCCCACTGCGGTCGACAGGTCGCGGTCGTGCAATATCTTTTTCAGGTTGTGGAACGTTTCGGAACCCCAGCGCAAAGCCTCAGAGAAAGATGGTGCGCCAACCGGCATGATCATAAATTCCTGGAAGGCGATAGGCGCATCGGAGTGCGAGCCACCGTTCACGATGTTCATCATCGGGATGGGCAGTGTATTGGCGTTCACCCCGCCGATATAACGGAACAGCGACTGGCGGCTTTCCTGCGCGGCGGCTTTGGCAACCGCCAGTGAAACACCCAGGATGGCATTAGCGCCGAGTTTGCCTTTATTTTCTGTGCCGTCGATCTCGATCATCAGTGCGTCGATCGCATTTTGTTCGAACACATCGAGGCCCTGAAGTTCTTTGGCAAATACGTCGTTTACGTTCTCAACGGCTTTGAGCACGCCTTTGCCCATATATTTTGATTTGTCGTTATCACGCAACTCCACTGCCTCGTGCGCTCCGGTTGAAGCGCCGGAAGGGACTGCCGCGCGGCCCAGGGCGCCGTTTTCGGTCAGCACATCAACTTCGATAGTCGGGTTACCACGCGAGTCGAGTATCTGGCGTGCGTGAACATCAATAATTAAGCTCATTTTCTTATATTTTAGGTTACTGCAATAGATAGTGTCAAAAGTACACTAATAATGTATTAATCTCCAAATATAATAATGATAATGTTAAATTATGATTACACCGATTATTAATTGTGATTACACTGATTGAGTCCGAAAGTCCGGAAGTCCGAAAGTCCGCAAGATTAATACCGTTAAGTGAAAACAGCAATCCGCAAACTGACTTCTGACTTCTGACTTCCGACTTCAATATCACTCCCACTTGAAGGTCTTCACCGCAACAGCATAAACAATAATGAACCAGATACCCAAAATGCCCAACTGCGGCAGCACGGCGCGGAGGGAGGCCCCTTCGAAGGCTACATTTCGCATGGCAGTGTTAAGGTAGGTGAGGGGCAGAATGTTGCTTATGCCCTGCAGCCATACCGGGAAAGCGGTAATGGAAAAGAAAGTTCCTGACAGCAGGAACTGCGGCAGCGTAACGATATTGGCGATCGGCGGAACCGAGCTTTCATTTTTGGCGATGCCTGATATGATGAAACCGAAACCCATGAATACAATGAGCCCGAGGGCTGATAATATCATCAGGTTAATGACCGTGACGATACCATGGATGAGCGTAAAGTCAAAGAAATAATGCCCCACAACGATGATGAACAAGGCGCCGATCCACGAGAAGACGAGCCGCGCGATGGCTTCGCCCAGCACGATGCTGTATTTTTTAACCGGCGTCGCAAAAAACCGTTTGATCACCAGTGTAATACGCAGGCTGAGGAACACGAAAGCTGTTCCGAACACCCCGCTGCTAAGCAACGAAAAACCCAGCATACCGGGCAGCAGGAAGTCGATATAATTGTATTTGCGGCCGGTGATGGTCGCTTCTTTGAGTTCAACGACAGGCGATGGTCCCTGCTGCATCGAGCGGTTAGCATTGTAAGCGATGTTCGTTAGGATCATTCTGAAAATATT
>JAFDZL010000422.1 GCA_018266935.1 Bacteroidota bacterium | reverse complement strand
TGAGATGTGAGATTTGAGATATGATACGATTTTAGATAGATTTGAGCTGAGGGATATAAGAAGCGGGCACTATTCAATATGGTAACTTTTCAACAAAACAATTCCATCTCATATCTCAAATCTCACATCTAAACAAATGAAGATATCAAACGAAACAAAAATAGGCGTACTCACTACCATAGCCATAGCGGCATTGATATTAGGATACAGTTACCTGCGCGGCAACGATGTTTTCTCGGGCTCCAACAGGTATTACGCCGTTTATAATAGTGTTGATGGGTTATCGGTGTCCAAACCGGTATTGGTAAACGGCTTTCCGATAGGTCACGTTTCCAATATGAAACTGCGTCCCGACGGAAAAACTGTTGTTGAATTTAAGATCGACCCGCAATATAACATCCCTGATAATACGCTGGCAAAGCTGGTTAGCACAGACCTGCTTGGTTCAAAAGCTATCATATTTGAGATGGGTGACCACAAGACTTACAAACAGGATAAGGATACACTCAAAGCCGACGTTCAGGGCAGTCTTGCGGAAAGCCTGCAGCCTATACAGAAAAAAGCCGAACAGCTGATCTCCAAAATGGACTCCACACTGGGCGCGATCAACACGATCATGAACCCCGACTTCCAGAGAAATGTTGACCGCAGTTTTTTAAGTATTGCCAACTCATTGCATACATTGGAAGGAACCACCAAAAAAATTGATGAACTTGTGGGCTCACAAACCGGGCACATCAATAATATCCTGGCCAACGCAGAGGGCACTTCGGCTAACCTAAAGACCAGCACGGCCCATGTGAACGAGATCGCCGCCAATGCAAAAACGTGCAGCAGCGACCTGGCTAATTCTAATATCAAACAAACGCTGGACAATGCCAATAAGGCGGTTGCTGACTTACAAGCGGCAATCGATAAGATCAATAATGGTAAAGGATCGCTGAGTATGCTTATCAATGACCCCCAGCTTTATACGCACCTCGACAGCGCTTCCTCCAATCTTAACAAACTGATGATCGATTTGAAAGCGCACCCGAAACGCTATGTAAGTTTTTCGGTCTTTGGGAAAAAGGATAAATAACAGTTTGCGGTTGCCGGTTCTCAGTTTGCAGTAAATGGTTGCAAACAACCTACTCAATTACGAAAGTCTTCCCTTCCAATGCCAGTTCGGTATCCGGGAATGTAGCGCGGGCTTCGTCCAGCAGTTCGTTTAAAGTTTTGTATCTGGCCGAAAAATGGCCGATAACAAGTCTTTTCACATTGGTAAGTGTAGCTATCCTGCCTGCCTGCAGCGCCGTCGTGTGGTGCGTGGAACGGGCGCGGTCAAGCATGTTGTGCATAAAAGTAGCCTCGTGATAAAGCATATCGATGTTGCTGATTTGCTTGAAATAGCTCTCGTTGTACAAGGTATCCGAGCAGTAAGCGTAGGTTTTGGGGTCGCTTGGCGCAATGGTTAATTCTTCATTTTTGTAGATTGTGCCATCAACACCGGTATAGTCGGCGCCTTTTTTTATGGGTGAGTAATGCTCGACCGGAATATTCAGCTCCTCCACTTTTTCTTTGATCAGTTTTCTAAGCCTTCGCTTTTGCCTGAATAAGAAGCCTGTAGTAGGTATCCTGTGATCGAGCGGTATCGTTTCCACCGTAATATCCGGGCTATCCAATATTATCTCCGGAGCGCCGGGATCAGTAAAATAATAATTGATCTCAAACTGAAGCGTGGTTTCAGAATACTTCAGTTGTAATTCAATGATCTCCTTAAGCTCGGGCGGGCAGTACAGGTTTAAAGGCTTAACCCTCCCGTTAAGATGCATGGACGAGAGCAGGCCTACCAGACCAAGGTAGTGGTCGCCATGAAGATGGCTGATAAAGATATGATCGATCCGGCCAGGCTTGATATCAAAACGCAGCATCTGCTGTTGCGTGCCTTCGCCGCAATCTACCAGGTAAAAATGTTCATTAATATTAAGGGCCTGCGCTGATGGATTTCTGTTGAAAATGGGTGTCGCCGAACTGCTTCCTAATATTGTTACCTCAAATTTCATTTCGGGTAAACAATAAAAGATTTCATTTTGCTTCCTTCTTCAGCTGTTTTTCCACTTCTTCCATGAAGATAAGGTCAATAGCTTCTTCGCTCGTGGGAACTATAGTAAGTACGCTGTCTAATTGCGAAATGGATATCAAACGGGAAACTGCGTCATTCAACCCCACCAATATAAACACACCCGACGAGTTTTTGCAAAGCCTGTGCCCTACCAATAAGCTGCTAAGACCTGATGAATCAGCAAACTTGATCTGGGAAAGATCCATCACGATATTCCGCTGCCCTTCGGTATTGATCAATATCAGCTCAGATTTCAATTGCGGCGTCACCAACGAATTTAATTTGGATTCGTTAAGCTTCAGCAATACATATTTATCGTGCTTATCGACAGTAAACTTCATTTCTTATGAATTATGCTACTAAGATATAATTTTTTTGTGTACAATAAAAAATTACAAATTCCTTAATGCCGAGTTAATGGCATCTTCAACTCTTGTTAATACTTCCTTATTCTCACCTTTTACAAAAGTCTCACCGGTGATCTGCTCATATAGCTCAATATATCTGTCTGATATTGAGTTAACGATCTCAGGCGTCATTTTCGGAACAACCTGCCCTTCTTTCCCCTGGAAATTATTTTCGATGAGCCATTTCCTCACAAACTCCTTCGAAAGCTGCTTCTGCGGTTCGCCTTTTCGTTGGCGCTCCTCATACCCTTCTTGATAAAAATACCGTGATGAATCGGGCGTATGAATTTCGTCTATTAAATATATTTTTCCATCAGCTTTACCAAATTCATATTTGGTATCCACCAATATTAGTCCCCTTTTTGCAGCTATTTCACAGCCGCGCTGGTACAAGGCTTTGGTATATTTTTCAAGCTGAGCGTAATCTTCCGGCGAAACGATGCCCGTTGCTAAGATTTGCTCCTTAGAAATATCCTCGTCATGCCCGACCGAAGCTTTAGTGGTTGGTGTGATGATCGGTTCAGGCAGCTTATCATTCTCCTTTAAACCTTCGGGCAGTTTCTCGCCGCAAAGCTCCCTTTTCCCGGCAGCATATTCTCTTGCCGCATGGCCAGCAAGGTAACCACGAATCACCATTTCAACCTTGAACGGTTCACAAATGCGGCCAATGGTCACGCTTGGATCAGGTACCGTGACTACCCAATTCGGCACAATGTCCGAAGTATCATGGAGAAATTTGGCGGCTATCTGGTTAAGCACCTGTCCTTTATAAGGTATAGGTTCCGGCAGCACAACGTCAAACGCCGAGATACGGTCGCTAACCACCATCGCCAGGTATTTATCGTCTATCGTGTAAACATCCCGAACCTTGCCCTTGTAAAAGCCGGTCTGTTTCGGAAAATGGAAATGAGTTTCTTTTATTGCGTCCATCTATTTTAGATTTGAGATGTGAGATTTGAGATGTGAGACTTCCGCCTGCAAATCATCTCAAATCTCACATCTAACATCTCATATCTCTTATTGTATATCCCCGTAAGCTTCCAGTATGCGTCTTACTAATTTATGCCTTACCACGTCTTCGCCGGTCAGGTAAATGATGTCGATCCCTTTGATATCCGTCAATATTCTTAGTGCGGTATGCAAACCTGATTGCTGCTTCTTTGGCAAGTCGATCTGGGTTACGTCTCCGGTCACGATAAACTTGGCCGACGGTCCCATGCGCGTCAGGAACATCTTGAGCTGCATGTCGGTGGCGTTCTGAGCCTCGTCCAGTATCACGAAGCAATTGTCCAGGGTCCGGCCGCGCATAAATGCCAGCGGCGCGATCTCGATGGTGCGATTCTCAAGATAGACCTTCAGCTTTTCAGCCGGGATCATATCATCCAGCGCATCGTAAAGCGGGCGCAGGTAGGGGTCTATTTTTTCCTTCAGGTCG
>JAFDZL010000421.1 GCA_018266935.1 Bacteroidota bacterium | reverse complement strand
CTCAGCACATATTTGCCCTGGGTGGTAAAAGACGAGAAATCAGCTATCCAGGTGTAATTACCGGCAAGGTCGGAGCGAAGCGACTTCTTAAGTACTCCCCTGAATACAGCCTTTCCGGCAACTGGTTGCAGCGAAAAACTTCCACCCTTATCCCCCAGGACGACCGCAATCTTGGGGCCTTCCGGATAAAAGCCGACCTGGTTCAGGCGTATTTTGTGCGTACCATCAACGGATTGCCCGTAAGCCGCGACAATAGCACCTATGACAAAGGCAGCAAAAAAAGTAAAGAACCGTTTAAACATCAGCGTTAATTGGTCCTTAAATTTAGTACATTAAGTGGACCACTGTTCAATAAAATAATATCAAAAGCCGATACTATAATACCGGCAGCGCCCCGGTCATATCTTTATCAGCCGGTAGGCTATCGAAAGGCTGAATAGGTTGATCTTCGTCGAGGTACTCCCATAGCTCTGCGAAGTAAGTCCTGTTTCATACCTCAGATCAAATGACAAAGCTTTCAGGTCGAGACCAGCACCGACCTGCCATGCAAAGTTTTGATCCTTATAGTCGAGCGCCTGTGCTTCGCTCACCGCCTGGCTAAAACTTTGACTCTTATTCAGGGCAAATGATACTACCGGGCCGGTATAAAGCCTGGCACCGATGCCCAGCGCTCCCACCTTCGCACCAAAAAGCAACGGCACGTCAATGCTCGTAAAATTGGCTTTTGTTTCGCCACCGTTGGAAGTAACATCCGCGCTTTTTTGGGTGAAATACACTTCCGGCTGGAAGTTAAAACCAAGCGCGCCGAACCTTGCCCACGCGCCGGCAAGGTACCCTGCCTTGTTATTAGAGCTGAAAGCAGTATTAACAGATGGTATACTGGCCAGGTTCACACCGCCTTTAAGACCGAACTGGAAATTTGGCAGCACCTGAGCTTTGGCCGTAAATGCAGCAGCTAATGCGACAAAAAGAGAAAGTATAAGTTTTTTCATCATAATATGGGTTAAATGGTTAATTACGACAATATCCGTCAACTACTTTACCAATGATGGCAAACGCGTCAGCGGATATTATCGTATCCCGGCTAAATTTCAGGAATTATTTATAAAAAACAAATTGCTCAGAACGAGGACAATTTGCCCTGGTAGTAATCCAAAATCCTGCTATTGATGAAATAATCATATTTGGCAGTGATCATGTTGTAAGTGGCGCTCTCAAGGTTATTTTTTGAAACAATGAGGTCAACTGAGTTAAGCACACCCGCGTTAAATCTCAGAGAATAGATCCTGTAACTTTCCGTATAAGCTTTCACCTGCTCTTCCAGCGCCTGGTAGCGATTGTAGGCGGCCTGCATATTATGGAATGACTGTTCGATCTGCTGTTTCAAAACAATCTTGGTACTCTCTTCCACATCTTTTGTATTAAGCAAATTAAGTTTTGCCTTTGACAGGTTGTTACGCCTGTACCCGTTGCTGAAAATTGGAATGTTCAGGCTAAGGTATATTTGTGAGTTGTAGTTATTCTTAAGCTGCGTGTTATACGGTATGTTTTGAAATATCGTCGTTGTATCGATCACCACTGAACGCTGTGCCGCGCTTGAATACGCTGTAGATACCCCACCTCCCAGTGTTAACGTGGGGAACAGGTTACCGCGCACCGCGCTGACATTCTTCTCCGCAGCCTCACGATGCAAAGTTGCCGCCTTAACCGCTGCGAATTGCTGTAATGCTGTTTTATACATCGCGTCAGGATCTGCGCCATTTGCGCCGGTAAGGTCCTGTGCGTTCAATGGTTCGAACCTGGTCTGACCCTGGTATGGGATATTCATCAGTTGGAACAGGCCAAGCCTGGCAGCATCAAGATTGTTTTGCGCGGTTACGACAGATACTTTATTGCCTTCCAACTGTCCCTTTTGATCAGTCAGGTCGGATGCGGCCTTATTGGCGCCCTGCTGCTCCAGCACATTTAGCCTATCCACAGTTTCCTGCTGAACTGAAAGCGCTGTTTTACTGGCCGATAGCAACTCCTGGGCGTCCAGTATATTCAGATATGCCGTCACGACATTTACAACCACAATATCTTTCGCCGCCTGGAAATCCATTTTACCGGCCTGGAACGACAATGAGGTGGATTTTACAGCGTTTATCAGCGCAAAGCCATTGAAAAGAGTCATATTGGCTGAAGCTGTATAGCTATCGCCGGTTGATGACTGATTCACATAAGCGTTCGTCACCGGGCTGATACCACGGCCGTTAAAAAAAGTGCGTTGAGCGCTCGCCCCTATTGATGGAAGCAGGTTTTCTTTAGCCTGACGGTAGTCTATATTAGCCGATTGCGCACTGCGATCGCTTTGCCGCACCTGCAGGTTATTTTTAATGGCAATGTCAATGCATTGCTGCAAACTCAATACAGTATCCGTTTGCTGGCCGTATGCCACAACGCTGCCTGCAAGCAGGATAAAGGTTAGAAAATATTTGGTTATTCGTGTCATTATAATTTGGTAATAGTGTATTAGAATTTTCGCGAGGAGCTTATTTTCCCGTCGAGCAGGTCAATGATCCGCGTTCCGTATTCAGCATTTTTCTCCGAATGCGTTACCTGGATGATGGTCACCCCGTCTTCCTTGTTCAGTTTTCTGAAAAGCTCCATAATGTCCTCGCCCTGCTTTGAGTTAAGATTGCCCGTGGGTTCATCAGCCAGTATCAGTTTAGGGCTGGCTATCAGCGCGCGGGCAATACCCACCAACTGCTGTTGGCCGCCCGACAATTGTGCCGGGAAAAGATCTTTTTTTCCTACGATCTGGAAGCGGTCAAGCATATCCGCTACCATTGCCTTTCGTTCTGAGGATTTCACATCCTGGTAGATCAGCGGGGTTTCGATGTTTTCGTAAACGGTCAATTCGTCGATCAAATGATACGCCTGGAATACAAATCCAATGTATCTTTTATATAGCGCCGAACGCTGTTTTTCCTTCAGTTGGTGAACCGCCTGGCCCATAAAATAGTGGTAGCCTTCGTTTGGGTCGTCCAGCATGCCGATAATATTCAGTAATGTTGATTTGCCCGAGCCCGAAGGACCCATTATGGATATAAATTCGCCTTCATCAACCTCGAGGCTGATATTATTGAGGATAACATTTTTATTTCCGCCTACCTGGTAATATTTTGATATGTGCTGTAACGATAACATTTGTTTAGCTGTTAAATGAATGAATCAGTTGTTTTAGTGATTTAATTATACTAATTCATTTTGGCATTCAATAGTCAATAACATACCAAAGTTGTAACACATTATTTATCAATATGTTATAAAGAAATTGCTTTTCAGCGGTGTCCGCTTATGTGACAAGGTGCGTTCGGATATGATACAGTTGTTTTAGTCCGGAAGTCCGCGCAAGTCCGGAAGTCCGAAAGCCAGATAAAGTATATATCGAGGATATTTCGTCTTTCGGATTTCTTCGGACCGCAGTCCTCATTCTGAACGCAAGCTTTTTACCGGGTTCGCCAGAGCGGCTTTGACGGCCCTATAGCCGACACTTGCCCAGGCTATTGCAATGGATGCCAGTATGGCTAAAATGAATATATCCGGCCCGATTGTGATCTTGTAAGTGAAATCCTGGAGCCATTTGTGCATAAAATAGTAGCCGACTGGTGCGGATATCGCAAAGGCAATAATAATGAGCAGCGTAAATTCTTTCGAAAACAGGTAAACGATATGGCCGACCGAGGCGCCCAGGGTTTTGCGGATACCGACTTCTTTGGTACGCTGCACGGCCATAAATGAAACCAGGCCATACAATCCCAGGCAGGATATGAATATAGCTATGCAAGCAAATATTTTATACAGCGCGGACAACTGATCGTCGCTTTTGTAAAACGTCGCGATCTTATCGTCCAGAAACTGGTATTCGTACAGCCCATCGGGAAAGGTATTGTTCCATATCTTTTCCACCGAAGCAAGCGTGTTGTTAATGCCGGCTGGCTGTATTTTGATATTGATCTCCTGGTACACTGATTTCCATGAACTCATGAGAACCGGCGGTATAGGCGTCTTTAAAGAGCTTACATTGAAGTCTTTAACGACGCCTGTGATGCGGGCGTACTTCGTTTTATCGTCCCATAAATTAATGAATTTGCCGATAGCATCTTTAGGATTGTGCACCCCGAGCTTATGAAGGAGCGTTTCGTTAACGACATATCCTGTTATCGTGTCGCTCCTGTTATAAGGCTTTCCTGCCACAAATTGTAGCTTATACAAGTTAAAGTATTCCGCATCGGCCCATTTCAAGTTAGCATTAAAATCGGTCTTCCTTGGCGAATTATTGAATGTAAAATCGGTGCTCCAGCCACTGTTGTCCGATGGACTGGCAAAGCTAAAGCTCACATCCTTCACCCCCGGTTGTTGTAAAAGTTGATTGCGTAATGCGGACAGTTTGAGCATGTTAAGGCTATCGTTCGGGAACGGAACGGTCATTACTGCATCCTTATCAAACCCAAGCGATTTGGTTCTGAAATAATTCATCTGGTAAATTATGACCAATGTGCCGATCACAAGCGCCTGCGCGATAAAAAATTGAAATACCACCAATGCTCTCCTGAGCGATATGCCGCTGGCTTTTCCTGCGGCGATCTTATTTTT
>JAFDZL010000420.1 GCA_018266935.1 Bacteroidota bacterium | reverse complement strand
GATTACACCAATCAGCCGTCTTTCGACCAATATCATCTTTACACATTGAGAACGGAAAACAACAGTTTTCAATTCTATTCAAAACACGAGATAGATTATGTGCCGCTGGACAGTTTTAAGACCTTCAAACCGGCAGAGCCATCCGCTTTTTATGTGAACACCAAGTCGATAGATTCCCTGCGCATCCTGCACGCTGATTTCAGGGTGATCAAAGCGTTCGAAAATTACCCGCAGGAAAACATCCTGCCGGCATTTATCGATAAGAAAACAAGACCATCAACGCTTGATAGTGTTTACTTAGTGACGAAATGATCAGTCTTTCTGGCCGCCATTGATCATATCGGATACAATGCCTTTGCTGTCTTTTCTTTCAGCAAGGAATACGCCGGCCAGGTGAACGGCGATAAATATCAGTACCAGGTACATGCAAAAACCGTGGATGTCCCTTATAAAATGCATTTCATGCAAAAAAGGAACGTCATCCTCAAATACAAGGCAGAGCCCGGTTATAGCCATGATACAAAGTACCACATAGAACGTCGCATACAAGGTTTTCACCACCAGTTCGTGCCGGGCAATGAGTTTGTTCTGCCCGCTTTTATATTGTGCATAAGCGACCCTGATCTTTCGGATCAACTTTTGATCGCCTGTGTAAAACTCATAGATCAACCGGA
Organism: Bacteroidota bacterium; assembly: GCA_018266935.1. Taxonomy (GTDB): domain Bacteria; phylum Bacteroidota; class Bacteroidia; order Sphingobacteriales; family Sphingobacteriaceae; genus Mucilaginibacter. The sequence continues at coordinate 3,320 of JAFDZL010000420.1, read as the reverse complement.
ATAACAACAATGTTGCCAGGGAAATACCAAAGTAAATATGATACTGCCAAACTCTGTCGCGCAGGCCGCCTATAACCGGGCGCAATTGATCGGGATTGGCATTTATACTCGATTTTTTTAGCTGCCCCTGGACAAAAAGCATCGTCCCCCACCCTGCCAGAACCGTTGAATTGACCAATACGGTTAATAACGACCCGGTTATTACTATGGCGTTGGCCCAATGCCAAAACCGCAATGACGACGAGTATTTTTTGTTTTCTGGCAAATGTTCAATGTCTTTGCGCGGGGGTTCAATGACGGTCATAATTTAGATTCCTGGTTGTTTTACTTTGCTAAATTTAACAGTTAAAGTTGAAGCAAATCTGTATTGTTTGGACATTTCCAAAATAAAACAGAATTCCGTCATAGCTTTATTACAAAAAAATCCGATCACTTACTATAGATTTGGGTCAATTCACAAACACCTATGCTGAGAATTATATTATTAAGTACATTATTTCTGTCAATTTCCGCCGCACTTTACGCGCAGGACAATTATGAGATACAGGTTTACGGCTCCGAAACGGTTGATAGCGGCCGCACCATGGTAGAACTGCATAGCAACTATACCTTTAACGGCAACACCAGAGTTATTGACGGCCAATTGCCCACCAACCACGTTGCCCATGAAACCATCGAAATAACACACGGCTGGACGCCATGGTTCGAGACCGGCTTCTATATTTTCAACTCGCTCGGCAGCGACGGCAGGACATCTTACGTTGGCTCGCACATCCGCCCGCGTATTGCGGCGCCCGTGGAGTGGAAATGGCCGGTCGGTGTTAGTATTTCGTTCGAATTTGGTTTCCAGAAAAAGGAGTTTTCGCCCAATACGTCAACGTTGGAGATCAGACCCATTGTCGATAAAAAATGGGGAGGCTGGTACTTTGCGCTCAACCCGACGCTCGACCAAAGCTTTGCCGGACCTGACGAGCACAGGGGGCTAATATTTTCGCCGAATGTAAAATGGAGTTACGATGTTTCTAAAGTTGTGGCATTAGGAATGGAGTATTATGGCAGCACCGGGCCTTTTTTTCACTATGACCCGATACAAGATGAGCAGCATCAACTCTTCGCAGCCCTGGACCTGAATACCGACCCCAAATGGGAATTTAATGCAGGTCTTGGCATAGGATTAACCAATGCTACCGATAAAGGAATATTTAAAATTATTATCGGGAGAAGGTTTTGATCGCCCCGGATCGCAAAAAGGCCCCGCTGGATCAAGGCAGCGGGGCTACGTATAACACTTAATCTCCACGACTTATTCCACTTTGTACCGGTATATCGCTCTCCCGGGGTTTCCGTTGCCGTCGATCCCTTCGATGATCACCCTGTAACTGCCTTTGCCGTCGGAGTTATAAAACTCGAAGGACGCATTTCCATCCTTGTCTGTCGCCAGGCTGGGGCTCCAGAAAATAGTGCTTCGCCTGTCAGGCGCAGATCCGGGAACATTTGAGGCAACATCATATTTCGGTGAATAGAATTCGCGCAATTTGTAATAGCCAAGTGGCTTAAAAGTCAAGCTACCAATTGATGACGGTGAGGCCTCGGTCGATGGGGCCTGGTTCCTGGTAGTGATTACCAATACCCCCGCCCCGCCTGCCGTACCATATATGCTGGCGTTCGCCCCTTTCAAAACCTCGACCGCTTCAACGCTATGGGGGCTAATATTATCAAGCGGCCCCGGATACGGTGTCCCGTCGAGAATAACATACATAGGCTCGGCCGAACCACCGGCGAAAGTAACGACATTGCCGCCTCGTAAAATTGGCACGCCATTGGTAAAATCCACTCCGCGCAATATCCCGTTCAAACCAGAAGTCAACGTCGGTGCATTCATGATCGCATCACCCATCACCACCTGATCGGCATGACCCGGACCGGCAAGGCTCGACGATCGGTAATTGGCTACACCCTCTTTTATCGGCGTGGCTGAAGTTACATTTTGCGATTCGTATGCAATAGTACTGTTGCCAGCAACGTTACCACCGCGTGTATTAATAACCAATACTCCTGAATTTCCACTCGCTCCATAAGCTCCGGCATTGACTCCCTTCAGCAATTTGACGTTTTTAACATTGTCCGGCAAAATGTTATCGATCTTTTCGCCCGTTCTGATGTTGCCGTCAACTACGATCAGCATGGGGTACTTGTTCCCTTTCAAATACGGCTGGCCTGACGCAAAGGTAACCCCGTTCAGTTTTCCGCTGAGTGCAGCAGTCATGGATGATGCGCCGCTAATATCTGTACCATCGATTACCTGGTCGGCATCGCCTGAAGACGGTACAGCGCCCGCTGAACCGCTATTTGACGCACCCGATGTCAGCTGGCTCAAATTACCCATGAAAGTACTATTCTCCACAGGCGGTTCTGGTTGCTTATCGACGGTGATTGTAGTGGAGTTTTTATCCCTCGTTGAACCTGTGGCCTGCAAAGTAAATTGTGCCCCGGCATAAAATGGAGTCATATTATCGAACAGGAATTTACCTGATGCATCTGTTTTTGTTGTAAGAACACTAGTTCCTTCATTCAGAATGATTTCTTTATTGGCTACAGGCGCGCCGCTGTTGGTTTTCTCTGTACCGCTTAGGAATAGGTTTTTTTCGGGCGCTATTGCAAATGGTTTGCCATCCGCGGTTAACACTTGTTTCCAGGTAAAACGCCTATAGCCCTGCGTGAGCATCAGGTTATCCAGGTCCATTTGTGCCTTCGGAGTTTTTGTGAAATAATAATTGGGCTGCTCGATGTAACCTTTCAGATCTGAGGTAAGCAGCAGGTAGGAGAGTATGGTCGTCTCATTGTTATCATCGTACGGTACTCTGCTGTCGTCTACTACCGCACCCGAAAAAAAACCTTGTGTACTCATTCCGTTAGCCTTCGCGTTGAAATTGACAGAGACTTTGTCGCGCGTTTTGTACGATTGCTTGTCAGTACTTACCGTTATGTTCAATCCGCCGGAATTTTGAATGAATACAAGCCTTTCGCTCAACGGTTCTCCATCCTGCGAAAATAGGGTTATCTGCATTATACCTGGCGCAAATTGATCCTCCGGCAAGTCCATCCCCATAACCCGGCTGTCAAGTTTAGTGTTAACCGTCCTTAACTTACCTGAAGAAAGGATGACCAGGTTTACATCCTTATTCTGGTTATCCTGTAAATAAGATTTATTGCAAACAATGTTGACCGATACTTTGCCCAGCGTATCCTTTACCTGCAACATAATGCCTTTTGGCGCGACCGTGGGCAGATCGACGGTACTTTGAACGCCATTCCCAAAG
>JAFDZL010000419.1 GCA_018266935.1 Bacteroidota bacterium | reverse complement strand
CGTCGGGGTAAACCCACCCCCAAAAATTCTAAAATAAGATAATTTGCTATCAATGACATTACCTGTTAAATAACAGCTAACAAATAGCCAACCCTGTAAGTCTGAGTTTATGACTTGAATGTTCTTTACCGAGCAATTTTGAAAATTCAAATGATATAAACCCAACTCTTGACATTTCAAATTGTCAACCGTACAGTGATTAAATTCAAGATTTCCCATATCTCCAAAACGTATATTCCCATGTAGTATTAACCCAGATGCATTGACAAATTCGAGCGTTTTTCCCCTCAACATAATGCCGAAGGCATTAGTCGGAGGTTCCATTGCGCCCATCTTTAACATCCTCACGTCGGTGTTAACATACACTATTTCGCTATCTGTATTTGGGTTAAACCGATCAAGTTTATTTATAAAACTAAAACGTATTCCTTTGTTTTCCCGTAACCAGTCGTAATAGCTTTTATAGGCCTTTATATATTCATATTCAACAGGATCGTCATCTCCACCGTATTGTTTATTAGAATCATAATTATGCCACGATTGTAGATTTACTTTACCCTTATAAGTAACCCTGATTAAGTGTTTATTAGAGGTTGTGTCTAACGGTTTGCTCTCAAAGAAATCTGACAGATAGCCATTTAACAGGTATTCATCGGTTATACCCTGATCATTCATCCATTCGATAAAATCTGGCCGTCTTCTCTTGATACTCTCGATTAATCTAGGGTAATCATATTTTCTTCTCCATACATCGAAGGGATATTGAGGGAGGAGCCAAAGATCAAGCGGCTCAAGTTCAGGATATTTTACAATTTCTTCCGCTAATTCCAGATCAGTTATATTAATGTTTTTTTGATAAAGTTCATGAACGATTGCCATAAGGTTTTTTTAAGAATAAAAATATAGAAAAAGCTTCAGAATGTTAACTTTATAAAACCTAACCCAACAATTATGAAGTCGAAAAAAATTGAAATCACATTTGATCTGAAAAAAGTCGACAATGCCAGTGACTCCTTAACCACATATTCATTAATGGCAGTCTTAAGCGGTACATTTTTCATTCAGATTTTACCTGCTGACTTGTCAAACATATTTCTGACCTCGATAGATAAAATATTGGTTTTAACGTTGTTAATGATTGCTACCTGCCTTATCCTAATTGCGGCAGAGACAGTTATCGATATATTTCATTTTACTTCGATGAATGACAGCGATGAACTTGCTATAAAGTATAGGCGACAGCTATTATTTTATAACTATGGTGTCATTTGTTTAGTATTGAGTTTTATTTATTCGTTCTGGAGCTATCTAACTAAGTATGTATCGCATTCAGTACTAAACCTTGATCAACAGAAGCCCTGTATTGAAACCAGTCAATATTTATTTGTAATAATCCTTGTAAGTTTTACATTCAGGTTCGTTTCAAAAAAATGGATTAAGGACATTCGCTCTATTAGAAAAATGCACATAGAAGTTAAGTTAAATAATCGTTCCTAACTCGTCCAGAGTTTGTAATTTCAAATAACACACATATCGATGCGATGATACTTTTAGTCTTATTAGTTATTGCATTGTGCGTATGGGGCGTAGTATTATTACAAAATCACATATTTGAATCTGGCCGCAAACGCCGTACTGAGCATTACCACCAATATCTTCAATCCGATGCCTGGCAGCGTAAGCGTTATGTAGTACTCAGGCGAGATAATTGGCGCTGCGTTTACTGTGGGAAACGTGCCACAGAAGTTCATCATAAAAGATATGCTAAATATAATATCGGCAAAGAACCTATTAAATGGCTGGTCTCGGTCTGCAAGGATTGTCATGAGTCCTTACATCACTAACTAAACAAATACACCTGTCGCCTTCATTTCGACGTATTATTCGGGAACCCTATCCCAGGACCGAAGAAACAGGTGAACTCTTTAATTTTCCCGTCTTTAAGTATAAAATATTCCGTGTTACGGAATGTTTTGCCGTTTTTGGTCAAACAGCGATAGGTTACATAAGCTTCGTCGCCTTCAACCATCACCTTTTCAAAATCAAACTTTGCGATGTTATTGCAATTTGGCCAGCACCTTACCTTGTAAGCCTTCAGATCGATATGATCATCGTTCGGGCTTGTGAAAGTAAACCCCGGCGCAAAAAGGGAAGTCAGCATATTCCAGTCTTTCTGCTCATAGGCGGCATAAACGCTTTTAACCAATTTTTCGTTGGCTGCCTTTTTATCTGTGTTGGCGCAGCCGCTGCTGAACAAAAGCACCGCGACTACCAAAAAGCAGCCGAATCCGTTCCTTTTAAGTATATTTTTCATGTCGTACAATTTTTCTAAAGTCCCATTGTAAATGTAAGCGGCTGGGTGTCATCTGGATAAGCGAATGTCACCAATTTGAGGAGTCAGGAATCCGAGCCGGGGCGCACCAAGCGTTTGCTAAATAAATTAGTACATTTGATCGCAGGTATCCAATATTTAATCAATAATTGCCCGTATGACTTTCGTTCAAGCAGCCCTCAATGGCGACCGTAATCATTTTGCTGTCCCTAAAACACCCGGCCAGATCGCAAAAGACGCAAAGGCGTCAGTCGAAGCCGGTGCGCATTCGGTCCACGTCCATGCATTCGACAACAACTTCAATGAGACCCTGGATGGCTCGTCATGCGCGCTCGTATTGGAAGCTATTCGCAGGTTATGCCCGGACCTTCCTGTTTCATTAACAACTTCCGCTTCTATAGAGCCTGACCCGGACAGACGACTATCGCTCATCAAATCCTGGGTTGAATTGCCGGACCTGGTAACAATTAACCAGGGTGAAGAAGGCATTCTTCAACTAAGTGAATGGTTTTTATTGAAAGGAGTTGAAATAGAAGCCGGCTTGCTTAGTGTTGAAGATGCGCTGAAGTTCGTTGCTTCACCCCTGCGTGATCACTGCCTGCGCGTACTGATCGAACCCATAGATCCCGACGTCAATCTCGCCCTGCGCAATGCCGCAAAGATGGAGGAAATTGTCGTCAACGCCGGAATCGAGCTTGAGCAGGTTCACCATGGCTACGATATCGCATGCTGGGCCGTGAATCAGCGCGCCCTTGCCAGGGGGCACGGTATCCGCACCGGACTGGAAGATGTTGCTGTTCTTCCCAACGGTCTTCCTGCCGAAAATAATGCACAGCTCGTGACCGCAGCATTTACATTGGTCAACCAGCGGCTATAAGCCGGCGAGGGAGGCAAGCATATGATATCCATGGTTCACACATTTGAGCATGACCAGAAGAAAATCCGTATGTCCGCGGCCTGAACAGAAACCATCTACGATGTCCGAAGTTTGCAACTTGAGTTGTCCGGAAAATACTATACGCTTACCAAATCATAGTTTAAACCTTTTTATCAAATAAATTATAATCCAATAGTTAACTTGAAGATAAGCCCCAAAAAGTGTAAACCATGTAAACCCTCTCACGCTGACGGGCTTTGTCTTGGCTCTTGGCTCTTGATTCTTGGCTCCCCGCTAATGGTGCTTAAAATACTGGATATCCCGTTCGTGCTTCTTCGCTTCGTCCATCGAATCGAAGGTGCCCAGGTTCCTGCGCTTGTGTGTGTCGGGATCAACTTTCCTGGAGTAAATGCGGTATTTACCCGATTTCAATTTTCTGATCATAGCCGGTTAATTTTAATTTGATACCTGTTAAGGTAACAATTTGCCGCAGCGACGGTTTTCAGGTATTGAGGCGCCCGACGCAAACAAAAAAACTTTTTATTCCAATTTTTGTTATCTTGTCTTCACGCGTCTCACATGCGCGCCGACCCTATGAAAACAGCTGATCAACCCACTTTCCTCGATCGTATTCTTGATAAACTGCGGCCATCAGACCTGCACAGCCAGGAAAGCCGCCTTGCGATAAAAACCCGTGTCGAAAGCATACTGGCCGAAACCGGCCTGACAGCGGGTGAACTGGGTTCGCGTATCCGCAAGGAGATGTACACCCTGCGCACCTGGCTATCAGACGCGCGCGACCTGACCGCCGAGACCCTGTCCGAATTTTGCCACTCGTTGCATATTTCGCTGGGCGACCTGGTATTGGAATAAGGGGCCTTTAACCATTTAACAATATCACCCGGTATTGAACAATAAGGGCCCGCCTCAACTGTAGTCGGGACGGGCCACTTTTATAGATGATGTTTAGGGCGAATGCGAAAATATACGGGATCACGTTTTATTTGTAGGTGAAATCGGAGCTTTTATTGGTAACTGTGCTGTTATTTGGGTAGCTAACTTTTACTGTGATATTTGAGGGATATCCCTCGGCGTTGTAAGTATATGTAAAATCGTCCTGTTCGGTGGTGGCCAGGTTCCCGTTGCCGTTCAGTTGCTTGTAGATCATTTGTATGGGATTGTTCTTGCAATACGCCAGCGCAAATTCCGCCGGGTACATGAACTGTGTATAAGCGATAACATTATAGCCTTTAACCGCCGAGAACGGAGAGGGATGGTTGTCAAGCGAAGTGACAGTTAAGGTGGCATAGACCTTGCCGGCCTGGTCGCCTGACAAGTTGGTCCATGACACGGTTTTAAGGTTATCGTTGGCATCATAGCTGAATGTGACGGTTTGCCCGCCGTTATCTGAGGTGGCCATCCCCGTTATTATATTGTCCTTGCCGCCCGTTATATTCCATAGGAACCCCGGATAACTGACCGAGGTGCCGGTTGTGAGGTTCTTTTGAGTGGTGCTGATGGACAGCTGTGCGGGAACGGTGGTATAAATGTCCACCGGCGTATTGGATCCGCCCGAATAAGCGTAGGTATTTACGACATCGACGGTTTGACTGAAGCTGGTTTGAACCACATTATGCGGGTCGATCGCGATCAAATAATTCCCCTCCGAACCATACTCTGTGAGATTATTATTGCTGTCATAGGTAAAGGTCCAGGTGACCGGCAAGCCTCCGGTAGAAACCGAAGTGACGGTTGCGGGGTACATAGCGCCGCCCTTTTGTTTCGAGGGAGACGTGCCGGATTTTTTGCAGCTGCTGAGATGAATAAGAGCCAAAGCTGCCAATATGTAAATTGATGTTTTCATAAAAGATTGATTAAGGCGTGTAAAAATGTGTGGGACAAATTAACGCCCGGCGCCGGGAACGGCCTTTGTAGTTTGTTGCAAATCCTTTCGATTTTGTTGCATCAAGCCAGGAACCGGCTATGAGGAATTGACAACACTCTTGGGAGGAAACCCAAAATGACGGGAAAAGCTGGCCGAAAAACTGGCCGGGCTGCTGTAACCAACCATATAGCCTACCTCGGCAATAGTGGCCACCTGGCGCTGCAAAAGGTTGTGGGCATATTGCAGGCGGATAATGCGTATCAGTTCGCCGGGCGCCTGGCCGATCAGGTCCTTCAATTTACGGTGTAATTGCGTACGGCTTAACCCTACGTCGCGGGCAAGCTGGTCGGCGCTGTAGCCTTCTTCGTCCAAATGACTTTCTACGGCGCTGCGCACCCTTGCAATAAATTCCCGCTCGATAGATGGCATAGAAATCGTGTCGCTGAACCAAAGGTCACGGCTGCTGTAATATTCGCGCAATCGCCTGCGGGTATTGATGAGATTTTCGATGACGGCAAACAGTTCCCGCTTTTCAAAAGGTTTGACGAGGTAGGCGTCCGCACCGGTTTCAATGCCCTGGATGCGGCTGTCAAAGTCGGTTTTTGCAGTGAGAATGATGATAGGAATATGGCTGGTCCTTTCGTCGTGCTTTAATTCGGCGCTTACCTGGTAACCGTTCATTACCGGCATCATCAGGTCGGTGATCACCAGGTTGGGGATATGTTCTTTAGCCATCGCAATACCTTTGCTTCCGTCTGCGGCGCTCAGCACCTGGTATTTGACAGCCAGCGATCGCCGGATGAAATCGCGGAGTTCGTCATGGTCCTCGATCAACAGCACGAGGGGGCGCTCATCATCAGTAGCGATAGCTAACGGGCTATCTTCATCCATTTGGTACGGCCCGACAGGGGCGACTTCTACTTGCCCTGGCATGGCCGTCGCAGCGACGTATGGCATACTGATGCTGATCTGTGTAAAAACATCCTCCTCGCTTTCCGCGCTTATATGGCCTCCCATCAATTCCACCAGTTCCTTTGTCAGCGCCAATCCGATCCCCGTGCCTTCGGCTGAACGCGTATCCGATGGGTCGGCCTGGTAAAAACGGGCAAATATATAGTTCAGCTTTTCAGCCGGAATGCCTCTGCCGGTATCTTTTATGCTAAGAATAAATGCGTCAGAGGCTGAGTGCATGTCTTTCTGTAACGACAATTCTATGCAGCCTTTATCCGTAAACTTTACCGCGTTTGACAGAATATTGAGCACGATCGTATCGAACTTGTCATGGTCGCCCAGTATCCAAAGCTGCTCCCAATCTGAGGCTAACCTGATTTGAAGTCCTTTATGCCTGATCAGTGACTCATAGGATGCTATATGCGCTTTGACAAACGATACCAGGTCCATTGGCCCCAGGTTTAATTCCATCACGCCGCTTTCCAGTTTACTGAGGTCGAGCAACTGGTTGATCAGCTGCCGCAGCCGGGTAGCATTGTTCAGTATCAATTGCAGTTGCCGAACCGTTTGTTCCTCTTCAACCTCCGACATCAATTCCTTCGCCGGGTTTATGATCAGCGTAAGCGGCGTCCTGAATTCGTGAGTGATATTGGTAAAAAAGCGGGATTTGACCGTATCCATTTCCCGCAGCTGATCGGCTTGCGCCCGCAGTTCCGCTGTCCGTTGCTGAACCAGTTCTTCCAGCCGGCGGGCTTCCGCGGCCAAGAGCGTTCTTTTTTCCGTTTCCTGTGCCAGCGTTTGCGCCGACAGCCGCTCAACTTCGGCAAGTTCCGTTGCCAGCCTTTGATTGGTTCGCGCAAAATCCAGCGCTATATAGACGGACAGGCAAAGCGGCAGTATCAATTCGCCTGCGCTTAGTACGAATACGCGCATAGCGTTTAGCCTTTGCGGCCATAAATGAAACACGTCGGCCCAGCAGAAGTAATACAATAGCGTAACTGCCACCACCCCGGTCGCGACCAGCCATACATTTTTTTGCCGGCGCCGGATAACCTGCCATACCGACCAGCAACCATCCATCATGCAAAAGAAATAAACGATTGAAAAATAGTCCTGGCGCTGCTGGTCGGGGATATGCAGAAGTCTGAAGAAATAGATTATAATATAAAATAAAGTAACAACGGACAGCGCAAAGATCCGCCAGCGCGGGATGCGAGCATAATTGAGATGGTAAAGTAATAGTACACCCGACGACATCAGGAGCACTTTACACTCGCCGGTCAGGGCGTCTGCCGCATATTGGACAGACGGCGAATGCGCCTGGTAAAAAAGATAGACGCCTGTGCAGGTAATACCGACGAGGACCACATAGAGCGCATAATAAAGGCTCAGCTTCTGTTTAGGGTAAAAAAGGAAAAGCAAAAAGTGCAAAAGTGCGAGAATGAACTGTGCCGCTGCACATAGTGGAATATAGTCCAGTAAACGTTTATCAATGTCCATCCGCTGCGCCGTGAATTGATAGTCGCCGATAAAAAGCTGAAAGCCAAGAAAAGAATACGCGGGCCTGAAATTTGAATAATGAATGGTGAGTAGGTGCGGCCTGGTATCACTGAACCACACGGATATAAGGTCCCTCGGAGCGCGCTCCGCTTTCATTTCGGCTGCTGAATGACCAACCTTGCCATAACCGCCTATCGGCTTACCGTCAATAAATAGCTCAGAGGCGCCGTCGTGATTAATTCGTATCGCCAGCTTGCGGTTCACCAAACCGGTATCCACTTTTATCCATAGCCCGAACCAGCCCAGCCCGTGCCAGCCGGCCGGCGGATTGGCTACGTCGAAACTGGTGCCGCGGAAAGTGCGCCAGCCCGAAACATCCGTTGCCGCCTGTTGGGGGTTGTTGAAATCGCCCGGGTGGAAGGACCACAGCGAATCGGTGAATTGTACCTGGTGAAGACTGCCGAAATCACTTTCCCTGATCGTGGCAACGCCTTGCCCATACGCCAGATTAACCGCGAAAAGCAGCGCAATGCACCACGCAAAAAAGTAGCGGTGGCGAAGTCTGTCGGTGACAATCCCCGGGCGGTACATAAGGCTGGGTGCTAAAGTCCTTTCTATCAAAAATAGCTGTTTTGCGAGTGCGAAGCAATTCGGGAAGAAATGATAAGAAACAGCAGTGCTTTCCGGTCAGGTAAGGGATACATCTTCTTTTGTCGCTCATTGCCGCGACTGGATAGTTGCTTTTGGGTTGACCCAAAAGTAACAATAACGCCGCCCAGGCGGGCCATGATGAAACAGAGCCTTCGGTTATTTTGATTCCGGAACTGCTTCCCGCACCGCTAACACCGGTGCGGCAGCCTTTTGTTTGTAAAAAAGATAGCGGGTTAACCGGTAACACGCATAGACAACGACAGGCGCCGCCAGCACATCAACGGTGTAATGGATATGCTGCACCAGCAATAAACAGGCAACGGCAAAAGCTGCAATAAGCGCCACGAGCTTATCCGTTCTTTTTTCAAGGCACAAAAATATCTGGACCATCGTAGCGGTGTGCCCTGAAAAAAACAGGTCTTTGGTGATCACGGTGTCCCCGGAAAAGAAACTGTTGATCGGGTCGGCCAACGGGACCATCCCGCGAGGAGGATCGAGCGCAACCACGCTTAGGGTAACGAAACGCACGATATAGACAAATATCAATGTCCAGCAATAGGTAATATAAATCGAAGGATTCCTGATGGCCCTGATCAGTATTAATAAAGACATAACCATGATCAATGCAAAAATTAATGCGGATACATCATACGGAGGTATGCGTGCCAGCAGCCAATCATTTAACACCACCCCTTTCCTTCTTTGAATGTGGGCGAAAAAGAACGGTAAGGTAAAAATTATGCTAAGGACGATTATGGTCCCCATGATCATTTGATAGCGTTTGTAACGCGAATTCCATATTGCCGTCCAGTTATTTTTTAGTGAAGGTGATGGCATATTTCGGGCAATGAATTAACCTGGGACCAGCAAAAGTAATCATTGAAGGCATATCCGGAAGCCTTTGTGTAAATATTCGGTACCGGTGGGGCTGCT
>JAFDZL010000041.1 GCA_018266935.1 Bacteroidota bacterium | reverse complement strand
GTGGACATCTATGGTACGATTGGTAACGACTACCGAATCCTCCCAAATGTTCTTCAATATTACCTCGCGGGTGTAAACCTTGCCCGGTTTGGATGCCAGCAGGTAAAGCAGTTCAAATTCCTTCTTGGCCAATACTACCTTCTCACCCTTCTGAAAAACCAGGTAAGCTTCCCGGTCGATCGTCAGGCCGCCGATTTCCAGCTTGTTATCTGTCACTTCCTCGGCCGGGGCGTTGCGGCGCAGGATAGCGTTGATACGGCTTACCAGGGCGCGCGGCTTGATCGGCTTTGCGATGTAATCGTCAGCGCCAACATTAAATCCGGCTATCTCAGAATATTCTTCACTGCGGGCGGTCAGAAACACCATGAAAGTATTTTTGAACTCGGGCATGGTGCGCATAATGCGGCAGGCCTCTATACCATCCATTTTGGGCATCATGATATCCAGTACGATCAGGTCAGGAAGCACCTTCTTCGCCTCGGAAACGGCTTCCTGGCCATTACGGGCGGTATAAACCTGGTAACCTTCCTTTTTCAGGTTGTACTCTATAAGCTCTAAAATGTCCGGTTCGTCGTCAACAATCAGTATCTTTTGTTTAGGCGATGTGCTCATGGTTGAATTTTTGCATAAAAGTATGACCTTTACAACAGCAAATGGTTAACCAAATATTAACAAATTGTTAAGTATTACCTTTTCTTAACTTACGGTTGAGCCTTATTAAACGTTTTGTTTAAAAATTCTTCAAGGTCTGAACCCATGATATTTTTAGCTACGATACTACCCTGCGGGTCTATAATAAAGTTTGACGGAATAGCCTGGATGTGATAAAGCAGCTCGGTCGGCCCGTCAAAACGTTTGAGGTCGGAAGCATGCGACCAGGTCAGTTTATCCTGTTTAATGGCCTGCTGCCAGGCGTTTTTGTCCACATCAAGAGAGATGCCGAGTATATTCAGGCCTTTATCCTTGTATTGTTTATATAGCTTAACGACATTGGGATTTTCCTGGCGGCAAGGTTCACACCATGACGCCCAGAAATCGATCAGCACATATTTCCCTTTGTAATCGTCAAGCTTAACTGGTTTGCCATCGATGCCGGTCGTTGTAAAGTCGGGCGCCTTATGACCGACGGTAACGGGCGCCACTTCGGCCATTTGCTTTTCAAAGCGCTGTACCGCTGGGTTATCCGTGAATTTTCCCTTAATGTCGTCCGCATATGCAACCATCTGCGGTTCGTATTTCATCGGGTCGGTGATCGACATCATGGCATAAAAAGCCGCAAGCGAAGTCTTATTCTCATTAGCAAATTTCAGAATGGCATCAGTTTGTGCACTAAGTATCTTTTGAAACCTCGGCCGGTAAACGCCCAGCAGCGAATCATTTTCATGTCCCGCTTTCTGAACCGCAGCGCTATATTCCCCGGTCAAACTTTTGATCTGACCGTTAAATACATTGTTGATCTTATTGAACTCCTGGATCTTTCCGGACTCATCCGACCCCGTAATGGTATAGGCATGAGCAGTATCTGCCAAATTCGTCGAGAAATCGATGTCATCACCGTTTTTTGCGATCAGGTCGAATATGGCCACATTGCCAACTTTCAGATCAAAAAGATTGGCAAACGAAGACGAACGGCTAAATTTGAATTTGCCGTCATTATCGACGTTGGTTGAGTCAACAACATTAAGCCCCGCGCTATCAGCCTGGAACAGGTAAACCTTCTTTACACTACCCGGATTGGTCACAGTGCCCGATATAGTAAAATTGGAGCCATTATTCGATGAGTGATTGCAGCCAAAAGCCAGCAATATTATGAGTAGGGCTAAAAAAGACAAATATTTCATGAGATATGAGATTTGAGATATGAGAATTGAGACAAAAATGTGGAATGTTGATTGGAAACCTTCAGTCAGAAACCCGCCAAAAAATCTCACATCTCAAATCTCATATCTCATATCTAACTTTTTATTTCGATTCTAATTCTTTTATTAATAATTGGTTGGTTTTTTGGGGATCGATACGCCCTTTGGAGCTTTTCATGATCTCGCCCATGAACAAACCTAAAACGCCTTTTTTCCCTTTACGGTATTCGAGCACCTTATCCGGGAACTTCGCGATAGCCGCATCGATGAACTGCTGCACATCATCCTGGCTGGCCGAGATCAGCAGGTTAAGTTCATTGGCTATACGCTCAGGCAATTTGCCAGGTTGCTTCAGCATTTCCGGGAATAGCTTTTGGGCGGCCACCGAATTATTCACCTTGCCCTCATCAACCAACGCGATTAGCGCAGCCAAATTAGCAGGGTTTACGGTAAAATCGGTAATAGCAATGTTATTTTCGTTCAAATACGATCTCACCGTGCCCATCAGCCAGTTTGCGGCCGATTTATAGTTGTTCGTATAAGTGATCAGTTCCTCAAAGTACATCGCCGACTCCTTATCGGCCGTGATGACAGACGCATCATATTCGGGCAGGCCCAGTTCACCGGCATATTTCTCATAAAGCTCGTTGGGCAGCGCGGGAAGGGCGTTCTTTATCGTGTCCACATAAGCTTTATCCAGGTACAATGGCTGCAGGTCGGGTTCGGGGAAATAGCGGTAGTCATTGGCCATTTCCTTGGTCCGCAATACTGACGTCTCTCCTGTATCGGCATTGAAGTTCAGTGTATTTTGTTCGATCCTGCCGCCTGCTTCAAGCACTGCCACCTGGCGTTCAAATTCGTGCTCGATAGCCCGCTGCACATTCCGGATCGAGTTCATGTTCTTCACTTCGCAGCGGTTGCCGAATTCGGTATTGCCCTTCAGCCGTACAGAAATGTTGGCATCGCAGCGCATGCTGCCTTCTTCCATGTTGCCATCGCAAATGTCAAGGTAGCGCAGCAGTTTGCGTATCTCGGCCAGGTATTGCCCGGCTTCTTCGCTGCTGCGCATATCCGGCTCCGATACGATCTCTAAAAGCGGTACCCCGGCCCTGTTCAGGTCGATGAACGAATCGGAATGATGCTGATCGTGCATGCTTTTGCCGGCATCTTCTTCCATGTGGATATGATGGATGGCGATCTCTTTCTTTGAGCCATCCGAAAGCCTGACAGTGATATATCCGCCCAGGCAAACCGGCGCCTGGTCCTGCGTGACCTGGTAACCTTTGGGCAGGTCGGCATAGAAATAGTTCTTGCGGGCGAATGTATTGTTCAGGTTGATGGTGCAATTACAGGCTAAACCCATTTTTACCGCGTATTCCACCATTTTTTTGTTCATCCGCGGCAGTGTACCGGGGTGACCGAGCGATACCGGGCTCACATGCTCGTTCGGGTCGCCGCCAAAAGCCGCTGAATCGGATGAAAAGGCTTTGCTTAAAGTAGATAGCTGCGCGTGCACCTCTAACCCCACTACCAGCTCATATTTATCGGACGCAACAGTCATATCTTCTTATCATTGGCGCACAGCACCATGCGGACGCCAAATATAAGCGAAAAACTCAATTTCCGCCTATAACGGCAAAATCGGCCCGTAAACCGATCATGGTTTACATGGTTTACACTTTTTCGTGGCTTTCAGGCATTAATAACTTGATAATCAACTATTTATGATATTTTCTATCAAAAAAGTGTAAACCATAAATTTTTAGTGCATAGTTTTTCCTAGACGAGAGACTTCGGACAGCGCCTGATAATACCTAAGAAACAAACGACTTGGCCTTTTCCAGCGCAACCGGCAAGCCAAAGACATCCTTACCGCCCGCAGTCGCATAAAAAGGCTGACCGCCACCACCGCCCTCAATCTCTTTAGCTAATTCGCGAACTATATTACTAGCGTTAAGACCTCGATCTTTTACTAAATTATCTGAAAGCATTACGGTTAAGCTCGGTTTATCATTAATAATAGTTCCTAAAACCAGGAACATATCGGGAACTATGTCCTTCAACTGATAAGCCAAATTTTTGACAGCATCGGCAGTAGGTAGCTTAACGCCCTCAGCTATAAAGTTAATCCCGTTGATCTGCTGCGCTTTCTTAGCCAGCTCATTCTTCAGACCCGACGACTTCTCGAGCACCGCTTTTTCCACTTCCTTCTTCAGCTTGCTGTTCTCGTCCAGCAAGGCCTCGATGCTTTTGCCCAGGTCCTTCGGGTTCTTGAGCAGTTCCTTCAACTGGTGGATCAGCCGGCTTTGCTCATTGATATAGTTTTCGGCGCCGACTCCCGTTATCGCCTCGATACGGCGCACCCCGGCAGCCACAGCGCTTTCGCTGATGATCTTGAAATAACCGATATGGCCCGTGGCTTTCACATGCGTACCGCCGCAGAGTTCTTTGGAATAGTCATCATCGAAAGTGATCACGCGTACATATTCGCCATACTTTTCGCCGAACAGCGCGGTTACGCCGGCCTGGATAGCGGTTTGGTAAGCCACGCTGCGTTCCTCCTTTAGCGGGATATTCTCGCGGACCTTCTCATTGACGATAGCTTCGATCTCCGCTAATTCCACATCGGTCACTTTGGCGAAATGTGAAAAGTCGAAACGCAGGTACTCGTCGTTCACTAAGGACCCTTTCTGGTTTACGTGCGTGCCCAGCACCTGTTTCAAAGCCGCACGCAGCAGGTGCGTAGCCGAGTGGTTACCCTCGATACTATGCCTGCGTTCAGGATCAACAATGGCCGTCAGCGCATCGTCCATCGCTTCTTCGGAAGGCAGCTTATCTGTGAAATGCACGATCAGCGCGTTTTCCTTTTTGGTATCGGTCACTTCGATGATCTCGCCATCCGGGAAAACCAACTGACCCGTATCCCCTACCTGGCCGCCGCTTTCCGCATAGAAAGGTGTTTTATCCAATACAATTTGGTACTGCTCTTTACCTTTGGCGGTTACCTTGCGGTATTTCACAATATGGGCGATGGTTTCCGTTTCATCGTAGCCGGTAAATTCGACGGTGTCGTCATCTTTCAGCACCACCCAATCGCCGGTGTCGATGGCAGTTGCAGCGCGGGAACGGTTTTTTTGAGCCTCAAGTGCCTTGTTAAAGCCGTCTACATCGACAGTCAATCCGTTTTCTCGGGCGATTAACTGAGTCAAATCAATAGGGAATCCGTAGGTATCTTGAAGTTCAAATGCAACCTCTCCCGGTATAACCAACATCGATGGATCAATAAGCGCTAACTCTTTTCGTTCAGGGTCTCTTAGGACTTTAGCTAGCATGATGTATTCACCTATTTTCCTAATACCCTGCTCCAATGTTCTCAAAAACGCATTCTCTTCCTCTAACACCACCTTCTGCACAAAATCCTTCTGGTTCCACAGTTCATCAAAAACACCATGAAATTGTTCAGCCAAAAGCGGCACCAATGTATTCAGGAAAGGCTCTTTGAAACCCAGGTATTGGTACTGATACCTCACCGCCCTGCGCAAAATACGGCGGATGACATAACCGGCCTTGTTGTTCGATGGCAATTGCCCGTCAGCGATGGTAAAGCTTACCGCGCGGACATGGTCGGCGAGCACCCGCATGGCTACGGCCGTGTTCCAAACGGCGTCGCCGGGTTTGGCGTCTTTGTTATATGCTTTTCCGCTCTTTTCGGCAATGTAGCTGATCAGTCCACGGAACACGTCGGTATCATAGTTCGACGACTTGCCTTCCAGCACCCTTACCAACCGCTCAAAACCCATCCCCGTATCCACATGCTTTGCGGGCAGCGGCTGCAGGGAACCATCTTTCAGGCGGTTGAACTGGATGAACACGTTATTCCATATCTCGATCACCTGCGGGTCGTCCTGGTTTACCAGCCTTTCGCCTCTCACCTTTAACCGTTCACCTTCCGAACGGTTATCGTAATGTATTTCCGAACATGGCCCGCAGGGACCGGTATCGCCCATTTCCCAAAAGTTGTCCTTCTTGTTGCCCAACAGGATGTGATCTTCTGGCACATATTGTTTCCAGTAATCGAATGCTTCCTGGTCCTTCGGCAGGCCCTCTTTTTCGTCGCCTTCGAAAATGGTGACGTACAGCCTGCTTTTATCGATCTTATAGACTTCTGTCAGCAGCTCCCAGCTCCAGGCGATGGCTTCTTTTTTGAAATAGTCGCCAAAGCTCCAGTTACCAAGCATCTCGAACATGGTATGATGATAGGTATCGATACCTACCTCTTCCAGGTCGTTATGCTTGCCCGAAACGCGCAGGCAGCGCTGCGTATCGGCCACGCGCGGATATTTGGCAGGCGCCTCGCCCAGGAAAATATCCTTGAACTGGTTCATACCAGCGTTGGTGAACATCAGTGTCGGGTCGTTCTTCACCACAATAGGCGCTGAAGGCACGATCTGGTGTCCTTTTGAAGCGAAAAAATCAAGAAATGCTTTGCGTATCTCGGCGGCTGTCATAGGCTGCAAAGATAGGATTTTGTATGAACCATGATTTATAGGATTTACAGATTGTCATGATTTTTTCGCTGTAGCAAACCCGAAAAATAGATTATTTTTGACTATGAAGGCTTCAAAAATACATAGCGGAAAGGCCCCCAAAAACCTGGCAGGCATCTGTTGACCGCTATTGAAATAAAGGAAGTGTTGCAACGCAAAGCTGACTTTCTAGATGGCAAAACCACCTCACGCCCGTGGAGTGAGATCAAAAAAGATTACAAGGGCGCTTAAAGTATCCTTCCCCGGACTTCTGACTTCCGACCTCTGACTTCCGACCTCCTTAATTCTGCTTTTCAAAAAGTATCTTCTTCGAACTGAAGTCCGAAGCAGCCGAGATCATATCCACCAATAAAGGCCAATCGGCCGCTTTTTCAAAATTATTCACATAAACCCGGTTCACCGTAATCGTCAGCTTGTTACCATTGGCTGCCGCCGAACAGGCGAACGAACCGGCCTTGTTCGATTTCTGCACATTCAGTTCCTCCGTACCTTTAGCGGCGTACCCCTGCGGTATATCAACCACTATCGTGTAGCTGAAAGAGCGCGCGGCATTCATAAACACATCTATATTGCGCTGTTTTTCCTTGTCGTCCAACTTCAAAAAAACACCGCACAGCTTACCTGCATCGATGATATAGTTGTTGCCGGCTTTTTTCACCATATTATCGAAAGTGAACGATTCTGTGAACGTAAAAACCGGGTTGGGCGTGCTTTCGAGGGCTGTATTGATGATCTTGAAGCTGTTCAACTTTTGAGGGTCCTGGTCATAAGTGCTTTTGATCTCGCTCGTAAAATTTTTCTCCTGTTCCGTCCGCTCCTTATCCAGCGCCGCGGTAAAGGCATCGGCTTTTTTCTTGAGCTCGGACGACTGGGAAAGCCTTTCCTTCAGGCTTTTACCTTTCACCATATCTGCGTACCCGTTATCAACATCCTGTACCGGGACCAGCAATTTCTGATCGTCGTGGCGCTGTGCACCCGTTTCCTTTACCGTGCGGTCAATGTTCAGCCGCTGCATATTGCCGGGTACAAGGCTGACGTGGATCGACTCTTCGGTACGGTTTTTATCGGAAGGTGTTATGGGCAATACATTATCGGAGTAGGTAAAGCTATAATGCTGCGAATTATGACGCTTAGGGTGCATCACCATCACTTTTTCCCCCTGGTATTGCTCGGGTATCTCATTAAAATGCAGGAAGGCGTCATCAAAAAACATATAATACGTTTTAGCGCCATCGGTGATACGAATGGCGGCGTCAAAATCACCCATACCGTAAACATTTTCGAGCGAATTGCCTTTGCGCGAAGCTACCAGCAGCACATCATTGTCTATATCCATATCGGTCAGCATCATGCACATCCTTATAGCGCTGCCACGGCTGTTGGCAGTGCGGTAGTTCATATTGGTCATATTGTCTATGTCATCGCTGCCGTAAGT
>JAFDZL010000418.1 GCA_018266935.1 Bacteroidota bacterium | reverse complement strand
CCTATGTATGTAAATGCGGCCCTGCGCGACCCGCTGACCAATCCGCCTGCGACGAACTATGAAAGCGGCGGGCCCACAGACAATGTGATCCCGATCTGGAAAGCTGCTGCGCCGGCGATCGACCTGCTGGCGCCGGACATCTATATTTCGGGCAGCGAAAGGATATTGAAAGTGATCGAGTTATATGACCGCCCGGATAACGTGCTTTTTGTTCCCGAAACGGGTTTAAGCCCGGATAAAGCCAAATATCTTTTTGACGTTATCGCACATGGCGGCATCGGTTTTTCGCCGTTTGGTATTGATGACAATGGCCGGGTAATAACAAAGCCTGAACTGGAAAAAGAACTGGCGCCTTTTGCGCAGAATTATGCAGCCTTATCGCCAATGATGCGCGAGATAGCCAAATGGTTATTTGAAAAAAAGATAAAAGCTGTAACAGAAACCGTAGACCATGTCGCTCAAACGGTCGATCTCGGTATGTGGCAGGCTGTTATTTCATTTGGTACCCGGCAAGGTGGCGATAACTTTCCAAACAAGGAACCTGATGGAAACCTAATGATCGTTCAATTGGGAGAAGACCAGTTTCTGCTGATAGGATCACTTTGCCGCATTACTTTTCACCCCACAGGCCGGAATGCGGGCAAAGCGTGGCAATATCTTAAAGTTGAAGAGGGAACTTATGACAACGGCTCTTTCAAACCGCTTCGCATACTCAACGGCGATGAAACCGATTGGGGTGGCCCTGCCCTTGGCGCAAAACCAACATTAGTAAAAGTTTTGCTAACTACCCGTTGAGCGCAAAAAACCAATAGATTTATTTTCATTAATTAATTGTTTGATATACAATTATTAATATCTTAGGGCATCAGCAACGCTCTCAGTATGCTGAAAAACCAATTGTAAACTATGCGCAACCGGCTTATCATAGCCTTTCTTTCGTGTTTTTTTGTACATCAATATTTGTACGCGCAGAAGAATATATACCAGTTTTCGCATCTTGATATTACAAACGGGCTTTCCAATAACCGGGTAAACTGCATTTTTAAAGACGCCAATGGCTTTATGTGGTTTGGCACCGTATCAGGATTGAACCGGTACGACGGTTACCAGTTCAAAGTATTTAAGCATGAACCTGGCGATCGCAATTCTTTAGCCGGGAATAACGTCGAACGCATTGAAGAGGGCCCCGACCAAAGCATGTGGGTATATACGCATAGCAATATCAGCGTTTATAATTCAAGCACCGAGTCGTTTAGCAACGATATACCACGTATGCTATCGCGCTACGGCGTGCCTGATGATCAGCTGAACGCGATCAGAAAGGATAACAACGGCAATTTCTGGTTTTTAACCGAGCACAATGGCGTTTATGTTTATAACCCTCAGCATAAAACCACTTATGCTTTTAAATCCCGGTCAAATTCTATGGGGGTGCAATCTATCCACCGCGTGACCGATATTATCGCCGGGGTAAATAAAAATCTTTGGTTCATCTACAGCGATGGTATGATCGAAAAGGTAGATGCACATACTTATAGCACGCTGTCACGATCTTACATCCTGACCAACCTATCGCATAGTAAGCCGGAAACTTATTCGGCCATTTTGAGCAATGACGGGAATTTATGGATCTATGCCGCAGGCACCTTTGAAGGAGCCTATTGCTACAATACCACAACAGGTGTCTTAGCTCACTACGGGAAGGATACACCGGAGCTTAAGCTCAATGTCAATGTAGTCAATACGATCGTACAGGGTAACGACAATAATATCTGGATAGGTACCGATCATGGCGGTATAAACCTGGTGGATGCTCAAACCCATAAGGTGAGCTACCTGACCAATAAGGAAGATGACGGAAAATCACTCGGCGGCGATTGTGTGCAGCTTTATAAAGACAATACGGGCATTATCTGGGCCGGAACATACAAACAAGGGGTAAGCTATTTTCATAAAGGCATCATCCAGTTCCCGCTCATTAAACATTACCTTTCCAACAATGCAAGCCTGCCTTATGAGGATGTCGATTGTTTTGTCGAGGATGCCAAAGGGAACCTGTGGATCGGAACAAATGGCGGCGGCCTTATCTTTTACAATAAGTCAGCCAAAAGATATACCCAGTTCAGGCACGATCCATCGAATCCTAAGAGTTTATCCAACGATGTTATCGTCAGCTTATGCATCGATCACTTAAACCGGCTGTGGATAGGCACCTATTTTGGCGGACTGGAGCGGCTGGACGGAAATTCTTTTATTCATTACCGGCACAACGACCAGGCGCCGGCAAGCATTTCGGATGACCGTATTTATAGCATTCTCGAGGACTCGTCATTGAAACTATGGGTGGGTACTTTTGCCGGTGCGATGAATATTTATGATCCCGCGACCGATAGTTTCATCCATCCGCGCTATGCGATGACATCCGAATATACTTCCGTATTGTACGAGGACAAGCAAAAAAACATCTGGATTGGAAGAGATAAAGGGATCGACGTCATTGAAAAGGGGTCGAACATCGTAAAGCATTACTATACTAATCCTGCTAATCCGAACAGCCTGATCGACAACGACGTGAATAGCATCGTTCAGGACAGGCAGGGGTTTTTCTGGATCGGTACTAAAGATGGCCTGAGTATTCTCAATAATAAAACTAACACCTTTACCAATGTCGATGAGCGGAAAGGCCTGCCCGACAACAACGTACTGAATATCCTGGAAGACAAAACCGGCACGATGTGGATCAGCACAGCAAATGGTCTTATCAATATGCGATTGAGCGACCGTTATGACCCTAAAAGCTACCACATACACAAATACGATGAATATGACGGTTTGCAGGGCAGGGAATATAACGCGAATGCTGCGCTGAGAACGAGAAACGGCGACATGATATTCGGGGGCGCTCATGGGTTCAATTGGTTTAACCCTGAAAGTATTCATGCATTTTCTTTAAAGCCAAAACTGATATTTACCGATTTTCAGCTATTTAACAAAAGCGCCAAAGTCGGCGATACCATCGGGGGGCGCGTCGTCTTAAACCGATCGATCACCGAAACACAGTCGCTGGTGCTGAAACATAATGAAAATGTGTTCAGCGTTGAGTTTGCCGCCTGTGATTATTTTAACCCTGACAAGATCATCTACCACTACCGGCTCGACGGTTTTGATCATCAGTGGCTCCTGGCGCCAAAAGGGTCGCGTAAGGCAACCTATACAAATATGGATGCGGGCGACTATGTGCTCAGAGTAAGGGCAAGTAATCCCAACGATCCTGGTCATGAAAGTTACGCAACGTTAAACATCAAAATCCTTCCCCCTTTCTGGAGGACCGCGTGGGCCTATATAACCTATGTACTGGCTATCGTGGGTCTTTTGCTGTATATCCGGCACCGGGGCATCCTGAAAATTCGCCGGGAGTTCGAGCAAAAACAAATGAAACTGGAAGCTGAAAGGCAATTGACCAAAGAACGTGAAGAAGCCCGCCGGATGCATGAGCTCGACCTGATGAAGATCAAGTTTTTTACGAACGTGAGTCACGAATTCAGAACGCCTTTGTCGTTGATCATATCGCCGATCGATACGCTCATAAAAAAGAATGAAAAGCCCGAGACCCAGCAGCAATTGCTGATGATCAAGAGGAATGGCCGCCGGCTGCTGAACCTGGTCAATCAGCTCCTGGACTTTAGAAAGATGGAGTTTAAGGAATTGAAGCTGAACCTGCAAAGAGGCGATATCGCGCAGTTTATTAAAGAGATCTGCCATTCGTTCACAGACATGGCCGGCCAAAATAAGATCGATTACATCTTTGATAGCGAAGTCGAATCGCTGACGGCTAATTTTGACAGGGATAAAATAGAGCGGGTGTTATTCAACATCCTGTCGAATGCTTTTAAATTTACTGGCTCCGGAGGGCACATCAGCGTGTTCCTAAGCCTTGCCGACAGCGGTGACGGTTCTCCTGAACAGCAACTGGTAATAAAAGTAATGGATACCGGCATCGGTATCCCCAAAGACAAACAGGAGAAAATATTTGAACGGTTCTTCCAGGACAATTTGCCCGAAAGCCTGTTGAACCAGGGCAGCGGTATCGGCCTGTCCATCAGTCGGGAATTCGTCAAAATGCATAATGGTGATATTTCGGTGGAAAGTGAGCCGGGCGAAGGAAGCTGCTTTACAATACGCATTCCGGTAGGAATTGAGTGTGAAAAGGTTGACACAGCTGCACCATTGACCAAAGGTACCGCCAATGGATCAAAAACTGGCGAGCACATCCTTGATTCAGGCAAAAAACCAGTCATCCTGCTCATCGAAGACAATGACGACCTGAGGTTTTACCTTAAAGATAACCTCAAACAGAATTTTAATATTATAGAGGCCACAAACGGCAGGGACGGCTGGCAAAAAACACTGTCCATGCATCCTGATTTGGTGGTAAGCGATATTGCCATGCCTGAAATGAACGGCTTGGATCTTTGCAGTAAGATCAGGAACGATGAACGTACCGCCCATACGCCTATTATTTTACTCACGGCACTAAGCGAAGAGGCCGATTTGCTGGCGGGTACCGAATGCGGAGCGAACGACTATATCACAAAGCCATTTAATTTTGAGATATTATTATCAAAAATTAATGGCCTGTTGCAAATGCAGCAGACGCTGAAGAAGACCTATCAGAAACAGGTGGAGATACAAGCCCGGGACATGGATATCGTATCCGAAGACCAAAAATTTGTGAAAAATACGCTTGCCTGTATCGAACAGAATATCACCAATCCTAATTTTTCTGTTGAAGAATTGAGCCAGCAAATGTCGATGAGCCGGGTGTCGCTTTACAAACGGCTGCTGACGCTTACCGGAAAAACGCCGGTCGAATGTATAAGAACGATCCGCTTAAAAAGAGCCGTTCAACTGCTGGAAAAAAGTAAACTAAGCATCGCCAGCATAGCCTACGAAGTAGGGTTCAATAACCCCACCTATTTCTCAAAGGTCTTTAAGGAGGAATACGGGACACTCCCATCCGAATACCTCAGCGAGATTCGTAAAAAAGAGCCTGCCCAGGCGATCAATGAGTTTTAATTTCCTGACGGCTCACTGTCCGGTAAAATATCATCTTGCGGCTTCTAAAGTTTGCTGTTACGAATTGTCATATTATTTTTTGACATCCGTCCTAACATATACTTCCCGCACTGACTTTTTAAAGGCATTTTATCATTTATCTGATAATCAAACAGTTACCGTAGGTTAACATTTGTTATATAAATATTAACAATTCTGTTACAACCCGTTTCTCAGCCCGGCTAATTTTATTACCACCACTAAGAATATTCTTTTAAGGAGTAAAGAACGTTCTCAGTTGCCTTTAAAACCAATATTAACCTTTAACAAAAAATGTATGATTGTAAGACTACAAATTAAAAATTTCGTGGCTTTGATCGGGATGTGTTTATCGCTTTTACTGATAAGCCTGTCCGGCTATTCACAAAGTGCTCTCGTTACAGGCACGGTAACCGATGCTGAAAACGGGCAACCTTTACCCGGAGTAACCGTTACCGTCAAAGGCGCGGCAACGGCGACCGTTACCGGTTCAAACGGAAGTTATTCCATCAGAGCCGATAGTAAGAGTACGCTTGTTTTTAAGTTTATCGGTTATGCAAGCCAGGAGGTCGCAGTCGGCGGTAGTACCAATATCAATGTAAAATTAACCACAGATAATAGATCGCTAACCGAGGTAGTGGTTGTTGGTTATGGCACACAGAAGCGAAAAGACCTGACGGGTTCGATCAGCTCTGTTGGCGCAAAGCAAATAGAGCAGGTGCCGGTTACTACTTTAGATCAAGCCTTGCAGGGCCGCGCGGCAGGCGTGCAGGTTACGAACAACGATGGCTCACCGGGCGGCAACGTATCCGTGTTGATAAGAGGCGTCGGCAGCCTGGCTACCAACGGAAACGGTCCATTGTATGTGGTCGATGGTTATCCCCTGGACGGAGGTATTGGCAATATCAATCCCTATGACATTGCTTCGATAGACATATTAAAGGATGCGTCTGCTACTGCTATTTACGGTATCAGGGCTGCCAACGGTGTCGTCATTATCACTACAAAAAGAGGCAGGAAAGATGGCACCCAGGTTAATTTTGATACTTACGATGCGTTCCAGGGTAAACCCAGGGAATATCATGTGTTAAATGCGCAGCAATGGGCCACGTTGGCCAATGAAGTTGCCGACGCGGACCCCCAGCATAATTTTGTCGAATTGCCCCAATGGCGCAATCCATCTTCCCTGACCAATATCGACTGGCAAAACGCCGTTTACCGCACAGGCTTAGCTCAAAACTATAATCTCGCCATACGGGGCGGCGGCAGCCAGGTTCAGTCTGCTGCTTCATTGGCTTATTATGATCAGAAAGGTATCGTATTGGGTTCCTATTTTAAAAGGCTTACCCTTGGCCTCAATGTCGATTACCAGCCGTTCAAATGGCTTCAGGCCTCATCCAATATCAAATATAGCTATGAGGATGCGAACAACCCTTTCGGCACCGGGGCTTTGGTGCAGTTAAGCGAACTGCCGCCAACCATGGACGGTGGTAACAAGTTGACCAGCGAGGTTGTGGATGCTAATGGAAATTACGGTTTCTACAACCCCAATAATACTTATGTTGCGAAATATGGTAACCCGGTTTTCACTATTGAAAGCGACCGTTACCAAAATATCACCAATAACTTTTTGACTAACTTTTCATTACAAGCTACCGTCATCGACGGGCTGAAGATCAAAAGCAATGCCGGTTTAAATTTAAACGACTATTCGGGCTCTTTCTTCCAGCCTTCTGATGACCGTATCGATCAGCAGTATAACCTGGGCGGCGCTACGCAAAACGCATTGTATTCCCAACACTTAAACAACACCTTTAACTGGGTATGGGAGAACACCGTGTCGTACGACAAGACTTTCGGCCTGCATACCATCAATTTTGTCGGCGGCGTTTCCGAACAGGAAAATATTTATACAGCCATGGGCGGCAGCGGGATCCCTCCCAACAATGTGATCAGGGACCTGCAGCAGACCACAAACCTGCTGCTCGACGTAGGCGGCAACGGGCAGAATATTTACTCTTTAGCATCCCAGTTCGGACGGTTGAGTTATAACTATGCCGGTAAGTACTATATCACAGGCACCGTGAGAAGGGATGGGTCTTCTAAATTTAATGTTGGCCATCAATACGGTACGTTCCCGTCAGGCGCCGTCAAATGGAAAGCCAAGGAAGAGTCGTTTTTGAAAAACGTCGATTGGCTGTCCGATCTGAATTTCAGGGGCAGTTATGGCGAGGTGGGCAACCAGGGATCTATTGGAACCTATCAATACCTGGCGTTATATTCAACCACCGGCGCATTGTCGCCGAATGACAATGCGGGCTATCCGTTTAATAAGGTTTATCTGCCGGGCATAGTACCTACCCAGCCTGCAAATCCCGATTTGAAATGGGAAACCGACTATCAAACCGATATCGGCATAGATGCTTCGTTTTTAAATGGCGAGCTTACGGTGACGGCGGATTGGTATAAGAGAAAATCAAAGGACTTCCTGCTAACGCTTGCCGCGCCTGCGCAAACAGGCTATAATTTCGAAACGAGGAATGTAGGAAGTATGGAAAACAGCGGCCTGGAGTTTGCCATCAGTTACAACCATGCTGTAAACAGGGACGTTCGTTTTGGCGCGACCTTGACACTTGCGACAGTTAACAACAAGCTTACCAGCATCACTTCGGGAACAACCTTTGTAACCAATTTGGCGCCCGCAGCAGGCGGCCTGAGTTTAGCAGGTCTTGGCTGGGGAACTTATTCTGAAACCAACATCGGTCAGCCGGTAGGCGAATTTTACGGATATAAATCTGTCGGCATATTCCAGAGCCAGGCGCAGATCAACGCCCTCAACGCGCAGGCGGCGGCGAAAAATCCGTCAAATCCATATTACCAGCAGGCAGGTACCGGCCCCGGCGACCGTTATTTTGCAGATCTGAATGGCGACGGCCAGGTGACCCCATCTGATCAGACAAGTTTAGGAAGCCCGCTGCCTAAGTTTTACGGAGGCTTGAACCTCGACTTTTCATACAAAGCGTGGGATATTAACGCTTACTTCTACGGCGTCTATGGAAACAAGATCCTGAATTATGAAAAAAGTACGCTGGGCAGCTTTCAGAACCGAAGCTTTGTCGGTGTAGAGAACGTCAGCTATGATTACTACATCAATCACTGGACGCCTTCCAATCCTTCAAATGTTTATTCCAGGGTTACTTATAATGACGATGCTATCGGCAGTAATGTTCCCTCAAGCGCATGGATCGAAGACGGAAGTTTCCTGAAATTAAAGAACCTGACCATAGGTTATACCCTGCAGCCAGATATCGCAAAGAAACTGGCCGTGTCAAAAATAAGGGTATATGTTTCTACACAGAACTTGTTCACCATTACCAAGTACTCGGGTCTTGACCCCGAGATCGGGATACAAAATGGAGTGCCGACCAACAATGGCATAGACAATGGCACCTATCCGGGTTCCAAATATTTTACAATCGGTTTAAATGTAACTTTTTAACAAGGAAGAAAATATTACAGGATATGAAAATTAACAAAATAAATGCAGCGTTTATAGTCATTTTAGCGGCGCTTTTGACGCCGCTCAGCTGCAAAAAGAATTTTTTGAACCATACTGACACCTTCCAATCCACGATCGGCGCCACATTCAACACTTCGGCAGACGTCGTGAAAATTGTGAACGGTATTTATGACGCCTACCAAAGCAGTGATCTGCTGAAGAAATCGATCTGGTACTATGCAAATTTCCAAACACACGACTGGTTTAACTACGGCGCTGATATTGTATGGAACTATTATGCTATCCCGGCCGATTTCTATGCTCTGCCGACTTTCTGGAACGACTCCTATATCGGAATAGCCCGGGCAAACGCCGCACTTGAGGTAATAGCTTCTGCTAAGGCCAGGGGTATAGTTACCGCCGCTTTGGCCGACCGTTTGACAGGTGAAGCTTACTTCATGAGAGGTATGACTTATTATTATCTCGCAGGAGCTTTTGGCGGTGTTCCGCTCGAATTAAAAGCCGAGACCAATGGCTTAACCCCGCGAAGCAGCCAGGATGATGTATTCAAACAGGTTGTGGCTGATATGCAAAAAGCGGAAAGTCTGTTATTGTCAAAGACAACGCTCGCTCCTGCCGATTTGGGCCGCGCTACCAAAGGCGCCGCTTATGGGTACGAAGGGGCCGCCCAAATGTGGTTAAAGAATTATACTGCCGCACTGGCGGCCTTTAACAATCCTGAGCTTACCAATAACTATCACCTGCTACCGAATTTCGTTGACGTTCATGAATTTGATCATCAAAACAATGACGAATCTCTTTTTGAGATCCAGTTTGACGTTAACGGATCGCAAAGCTGGGACGGCGGCTGGCAAAATGGCGGCGAAATAGCCTGGATTGACGATTTCAGCTGGCCGGAAGAAGTGGATAATTTCGGCTATGACTATGGAAACCCGGGGCTCTGGTACTCTTACCAGGCGGGCGACCTACGCCGTGGCGCCACCATAATTGGCCCCGGCGACCCAATCGTAAGTC
Organism: Bacteroidota bacterium; assembly: GCA_018266935.1. Taxonomy (GTDB): domain Bacteria; phylum Bacteroidota; class Bacteroidia; order Sphingobacteriales; family Sphingobacteriaceae; genus Mucilaginibacter. The sequence goes on along the minus strand of JAFDZL010000418.1, from coordinate 2,613 downwards.
CCGGTATTATTGCCAAATGGGGCGGTATAAAGGGTTACCCGCAGGTACAAGCCGGTTTTGCAGGCGGCGACTCTCGTTACATTGGCGATGATGGCAATATCATCAACACTTGCGGAACACTCACCCATCCCTGGTTCGGAAAATCCGATCAGAAACGTTCAGGCTATTATTGCGCAAAAAAATGGCGCGATCCGACGCTTACCGGCAATTCAGGTTCACAGGTGATCTTCGGCTCCCAAAACCAAATTTTATTACGTTATGCTGAGATTTTGCTGGACAAGGCCGAGTGTGAAGTTCGCACCGGTGATATCCCGGGCGCTATGGCTGATCTGAAAACTGTTAGGGACAGGGCCTGGGGCGGTACTGCGCCTGCCGTTATGCAGGACGGTCTTACCTGGGATGGTAAACCCACCACGCCGATAACCGATCCCCTGCAAATGGTATTAAGCGAATACAGGCACGAGCTTACGGGCGAATATTCTCTGTTTTATGACCTTCGCCGGGCAGGATCCGATGTTGCTGCAGCATTTATACAAGCCGCTTATGGTACGGATGCCACAACAACACCCCAACCCTACCCCTACGGTCCAACCGCAGATGGTCAGCTGCATGGTGTTTGGAGAACTGCTCTTCCCCCCGGCCGCGACTTGCTGCCTATTCCGCAGATTGCACGGGGCCTTAATCCAAACTTAACCCAAAACCCGGCTTACGGTAACTAAACGATATATGAGCTATTGAGCAATATGAGCGTTGATTTATAATTGATTGGCAAGCTTTCTCTGCGGAGAAAGCTTTTTTGCTGATGTTTTGATCTGTATAATTTGAAGAAAAGTGACTTGTTTATTTGAGTTTATAAATGGAGATGGTTCTGTTAAATTTAATTTATGTTCAGCTATGAATAAGTTTTGTTTTGTTGGGTTATTCTGCTTTTTGTCTGGTTTGTTTTCCTGCAAAAAGCACACGCTTTTTCAGCAAATTTCTTCTTCACATTCGGGTATCCATTTCAATAACCAAATTATCGAGTCCGATTCGATTAACCCCCTGGATGTTACGAATATTTACAACGGTGGAGGTGTAGGCGTAGGCGACTTCAATAATGACGGGCTGCAAGACCTCTATTTTACAGGGAATATGGTGTCAAACCGACTGTATTTGAACAAGGGCAACTTTGAATTTGAAGATATTACTGAAAAGGCCGGCGTAGGCGGAATGGGCCGCTGGGGCCGCGGTGTCGCAATAGTCGATATAAATAATGACGGATTGATGGACATTTACGTGTGTAATACCATATACCGCGATTCTTCAAAGCGGCGTAACCTGTTATACATTAACCAGGGTATTGATAAGGATGGCATTCCCCATTTCAGGGAAATGGCTAAAGAGTATGGGCTGGACCTGACTGAACAGTCCACTATGGCCAGTTTTTTCGACTATGACAATGATGGCGACCTGGACATGTATTTAACCGTAAACAGTGCATCATCCTCGATCAACCCAAATCTTTTCGGTCCCAAAAATCAAACACAAAGCCGTAGCATGGGCAAATTGTGCCGCAATGATTGGGACGAAAAACTTCACCACCCGGTATTTCACGATGTTTCTGCGCAGGCAGGTATCAATATTGAAGGTTTTGGTCACGGTGCCACCACAGTGGACATCAATAATGACGGTTGGAAGGATATATACGTATCCGATGACTTCGTATCAAATAATATTCTGTACATAAATAATCACGACGGCACCTTTACCGATCGTTCAAAGGAATATTTTAAACACACGTCATACAACGCCATGGGACAGGACATTGTTGACATTAATAATGACGGCCTGCCCGACGTTGTGGAACTGGACATGAACCCCCAGGACAATTACCGAAAGAAAATGATATTGGGGGCAAATAGCTACCAGACCTTCCAGTTTTTTGACCTGTTCGGTACGCAGTATCAGTATGTGCGCAACACGCTACAGATTAACCAGGGCCCCCGGCTCGGCCAGCAAGGGCACATCGGCAGCCCTGCATTCGGCGAAATTGGTTTTTTAAGCGGGATCTCTCAAACGGATTGGAGTTGGACGCCATTAGTGGTGGATTTTAACAATGATGGTTATCGAGATCTAATCGTGACTAACGGATTTCCGAAGGATGTTTCCGATCACGATTTTGTAACCTACCGGCACGATGCATACTTCACCACGGCCAAACAAAAAGTGCTTGATCAGATCCCTCAAATCAAAATACATAACTATGCCTACCAAAACAACGGCAATCTTACTTTTCAGGATGTTACTCAGGCGTGGGGATTAACTGTTCCGACGTTTTCCAACGGCGCGGTTTACGCGGATCTTGACAACGACGGCGCCATGGATGTTGTGATCAACAATATCAACGATGAAGCGCTGGTGTACAGGAATACAGCCAGGGACGACAAAAAGAATTTAAACAACGTTCATTACCTGCAAATTGGCTTCAAAGGCGGGAAACATAACATCAACGGCCTTGGAGCATCGGTCGATATTTACTATGACCATGGCAAACATCAGACATACGAAAACGACCCATACCGGGGATATTTATCATCCATGCAGGCCATGGCACATTTTGGACTTGGAAAAGTG
>JAFDZL010000417.1 GCA_018266935.1 Bacteroidota bacterium | reverse complement strand
TCAACCCCAAAGCCTCGGCCATTACGGCCATAGTTGATGCCGTGCCCATCACCGCACAATGTCCCCTGCTGCGCGACATGCAGGCTTCAGCCACGTTCATTTCTTCTTCGCTCATGTGGCCTGCCCGCTGCGCCTCCGAAAAACGCCATACGTCCGAGGTGGCGATATCTTTTCCCTGGTACTTCCCCGTCAGCATGGCGCCGCCGGAAACGACAATGGTCGGCAGATCGACACTGGCGGCGCCCATGATCAGCGCCGGGGTAGTTTTATCGCAGCCGCAAAGCAGCACCACCCCGTCCAGCGGGTTGGCCCGGATGGATTCTTCCACATCCATACTTACCAGGTTTCGGTAGAGCATAGCGGTTGGCTTTATTAAAGTTTCGCCCAATGACATCACGGGAAACTCGACCGGGAAACCGCCTGCTTCATATACGCCATGCTTTACCGATTCGGCCAGCTCGCGGAAATGCGCGTTACAGGGGGTCAGTTCCGACCAGGTATTACAGATACCGATGACCGGCTTGCCCTTGAATTCATGCGCCGGAATGCCCTGGTTCTTCATCCACGAGCGGTAAATGAACCCATCTTTGCCGGTCCGCCCAAACCATTCAGCGCTGCGAAGTTTTTTGTCTTTCATTATGTGCTATTCGAAACGATATAATTTACTTTTATCTATAACGATTAGTTCAGGTATCTGGCCGCTCGCGATTATATTTAATATTATTTCATCTACAATTGCTTTCGCTTTTCCAAATGTAATACTATCATTAAATACCATTTGGATTCCGGGTGGTTCAAAAGAATAATTGAAATCATCCTCGCCTACCTGGTAGTAAATCCAACCATCTCTTTCCGTTTTGATGCAATGAAATGAATTAGGGGTCATCATGTCATCAAAATCCTCAGGCGAGATTTCTATTTCGCCGGCTATCAAAAATTCAAAATCGCGACCTAACCATTTTGATCCGTCTATCTCAACAACTGGAGGGGTTTTATCCTCCTCTTTAACTTGATGTTCAAGCTTACCTTTTTTCAAAAAGTCGAATAATCCCATGGCTCAAGAATTTAGTTGTAATTCAACTAATAGCCCTATCCAAATGCACATATCCGCCGTCCACATGAATCAATTGCCCGGTCGTATGGCTCGATTTTTCCGATAACAGGAACGCAACCATATTGGCGATCTCTTCAGTCGTCGTCATACGTTGCTCCAGCGGTATCTTTGACATGATGGATTTTAGCTTTTCTTCCGGGTTGGGTAAAGTTTTGATCCAATTTTCATACAAAGGCGTCCAGCATTCAGCGACGATGATGGCGTTCACCCGGATGCCGTAAGGCAATAGTTCTACCGCCCATTCGCGCGTCAAGGCGTTACGGCCGCCATTTGCTGCTGCATAAGCCGAAGTATTCCCCTGGCCGGTTTCGGCTGTTTTGGAGCCGATATTGACAATGGCTCCCTTGCTTTTCTTTAGTTCGGGCAGTGCATAATGCGCCAGCAGATAATAGTGCACCAGGTTCTTGTGAATGGAGGCCATGAAGCGCTCATAATCGCCTTTTTCCAGTCCGACGCCATCGTTCACACCCGCGTTGTTGACCAAGCCGTCTATGCGTCCGAACTTTTTGATAACTTCTTTAACTGATCGCTCACATTCGCCCGGGTCTGTCAGCTCGGCTATAAATTGCGCAGCTTTGCCGCCCGTGCGCTCCACTTCGTTCACGGCTTTTACATTGTCCTGCTGATTGCGTCCAATGATAACGGGCACGGCGCCCTCCGCTGCCAGCACCTTCACAATACCTTCGCCGATGCCTTTGGCGCCGCCGCTGACGATGATGATCTTATCTTTTAATTTGAGGTCCATGTCCGGCTGGTTTTGTTCCGTGCCTACGGCACGGGATTTTTTTATAATTATTTTTTTCTACCGACATTTTGTCCCTACGGGACATTTTAAAGATTGTAAAATTCTGCGGCGTTCCCGCCGAAAAATTGCTCCTGTTCTTCCTGCGAGAGCCGCGAAACATATATCTGTAATATTTCCAGCGCCCGGTTGTATCCGCCTGCTACCATACAAACCGGCCAGTCGGAGCCATACATCAGCCGGCTGGTGCCGAATGCATTAAAAACGGCATCCAGGTAAGGCGTAAAATCTTCGGTACGCCAGGCATACCAATCGGCTTCAGTGATCATCCCGGAGACTTTACAATGCACATTCTTGAACATCGCCAGGTCTTCCAAATCATTTTTCCACTGATCGACGATCTTCAGTTTAATATACGGCTTGGCAATGTGGTCAACCACAAATTTCTGATC
>JAFDZL010000416.1 GCA_018266935.1 Bacteroidota bacterium | reverse complement strand
GGTCGTCCAACAAGAACCAGGGTCCGGCCGGGGAAAATCTATAAGCTATGGAAAATCCAAAAGACGAACAGGTACTGAACAAGGACGAGGCCGTGACCAACAAAGACGGCGACAGTTATCTTGAAAAAGGAAAACAGCCCGCCGAGCAAAAAAAGCCTGATGAGGAACGTGTGCCGACGGTGACACCCGATAATGACAACGGCGAACCGGGACCTCCTGCAAAAGAAACGAAGGGAGATGAAGACCGCGCCAAAGAAAAGGAGCGCCAAAGGCACATTATGTAAACCTCAATGATTCTGGTCAAAGAAGCCGACCTGCCGCAGAAAGGCAACCTGGTCAAAGTAGTCGGTTTCTTTGACTATTTTATTGTCCTTCAATACAAATACGGCGCAGCCCTGCGTGGTATATTTTTTACCTTTCATGTAATCCGGGGTGCCTGCTTCAGGGTTACTCAGCGTGCCCGAAAAAGTATATTCGATTACGACGGTATTACCGACATTAATGGTATTGGTTATGGTGTAAACAAGGTTCGGCGTAGATTTGAAATAGCGGGAATAAACCTCAGTAGCACCCTCGGCGCCGTTTTTAGCACCTTCCCAATTGGGTGAGAAGATCTGCGCATCAACAGCATATTCCGACGCGATGGTTTTCACATCGTGCGCGTTGATGGCCTTGTAATGTTCGTCAATCAGGTTTGACTGTGCCAATGCGACATTGACAGTAAGCGCCAGCATCGCCGCGAAGAATAATTTCAGGTTCATACCTAAATGTAAACATTATCAGTGCATTAGGTTGATTTTCCGCCGAAATTCTCCTAATTCGGTGATTGTCGCATATCCACCGCGCGAATGTCTTTTTTGACCGTCGGATTTTTGATCGCGTATGCTGAAATTTGGGTATTGAATTAAACGATATGGATAACATCATCATTAAAGAAGATCACAAAGTCATCGAGGCGAGAAATGCGATGTTAAACAATTCCTATTTCAACGATGTCGCTATGACTAATGTCAAGATCATCAACGCCAACCTGAGCGACCTCGAAATTGAAGGCGCGCAGATAGGAGGGGCCTACATCCATAATATCGGAGGTCCTCCAAAAGGTCACCCAATGTACGATCCGGATTTTGTTCAACGCCCCGTCGTGTTTGAAGATTGTAACCTAAACCGCAGCACCTTCACCAATTGCTACCTTGGTGATGTGTCGATCACTAATTGCAACCTGAGTGATGTGTCGATCAGCGATTGCAACCTGTCAGGCATGCGTATAAATGGTATCAGTGTGGAAGACTTGCTGGAGGCTTACAATAAATAGCGGTCTGTCACTCTGATAATTATTCCGTCATGTCATTGCGATGAGCCGGCTGGCCCCGAGGGGGCGCGAAGAAGCAACCTCTTCGCCATTGCAGAGTGGTCATGAATAGCGACGAGGTTGCCACGTCGCCCCAGCGCTCAAATCCCGGCCGCTCCTCGCAGCAATGACATAGTTTATTAGTAGGCTGGCTATCCTTTAAACGCCTGGTGCAGGGCTTTAGCTAACGTTTTTTCGCTCCAGTAACCGCTGTCCAATATGCGGCGAACAGTCATGAGCGGATCGTTGGCATCGCGTTTTTCGGCTAACTGGAAGGCCAGCTTAAAGCCGCGTTTATGCAGCTGCGGCAGATTCTGTGCGCTCCATACGCCAAATGGGAAAGCAAAATATTTAACGGGTTTGCCGGTGATCTCCTCAAGCTTTTTGGTGGGTTTGTCTAACTGAATTTCCCAGTCTTTCGCCGTGGAGAGCTTTTTGAAATTGCTATGGTTCCAGGTATGGCTGGCGATCACATTTCCTTCGTCAGAAAGCTGTTTGATCTGTTCAGCGCTCATATAATGTTTCACTTTGCCAATCGATACGGTCATGATAAAAAATACGCCCTTGAAACCATATTTTTTCATTTCGGGGCGGGCAACGTCCCACTGATCCTTGTCGGTATCGTCGAAAGTCAGCATGATCGGTTTGCTGGGCAGGGGAGTGCCTTTGGTCAGGTAGTCATACAACTGATCGGGCAAAATAGTATGGTAACCGCTATCGGCCAGCATTTTTAAATGTGCTTTAAAAGCAGCCGGGGGAATAATATAATCCTTGTCCACCTTCTTATCGGTAGCACGCCAGTCGCGTATCTGGTGATAACACAGGATGGGCACCTGCTTCCGCGCCATGATAGCAGCATTGTTACCCTGCGGAGGGAGGTAAGTAGCAGCAGCAGTGGCAGTAGCAGTTATTAACGAGATTATAGCAAATGCGACGAATGCAGACTTGATCTTTGACATCATAAAGGGTGTGTTTTGCAATGGCGAAATTAGAAGAATTTGCCTTTTGCCCAATAATAATATGAAGTTTATTTAAAGTAACACCGAACAACAAATCTCAAATATTAAAGATTTCGAAATTCGAAATTCGATATTCGAAATTCGAATTTAAAAAGGCCTGTAAGTGAGAACTATAATAATATTTTCCTGCCTTCCTTCGCCGAGCGTTTAGCCGCATCCAGTATCTGCATCACGATCATATTGTATTTAAGCGAGGCCTGGTCGTCGGTTCCCGCCAGCTTGCCGTGTAAAACAGCTTCCAGGTACACCAGCGGATCGTTGATCGGCTCGGGCAGCGGCTGCGCCTTTACCGAGCTGCGCCTGTTCTCGCGCATGCGGATATCGATATCGGTACCGTTCAGCGAATGCAGGTAGCCATGGTCGCCGAAAACTTCCAGGTCCTTGATCGAATAGGGCCAGTTCCACGAGGCTTCTATCTGGCCCATGGCTTTCGGGTATTCTACCAGGATGGTCGCATCATCATCCACTTTGGGATAGACATTGGGCCTGTATTGATGCGTCACGGCTGTCACGGCTATCGGTTTTTGACCGTGCATCAACCAGGTCATCAGGTCGGCGCCATAGCAGCCGAAATCATTCAGCGCCCCTGCGCCGTTCAGCACCGGGTCGGTCAGCCAGGCCAAAAATTCCTTGCTGCAGCCTATTTCCTTTGGCCCCTGGTGTCCGTCGTGAACCACCATTTTCCGGATCACGCCGATACTGTCGGCCGCGATCTCATCATAAATGTATTTACCCGAAGCATACCATGTAGTTTCATAGTTAGTGAGCACCTTGATATGGTATTGTGCAGCGAGGGCCTGGATACGGTTGGCCTGCACCAGCGTTGCGGCCAGCGGTTTCTCCACCATCACCGGAATGTGCAACGGAGCGCATACCTCTACAATATCCACATGGTTGCCTACCGCGTTGTAGCCCAAAACCGCGTCGGGCTTTTTACCCTTCAGCATGGCTTTCATGTCGTCATAAAAGACATCGTAAGGCAGACTGAACTGTTTGCCATATTTGGACCATAGCTCATGGTTAGGTTCGGCTATGCCGATGATATCCACCTGCCCGTTTTTATAAGCATTTAGAATATTATAGATATGGTCGTGGTTTAGACCGACAACGCAAACTTTCAGCTTTTGGGCCGATGCAAAACTTACGAAAAGCATCATCGGGCCGATGAACGCAAAGAATCTATTTTTCATTGGATAAAGACTAAGGTAAATTGTTTTTTTGTGCCGCGCTTGTGGCCCTGGCCTATCAAAGTTAAAACACCCGTGGTTTTATTGATGCTTTATGACCAAAATAATTTGAATCATAACAACGATCTTTCAGAACAGCGTCGGATTTCCGCCTGTCCTGGGTTTACCTAAATGCCGGTAGGCATTATCCGTAGCCTCGCGGCCGCGGGCAGTGCGCATCAGAAAGCCCTCCTGTATCAGGAATGGCTCATATACTTCTTCGATAGTGCCCTCGTCTTCACCTACAGCGGTGGCAATAGTTTTTAGTCCGACCGGCCCGCCTTTGAATTTATCGATAATGGTGAGCAGTATCTTATTGTCCATTTCGTCAAGGCCATGTTCGTCCACGTTCAGTGCGTTCAGTGCGTAATTAGCAATGGCGGTGTCGATATGCCCCTCGCCTTTGATCTGCGCGAAATCGCGCGTGCGGCGGAGCAGGGCATTCGCGATACGCGGCGTACCACGACTACGGCGGGCTATTTCAAAAGCGCCCTCATCGCTGATGGGTGTCTTTAGTATCGACGCCGAGCGCAGAACGATGGTGGTAAGCAGTTTGGCATCGTAATATTCGAGCCGTGAGTTAATACCGAAGCGGGCACGCAGCGGGGCAGTCAATAAGCCGGAACGTGTAGTTGCGCCAACCAGCGTGAACGGATTCAGCGACAATTGCACCGAGCGCGCATTGGGGCCGGTTTCGAGCATGATGTCGATCTTGAAATCCTCCATCGCTGAATAAAGATATTCCTCCACCAGCGGGCTCAGGCGGTGTATCTCATCGATGAACAGGATATCGCCGGGTTCCAGGTTAGTGAGCAAACCGGCCAGGTCGCCGGGTTTATCCAGTACCGGCCCCGAGGTGATCTTGATGCCCACACCCATTTCATTGGCGATAATGTGCGAAAGCGTTGTTTTGCCCAATCCCGGAGGGCCATGGAGCAGCACATGGTCGAGCGCCTCGCCGCGCTGCCGGGCGGCCTGCACAAAAACCTTCAGGTTGGCCAGTATCTTATGCTGACCCGTAAAATCCTCAAAAGCCTGGGGACGGAGCACTTTTTCAATGTCGCGCTCAGCAGGTGAGAGACGCTCGCGGGCCGGATCCAGGTTCTCGTTCATTGCTGCTAAGTTAGTGATTAGAGATTAGAGATTGGAGGTTAGAGATTAGTTAATTGCAGGCAGGCTTCGAATGCAAACTTGTTCAATCTGTTAAAACGAACTGTTCCTAATCTCTAATTAACTAATCTCTAATCACTATCCCTCAGGATACTTCCTGAACATCGCGTTGATACGCATCTGGATAACGCCGAAGAATGCTTCGCGGAAGATGCGGGTGGACATTTTGGATACGCCTTCGGTGCGGTCGGTGAAGATGACGGGCACTTCCACGATCTTGAAACCGTGCTTGATAGTGGTGTATTTCATTTCGATCTGGAACGCGTATCCGACAAAATGGATCTTCTCCAGCTGAATAGTTTCGAGCACTTTGCGCTTATAGCACATAAATCCTGCCGTCCAGTCGCGTATCTCAAGGCCCGTGATGAAACGCACATAAACTGATGCAAAGTAGCTCATCAGCACGCGGCTCATCGGCCAGTTTACCACATTGACACCCTTGATATAGCGCGAACCTACCGCAGCATCGGCGCCATCCAGGCAGGCCTGGCGCAATTTCTTCAGATCGTCGGGATTGTGCGAAAAATCGGCGTCCATTTCGAAGATATAGTCGTATTCGTGCGCTATTGACCAGCGGAAACCATGGATATAGGCTGTGCCCAGGCCCTGCTTGCCTGCACGTTCTTCCATAAACAATCGCCCGGCGAATTCGTCCTGCAGTTTTTTTACGACAATAGGCGTCCCGTCGGGTGAACCGTCATCGATGATCAGGATATGGAATTCATGGTCAAGCGAAAACACTTTGCGGATAATACGCTCGATGTTCTCGATCTCGTTATAGGTTGGTATAATTACGATGCTGTCGGGCACTATAGGGGCGTTAAATTAATACAATATAAAAACAGGCAAAAATAATGTATTAATCAATTGCTTGAAAATCATATCCGTGAATTAAAGTCCACGGCAACGTCACAAATTATCGGTATCAGCCACTATTTTATTGTGATCCGCTGTGTCCTGGTCGGGATTCTCGATATAATTACGTTCTTTAATGTATGGCGAAACAATAAGGAATACCACGGTAAACGCCAGGATAAAACATACATCGAAGTACCAATAGTAGTTTGCGCCCGCAAGGTGTTTTGCGAAATAACCACCCTCCGTAATTTTGCCGTTTACCCAGGCGGTGATCAGGTTACCCACGGCTACCACCATCAGCCAAACGGCCGTCATGGTGCTTTTCATCGATTTTGGCGAATGGGTGTAGGCGTATTCCAGACCGGTAATGGAAACCAATACTTCCGCCGCCGAAAGTACCACATAAGCCAGTACCTGCCACCAGAACGATGGGTGACCCCCGGCGTCGATATTATTTTGTATCATCGCAATAATCACGAATGACAGCGCGGTCAGTATCAAACCCGCGCCAAATCTGCGCAACGGGGTTGCTTTAAACCTGGTATTCTCCAGTTTGGGATATATCCAATAACTGAACAATGGTATGAACAACAGCAGGAACACCGGGTTGAAAGTTTGTACCTGGCCGGGGTACATCGTGAATTTAACAAAGCCCAGGTTTACCGTACGGTCCATGTTTTCGAGCTGGAGCACCCATTCCGAAAGATTTTGGTCCCATACCGCCCAGAATCCGAGCGCGAAAAAGAATACAAACATTACGCGCCAGACAGCCTTGATGCCTTCTACTTTTTCAGGGTCGAATTTGCCTTTCGCTACATCCAGTAATGACTGGCCTTTTTGTTTTTTGCCAGCATTAAACAGTGCGTAAATAGAAATAAAAACGAAGTTGTTCTTATTAACGCCGCCCGGAGGCACTTTGACATACATCTTACGGCCCGAAAAGAAGATAATGGTAGCCAGCAGCATCAGGACGCCCGGAATACCAAATGCGATTGCCGGACCGAAGTTGGCGTATGCCCATGGGATCAACATCGTTGACACCATGGAGCCGGCATTGATGCTGAAATAAAACCAGCCATAGACCTTTGACAAAAGATCCTGGTTCGATTTATCGAACTGATCGCCCACGTTGGCCGACACGCATGATTTGATGCCGCCGGCGCCAACGGCTATGAGCACCAAGCCCATCGAAAATAGGGACAGATTATTAGTAAAGGATGAGGTAAAAACGTTACCCAGGCAGTACACCAGGGATATCCAAAGAATTACTCTATATTTTCCAAAGAACCAATCGGCTGCAAGACCTCCCAAAAGCGGCATAAAATAGGAAAGCGCAACAAATAAGTGTGTTTTTTCATTAGCCTGGGCGGTCGCTTTTTCCGCGAGATCTGCAATTTTATGCGGATTGAAAAATTGCGCCACCAGGAAGGTTGCCAGGATGGACCGCAGCCCATAATAACTGAACCGTTCGGCAGCTTCGTTGCCTATGATGTAGGGAACGGCCTTTGGAAATCTTGATTTTTTTGCTGCCGGCGCTGTAGCAACCGTTTCGGGACTTTGGGTCATATTAATGTCATCAAAAATTTGACTAAAATACTATTATTCCGGTAAAACGAAATTTTATGCTGAAAATGTTACAGCGGGGTTTGCAGATGTTTTGTATCAGTTGATTAAGTTGATTAGGTTAAGTGGTTGATTAAGTTTTAGGTGATTTAACTCATTCAACTTAATCTAACTAAATCAACCATTCAACTCAATTTCCTACTCCCGTTGCTTTATCTATCTGGCTTTGTTTTTTCGGATCGATATAATCCTTATCGCTTTTGGTTGGTTTGTTGCGCATGTCAAGATTTTCGACGTATTCCCAGCGGCCGTCCTTATAGCGGTAGCCATCGTAGCTCAGGTCAGGGCCATATACGTCAAAATGCCCCTTTTGCCGCTTGTCGGGTGGAGCAAGATGGTCAAAGACGATGGTCTGCATGTCAGGATCGTATTTGAGTAACATCGAAGCTTCGCGGGTATATTCAAACACCACGCGCTTGCGTTGTTTGCCGTTGCCATCGAACACGTTGTGACCAAATACGGGCTGATCGTTTTTAAACGAAATAGTTTCGATCACTTTTTTAGTAGTCTTTATCGTATTGCCTTTCCAGCCTAACAGTACGTAGTAAGGGTGGTCGGAATTGACGGGTATAATATCATAATACTGCGCGCCGTACCATTTTTTGTTATCTGTAACGGTATCCTCAGGTTTTTTGATGAAGGGTGAGTAATCCAGCAAGGGATACATCAGCAGCTTGTCTCCGGTGTTCATCTGGATGGTGCCGTAATAGCGGTAACTGCCGTCGTCAAACTGCAAATGCCAGGTAATAAAACGAAAGCGGTTATCCGGCGAGTTGAGTACTTTAACAGCCTTAACGGAATCAAACCCGAAATTGAACGAGTGCGGTACCTTCAGCGCTTTCACCAGCATC
>JAFDZL010000415.1 GCA_018266935.1 Bacteroidota bacterium | reverse complement strand
GACCGAAGTTGTGTGCGATATATTACCTGAACAAAAACCGCGGTACCTGATGGGCGTGGGCACGCCGGTAAATATTTTGGAAAATATTGCGTTAGGTATCGATATGTTCGATTGTGTAATGCCGACGCGGAACGCCCGCAACGGTATGCTTTTTACTAAAGATGGTATTATCAACATCCGCAACGAAAAATGGAAGAACGATTTTTCGCCCATAGAGGCCGGGAGCGAGTTGTTTGCCGACATGAATTATTCAAAAGCGTATCTTCGTCACCTCGTTCATTCGGGCGAAATACTTGGCGCACAAATAGCTACATTGCATAACCTGCATTTTTACCTTTGGCTGGTGCGGGAAGCGCGCGAAAAGATAATGACGGGTGAATTTTACGCCTGGAAGGAGAAAATGGTAAAACGTTTGGGACAGCGGTTGTAAATGAAGGCTTTCTTAGCGAAATATCTTAAAGTGATCGACCGGTATATCATCTGGAAATACCTGAGCACCTTCATTTTTACGCTGGCCATTTTCTCGGTGGTGATGGTGGTATTCGATATTTCCGAACACCTGGACAATTTCCTGAAATCGGGTACCAGCCTGCACGATATCGCCTTTAAATACTATGCCGGCTTCATTCCATTTTACCTTAATTATCTTTCGCCGCTCATCAATTTCCTTGCGGTGATCCTTTTTACCGCCAAGATGGCCAACCAAACCGAAGTGGTGCCGATACTAACTTCAAAAGCCAGCTTCGGACGTTTTTTAAGGCCTTATTTTGTAGCGGCTTCCTTCCTGTTTGTAATATCCTTCATCGCCAACGTCTTCATAATACCAAACACTAACCGCCTGAAGGTTGATTTTGAGAACGCACATTTCGGCGACCAAACTGATGCCTCCAAGAACGAGGTGCATATGCAGCTGGACAAGCACACTTATGTATATGTGAAATCATTTGACAATACGTCAAAGTCGGGCTTTGAATTCATCATGGAAAAATACAATGGCGATCAGCTGACCGAAAAGCTTGTTGCGCAAACTATTCAATATGATTCGGTTAAACGTATCTGGCATATCCGCACCTATAGCGATCGCCACGTAAATGGCTTAAAGGAAACCATGCTGTGGCACGGGTCAACGAAAGATACCGTGCTGGATATGAAACCCGAGGACTTTGAGATAAGAGATAATGCTTACAGCGCCATGCCGATGAAAGTACTGGACAAAAACATCGATAAAGCACGATTGCGCGGCACAGGTGAACTTACTGACATGCTGTTTGAGCGGTATCATCGTTTCATTTATCCATTTTCGACGTATGTGCTTACGCTTATGGGAGTGGCCATGTCGTCGCGAAAAGTGCGCGGGGGAATAGGTCTGCCGCTTGGAATAGGCATCATATTGTGTTTTACCTATATAATCGTCGAGCGTTTTGCTTTAGTCTTTTCGACCAAAGGCGGCGCCCCGCCGTTCGTATCTGCACTGATGCCGAACCTGCTGTTCGGCGCGCTTGGCTATTACCTGGTATTAAAAGCTCCTAAGTGATGGGACAGGAAAATGTACCGGCCACGCTGAACAAGAACCTGCTTATCCTGCATTTCACTGTTTTTATTTGGGGCTTTACCGGCATTCTCGGTGCATTAATTTCAATATCGGCGGTGCAATTGGTATGGTATCGCGTACTGATCGCAGCTGTTACCTTGTTTCTTTATTTCAAGTTCAACAGGACCGATTTTAAAGTTGGGCGAAAGGTATTCCTGCAATTATTGTGTACCGGGGCGCTGGTAGCCGGCCACTGGATACTGTTCTTTTTATCCATCAAATTATCCACGGTATCGGTAGCGCTGGTATGCTTTTCCTCAATAACTTTATTCACCGCGGTACTCGAACCGCTGATCAACAAAAAAAGAATTTCGAAGCTCGAGATCATATCCGGAGTCTTCATCATTATTGGTATTCTGATCATATTCCGATTTGAAACACAATACACTAAGGGTATAATTGCCGGGCTGGCTTGCGCAGTATTTTCCAGTCTTTTCACCATCATCAACGCGCGTTACGTAAAGACTTATCAGCCGCCCGTAATCGCCTTTTACGAGTTGACCGGCGCCTTTCTGTGGGTATCTATATTCCTTGCGTTTACGAACGGTTATACCAAAGCGTTACTTCTGCATAGGGCCGACATTGGTTACCTGGTATTGCTTGGCACTATTTGTACATCGGTGGCATATGTCGCGGGCGTATCCGTTATGCGCGAACTTTCCGCTTTCCGGGTCGCGCTCGTCACCAACCTCGAACCTGTCTATGGCATTATCCTGTCCTTTGCCTTCTTCGGCGACATGAACAAAATGACTACCGGATTTTGGATCGGCGCTGTCATTGTTCTGTCAACTATATTCCTTTTCCCTGTTGCTCAAAAGCAAGTGGAAAAGCGAAGAAAAGCGTGATTTTTATTTTCTAAACTCCTCTGCCGGTAGGGTAGGGCAGGGTTTCCACACATCAAAACCGGCTTATTTTGAAAGCTTTTAAGAGCCTTTCCACACGCCGCGATAACTTGCTGTCGGCCTGCTCATTTCATTAGATCTGACGCAAAATGATCAATTTTAACTTAGTGTATTATTCCTGCATTTTTTCGATAAGGGTCTTATGGTATTTTTACGAGCAAATTGAGCACATTTTTTTGTAATAAAATTTACGAATTACAAATCAATTTTAAATTATATTTATCTAAAAATCAACTATTAAATACATTTAAATAAATTATTAGTTTAACAAGGTCGAGCTAACTTAAATCACCAAGTACTAATTATTTTAGCATAAGTCAAAACTGAGTATAAAAATAAAGTTTAAATTACTTTAAATGAACTAATTATATGAAGTTAAATAAAGCATAAGTTCATATAGATCAAATCGAGCCATTTAGTGTACTCAGGCATCGGTATTTCAGTCATTCCGAAAACGGAAATTTTATCGCCGTGATATTACTGTCTCACGACGTTAATTTTCCCGATTGCAAAAACAGGCGCCAACAAGTGTTGTTGTCAAAGCCATAAGGTCAGTCGGTTTCTATCCTGAAAAATCCCACTAATTTTACGATTGACTTTGCCCCTATTTTTATAACTTTATCAAAACACCCCGTTCCGGTCACTGTTTAATTTTTAGTCATCATGAGAATAAAGACGATGATCATTATCATCATCACCGTACTGCTGACAGTGGTGATCATGCAAAACACCGAACATGTTAATTTCGATTTCCTGTTTTTCACTTTCCGTGTTTCGAAACTGCTGATGCTGCTGATCGTGGCGCTGGTGGCTTTCCTTATCGGGGTTTTGGTAGGCAGGCCTGGCAAGCCGAAATATATCCCCGGGCAGGTTGAGGATTTCGACCCGAATAAAAAGAAACTGGATACACTAAGTGACGAAGACAGGGAATACATCAGTTGATCTATGGAAAAGAAGATAGGCTTTATAGGACTCGGCAATATGGGCATTGAAATGGCCCGGAATTTAATTGCAGCGGGCTACCACCTGCAGGTTTACAACCGCACGGCCGGGAAGGCGGACGAACTCGACCAGGCGGCGATCACAAAATGCAAAACGCCGGCCGAAACGGCGCATGGTGTACCGGCTGTTATCACGATGCTTTCGGATGACGACGCTGTTAAAGAAGCTACCGTCGGCAGCGATGGTATATTGAACACGCTGCCCAAAGGCGGCATCCACATATCCATGAGCACGCTGTCACCGGGCATTTCAAATTACCTCGCCGAACAGCATAGGTCAGCCGGAAGTATTTATCTCACCTCCCCCGTTTTCGGCCGCCCTGAAGCAGCCGCCGCTAAAAGGCTCTGGATTTGCGTATCCGGAGACGTGGAAGCAAAAGTATCCGTAAAACCGATTCTCGAGTGCTTAGGGCAGGGCATTATGGATTTTGGTGAAGAGGCCGGTAATGCCAATGTGGTTAAGATCATCGGTAATTCGATGATCTTTGCTTCCGTAGAAATGATGGCCGAAGCATTCCGGCTGGCAGAAGACCACGGCTTAAACCGATCGGACGTTGCCAATTTCTTTGGTTCGACGTTGTTTAATGCACCGGTCTATCAAAACTATGGTAAACTGATCGCCGAGCGCAAATACGAACCCGTAAAATTTAAAACGGTGCTGGGCCGGAAGGACCTCGGTTTAGCACGCGATTTAGCCAAAGAAAAGGAAACGCCAATGCCAACGATCGACGTCGCTTACAATCGATTGCACAGCGCCGTTGAAAAAGGCTGGGGCGACAGGGATTGTGTAGAGGCTTTTGATCGGGGGGTTAGCGAGGACAAAGGCTAATTGATTTCGAATTTCGTCCGCCGGCTGGCGGATCGAATTTAATTCATCTAAATAGCCTCAAATACTTCGTTCGAGCTTTGGAGCGCTGACAAATCAGGCTTTTGTTTGAAAATCCCGAACACGGAAGCCCCGCTCCCACTCATGCTGGCGTATATTGCTCCGGCCTCATACAAAGCAGCCTTCACTCCTCTTATTACGGGCTGATTTTTGAATACTGATTCTTCAAAATCATTCTTTATATAGTTTTTCCATTCTTCAACAGGGAGTGTGATCAATTCCTTTAATGACCGTTTTGGCTGAACCGGCTTAACTCCGCGATACGCCTCTGAAGTTGACACATGCGCCGGGGGCATAATCAATGCAATGTGGTATTTGGAAAGATCAAGATCGATGGGCTCAAACCTATCCCCTTTTTCATAGGCGAAAACGGGTTTGCTTTCGATGAAGAATGCGCAGTCGGCGCCTAATTGCCGTGCATAGTCCAGCATTTGTGCAGTTGACAGGCCCAGGCCGAACAGTCGGTCGATCAGCTTAATAAAAAAAGCCGCGTCAGCCGAGCCGCCGCCAAGTCCCGCGCCTATCGGGATGTGCTTGTGCAAATGAATATTTACAGGAGGAATATCATAGTCTTTTTTTATCAGGTGATAGGCTTTTATGCAAAGATTATCCTCAATTCTGCCCGGGATGCCCAGGCCTAACGCTTCAAACGTAAGCTCGTTGCCGGGCAGCGCCTCAAGCGCATCATATACTTTTACCGGGTAAAAAATCGTTTCAATATTATGGTAACCATCGGGCCGGCGGGCGGTTATATTAATGCCGATGTTGATCTTGGCGTTAGGGAATACGATCATCAGATTGATTAACAACGGCTGTATTTTTGCACAACCGTAGGATACCAAAATTAGATTATTTTTCTTTGCAGATAATTATAAAAGTGTATTTAGAAGAATTGACATTATTGACTGTCTACGCGGACGCAAGAATTGAACCCAATGTTGTTTCCGGAACAGAGATAATCTTAATTCAAGATGGGGAGGTATCGGTTGGTAAAATTTTCTACCAAAAAAACCATGACCCGGAAGTCTATATCGATCATCCCGAGAATGAAAATGATCTGATAAAAAGAGCCGCAGAATTAGTTAAGAAAAAAAACAGTAAATTATTAGAAGAGAACGATGCTGTTATTCTTACCTGTCCAAAAGAAATAATAAAACTGATGATTTGGTAAAATGAAACAATACCTCGACTTGATGAAGCATGTGCTGGAAAACGGCACGCAAAAGCACGACCGCACCGGTACGGGCACTTTAAGCGTGTTCGGCTACCAGATGCGCTTTAATTTGCAGGAGGGTTTTCCGCTGGTAACAACGAAGAAGCTTCATCTGAAATCGATCATACATGAGCTGATTTGGTTTTTGCAGGGCGATACCAACATCAAATACCTGAAGGATAACGGTGTACGTATCTGGGACGAATGGGCGGATGAAAATGGGAACCTTGGTCCGGTCTATGGTCATCAATGGCGCAACTGGCCGACGCCGAATGGAGGGCATATCGACCAGATCAGCCAACTGATCAGTATGATCAAAAAGAACCCTGATTCTCGCCGGCTGATCGTTTCGGCCTGGAACGTGGCTGATGTGGAGCACATGGCCCTCCCGCCCTGCCACACGCTGTTCCAGTTTTATGTGGCTGATGGCAAGCTTTCATGCCAGTTATACCAGCGCAGCGCGGATATTTTCCTGGGCGTGCCTTTTAATATAGCCTCCTATGCCCTGCTTACCATGATGGTGGCACAGGTTTGCGGCCTGCAATACGGCGACTTCGTCCACACATTCGGTGATGCACACCTATATAATAACCACATTGAACAAACTCATCTGCAACTAAGCCGCGAGCCGCGTCCGTTGCCGACGATGAAGATAAATCCGGAGGTAAACGATATCTTCCAATTTAAATTCGAAGACTTTACGCTGGAGAATTATGATCCATGGCCACATATTAAAGGGGTGGTAGCGGTGTAATGAATTAGTATATTTGTAAATGACTTCTATTCAAATCAAGGCTGAAATAGATAAGATACTAGATGAAATTCCTGAAAGCGAATTACAAAATGTCCTAAGCTTATTACAGGAGATAAAGGCCCATCCCACAGAAAATGCCCATTTAGCCACTATTATAAATAAAATCATTAGAGAAGATAAGGAGCTGCTACGAAAACTTGCCCAATGATTGACTTAAAAACTATCATACAGGCACATAATGATCTAATTGATGAGTTTGGTGGCAGCAAAGGCGTCCGAAGCCCCGAAGGCCTAGAGGCTGCAATAGCACGGCCCTATATGACTTTTGATCAACAAGAACTCTATCCGCTACCTGAGAACAAGGCTGCCGCAATCTTCGAGAGCATTATTATCAATCACCCATTTATCGATGGAAATAAACGGACTGCTTATGTATTGTTGAGAACATTTCTTATCGTGTCAGGGTTAGATATTCAGGCCACTGAATTTGACAAATACGAAATGACAATTGCTGCCAGCCAAGGTCACATTACAATAGACGACATTCGTGAATGGATTAAAAAACATCTTATTAAACTTGACCAATGATCGTATCCGCCATCGTCGCCATAGGAGAAAACAACGCCATCGGTAAGAACAACCAATTGCTATGGCACCTGCCTGCCGATTTGAAATATTTCAAGAATAAAACCGCCGGTCACACCATTATTATGGGACGAAAAACCTTTGATTCCGTCGGCAAGCCATTACCTAACCGCCGCAATATAGTAGTCACCCGCCAGGACATCAAAATCCCCGGATGCGAGGTAGTGAAATCCGTTGATGAGGCGCTTGACCTATGTAAAGGCGAGGATGAAGTATTCATCGGCGGGGGCGCCGAGATCTATAAGCTGGCAATGGATAAAACAGACAGAATATACCTCACCATAGTGCATAAAATGTTCGATGCGGACACCTTTTTCCCCGAAATAGATCCTACGCAATGGGTGGAAACGGCCCGCGAAGATCACCAGCCTGACGAAAAAAACAACCTGCCCTACTCATTCATTACGATCGAACGGCGGTAACATCGGCCCCCGCCAAATTGTTTTAACATAAAATTTCAAGCTTATAAAATTTTATTAGATTTGCCGTCTTGTTTAAAAAGCTTATAAACTAATTTATTACATATTATAATTTACAATGCAAGGTAAAGGGATAGTCAAATTTTTTGCCATTCTGATGGTGGCAGTATGCTTGTACCAGTTCTCGTTCACGTGGGTGGTTAATAAGGTTCAAAGCAACGCCGATGCATACGCGAAAGGCGATATAAAGAAGCGGACGGCATATTTAGATTCTATTGCAACGCAACCGGTCTATCCGATCTTAGGTTTCACTTATCAGAAATGCGAAAGCAACGAGCTGGCGCTGGGCCTTGACTTGCAGGGCGGCATGAGTGTGACGCTGCAGGTGGAGTTGCGCGAACTGGTAACTGCATTGTCCAATAATAACCCCGATGTTTACCTCACCCAGGCATTGAACAAGGCCGATATAGACGCCAAAACCAGCCAGAGCGATTATATTACCCTGTTTGTAAATGAATATGAAAAACTGAATCCCAATGGTAAGCTTGCAACAATTTTCGCCAACAAGGACAACCAGGAGCATATCAAATTCAGCGACGACAACAGTAAAGTTGAAGCATACCTGAAGAGCCAGGCCGACGTTGCCGTGCAGCAAACTTATACTGTTATTAATACCCGTATCGACCAATTTGGTGTTGCCAATCCAAACGTGCAGTTGTTAAAAGACAAGAACCAGATCCTGATCGAACTGCCGGGTGTCACTGAGCCGGACCGCATACGTAAGCTGCTGCAGAACACCGCTAAGCTGGAATTTTACAAAACATTCGATAACCAGGAGGCTGCCACTGTACTCACTAATATTAACAATCTAATTGCGGCTAAAGCAAAGGCGGCAAAGAAAGACTCTACCGTTAAGAAAGATACCATTGCAAAGACTACTGCTGCCAAAAAAGACACCACTTCTAAAGGCGCGCTTTCGCTGCTGAATAAAGTAAATAAGAACAGTGCTAAAGACACTTCTTCACTATTAAAAGGCAAAGCGCAGACGCTGGCACAAAATCCGTTTTTCTCGGTATTGTTACCAAATTTCCCGCGCAGCGCGAACGACTTGTCACCGGTAGTGGGCTATGCACTTAAAAAGGATACTGCCAGGGTCAATGCTTACCTCAGCAGCCCCGATGTAAAGAATTTGATCCCACAAAACATGAAGTTGCTATGGGGTGTGAAACCCATAGACGAAAAAATAAGCTCGCAAATGTTCAAGGACAACGAGAAACATTTTGAGCTTTATGCGATGAAACTGCAGGGTGTTGATAACAGCGCAGCGCTGAGCGGAGATGTGGTGACCGATGCCCGCAGTGATGTTGATCCGACCAAAGGCGGCTGGCAGGTGACGATGTACATGAACTCACAGGGAGCTCGTCAATGGGAAGATATCACCGCGGAGGCAGCTCCAAGAAGCCAGTCGGAAAGAGGTAAGGCTATAGCAATTGTACTCGACAACAATGTGTATTCAGCCCCGGCTGTTGACGGTAAGATATCAGGCGGCGTATCATCCATATCAGGTAATTTCACGCAGGAAGAGACCCAGGATTTAGCCAACGTGCTGAAAGCAGGTAGTCTTCCGGCCCGCGCGGTTATCGTCTCAGAAGCAACCGTCGGAGCTACTATGGGGCACCAGGCTGTGCACGATGGTTTGCTGTCGTCCATTCTTGGCTTTGTTGTGGTGCTGGTCTTTATGATCGCTTACTATAACCGCGGCGGTACTGTAGCCGTTATAGCCGTAATTGTCAACGTATTCTTCCTGATGGGCGTGCTCATCAGCTTAGGAGCCGTATTGACGATGCCCGGCGTTGCAGGTATCGTGCTGACGCTGGGTATATCGGTGGATGCCAACGTACTGATCTATGAACGCGTACGTGAAGAAATGAACAGCGGCAAGTCGCTCAAACTGGCAATCGCCGACGGCTTTAAGCACGCGCTTTCGTCCATCCTCGACTCAAACATCAGTACGTTCCTGACGGGTTTGATCTTGTTTTTGTTCGGGAGCGGACCGATCAAGGGTTTCGCCGTAGTGTTGATGATCGGTATCGGTACATCCTTGTTCTGTTCACTGCTTATCTCGCGCATTATCCTTGAATGGATGATCAAAAAAGGATGGGACATCAAATTCTCGAACCCTTGGAGTTCGCATACCTTTAAAAATGCAAACTATGGATTCGTTAAAAATCGTAAATGGTTTTACATATTCTCCGGGACATTTATCACCCTTGGTATTATCTCGATGTTTCTGCAGGGCTTCAATTACGGTGTTGATTTCGTAGGCGGACGCAATTATATCGTTCGTTTTGACAACCCAAATGTGACTACCGAGAATGTGCACAGCGTCATCGATAAAGTTTTAGGGGCAAGCGAGGTGAAAACTTTCGGGGCTAATGAGATGAGTATCACCACGAAGTACCTGATTGAAGATAACTCGACTACTGCCGATGCCAAGGTAAGGGCGACACTGGTTAGCGCCTTGAGTCAAAGCCCGGTAACAAAGATAACCGACAAGAATATAGCGAAGTACCAGAAAGTAAAAGCGACGATAGCCGAAGGATTGAAGCAATCCGCGTTCTGGACCGTATTGATCGCTATTATTATTATCTCGTCATACATATTGATCCGTTTCCGTAAATGGCAGTTCAGTTTGGGTGCAATGATCGCGACCGCGCATGATGCTTTAATGGTGTTGTCGTTCTTCTCCATCTTCAAATCCGTGCCATTCCTCGATCTTGATATCGACCAATCGTTCATCGCCGCGATATTGACCGTTATTGGTTACTCGATCAACGACACGGTGGTGGTATTCGACCGTATCCGCGAGTTCCTGAACCTGCACCACGCAGCTACGGACGATCCGAAAGAGGTGATCAACCACGCGATCAACAAAACCCTGAGCCGGACCATTATCACCGCGCTTACGGTGCTTTTCGTGCTGATCGTGCTGTTCGTTTTCGGCGGCGATGTGATACGTGGCTTCTCATTCGCGTTGCTGGTGGGCGTGTGTTTCGGCACGTATTCGTCTATCTGTATCGCTACGCCGGTTATCATCGATTTCGGCAAGAAAGACCTGAAATAAAGTCAGTCAATAATTTCTAAAAGGCTCCAAACAACATTTGGAGCCTTTTTTGTTATCAGTATAGATATAATCTACTGATCTATGAGTATAACAGAAAATGGCCATTTCCCCCGCGTAGTTATTATCGGCGGCGGTTTCGGGGGCCTGCAGGTTGCGCTGGCGTTGGCCCGCAAACCTGTTGAAGTACTGATGCTCGATAAACATAATTATCATACCTTTCAACCGCTCCTCTACCAGGTAGCTACCGGAAGTCTCGAGGCCGAGTCTATAGCATTTTCGCTTAGAAAGAATTTTGATAACCAGAAGAACTTCAAATTCCGTATAGCTGAAGTAACGCGCGTTGTCCCTGACAAAAACATCGTTGAAACCACTATCGGAAATATAGCATATGATTATCTTGTGATTGCGACCGGTTCAACAACCAATTTCTTCGGCAATAAGGAAATTGAACATAACGCAATGCCGATGAAATCGATACCCGAGGCGCTCAATCTCAGGTATCTAATGCTGCAAAATCTCGAGGAAGCGGTTTTAAAAAAGACGAAGGAAGAACGCGAACCCTATTTGAACTTCGTTCTCGTCGGTGCCGGTCCTACTGGCGTTGAATTGGCAGGCGCTTTGGCTGAATTGAGAAATCATGTGCTGTGCAAAGACTATCCCGAACTGGACGAAAAAGAAATGAAAGTTTACCTGGTTGATTTTTTGCCGAAGGTATTGGGTCCGTTCTCTGATGAAGGTTCATCGGCGGCTAAGCGGTTCCTCGAAAAAATGGGGGTTGAAGTAATGCTGGGCATGAAGGTTGCCGGCTATGATGGCACGGTAATAACCTTTGAAGGCGGTAAAACTATAAAAACCAAAAATGTGATATGGTCTGCAGGTGTAATGGGCGTCATACCGGAAGGTTTCAGTAAGGATGTCATTGAACGCGGCAACAGGTTGAGGGTTGATAAAATTTGTCGCGTGGCAGACCATCCAAATATCTTTGCGATAGGCGACGTCGCTGCGATGATCACTCCGGACACACCAAAAGGGCATCCCGGGGTAGCACAGGTGGCCATACAGATGGGTAAAAATGTGGGGAGAAATATTTTGCACCTGCTCAGGGACGAACCCACAGATCCGTTTGAGTACAAAGACAAAGGCTCGTTGGCTACAATAGGTCGTAACAAGGCTATCGCAGACCTTGGCAGGCTCAAATTCCAGGGATTTTTTGCGTGGCTGGTTTGGATGTTCGTGCATTTGATATCATTACTTGGCTTCCGGAATAAGATCATCGTACTTATCCATTGGGTGAGCAGTTATATAACTTATAATGGCGGTACGCGGCTTATTATCCGACGGTACATAAAAGAAGCAGTACCTGACCAGGAGCATGCATTGCCGAACAGCGATTAACCTGCTATATTAGCTCTTCAAAAAATCGTCTATGAAAGCTTTTCTATTAGGCGTTATGCTGATATCTCTTGGTATAACAGCCAGAACTCAGGATAATAAAAAGATCCAGGAGCGTGTTGAAGATTCGATAAAATTGATCGTCGATACCAACGGCAAAGCTTATTATCAAAAAATGGTAAAAGTGGACAGCACGATCAAATTAAGCACAATTTATACGCGTGTACTGGAGTTTATGGCTGCAAGAAATTTTCAGCAAACGTACGGTTATGAGCAAGAGGGCAAACTGATCTTCACTACGGCACAAGATCTGAATATGAACGCTAAATACGAGCTTGACAATGACGATCCGGAGACCTATTCAGTGCAATTCTCGATTACGATAGATATGCGAAACGGACGCTATCGGTACACGGTCAGCAATATTATATTTTACCTGGGTTCGCAGAGCGGCAATCGCCGGATGCCGTTGCACGACCTTTACCTTATGGAAACCAATGCGGACTCAAGGAGGATAGAAAAAAATGCGAGAAAGCTCATTGACTCATTTGAAACCTATTTAACGGGGCTATTGAACGATCTTCATCTGGAAATTCTGCATAAGGCACCCATTTATAACCAAAAATTCTGACCTGATGCCGCAGCCGATACAGATAACCGAATGTCCGCGCGACGCTATGCAGGGGTTGAAGGATTTCGTCCCGACAAATGTCAAGGCTGAGTACATCAATCTATTGCTTCAGGTTGGGTTTGATACCATTGATTTCGGGAGCTTTGTTTCGCCGAAAGCCATCCCTCAAATGCAGGATACCGCCGAAGTGCTGAAAAAGCTTGATTTGACTGGTTCAAGGTCGAAGCTGCTTGCCATTATAGCCAATTTCAGGGGTGCAGAAGATGCCGCGCAACATGACGAGATAACTTACCTCGGTTTCCCTTTTTCGATCTCGGAAACATTCCAAAAACGCAACACCAATGCCAGCATTGCTGAGGCTTTTGAAACTGTTAAGCGTACACAGGAGCTTTGTGAAGGCAAAGGCAAAAAATTACTGGCCTATTTATCTATGGGTTTCGGCAACCCGTATGGAGATGACTGGAATGAAGGTATAGTAGCCTATTGGGCCCAAAAGCTGATCGGTGAAGGCGTGCAATATGTCTCTCTGGCCGACACTATCGGCATTGCCGAACCCGAACAGATCGGGAAGCTGTACAGCTCCTTATCCGCACAATTTCCGGGGACAATTTTTGGGGTTCACTTACATTCGACACCAAATGCCTGGCGCGAAAAGATAGAGGCAGCCTATAAAAGCGGGTGCATACGTTTTGACACGGCAATAAAAGGCTATGGAGGCTGCCCTATGGCCAAAGACGAGCTCACAGGTAATATCGCTACTGAGAGTGTAATTGGGTACCTCGGGCAGCAAGGTGTTGATCTGGGCCTGGATATGGATAAATTTCACGAAGCACTGGAATATGCAAATAGAATATTTTTGCATTAACCTTTTTATAAATTCGAAATTGAACATTCGAATTTCGAAATCATCCAAGAACCATTTTAAAATGCTGTATCCCGGCCTCTTCGAACTGTGGACCGGTTTTTTCAAAGCCGAAACGTTCATACAAGGTCACCGCAGCGATCTGAGCATGTAGATATACATGACCGGCATCCGCAGGTAAGTCCGCCAGGACGGTTCTCACCAACTCCTGCCCTACGCCCTTATTCCTGAACTTACCAAGCACCGCAAAGCGCTCCAGCTTATAACCTTTATCCGTTTTGCGCCAGCGGGATGCTCCGGCCGGCTCGCCGTCAACCGTCGCCAGGAAGTGATTGGATTCGTCCTCATGCTCCCATTCCAGTTCCGGCGGGCAATCCTGTTCACCCACAAAAACCTCACGCCTGATAGCAAAGACTGTTTCCAGTTCAGCGGGATCGGTTACTTTTTTTACTTCTATCATGATCACCAAAATTAAAAAAGAAACGTCCCGGCGCAAACCGGGACGTTCATGACATTTTATGTCTTTAGCAGCTTATAACTTGCTGTTCACATCGATGCAATTCAGGTCATCGAATGCACCAGTCAGGCGTTTTACAAAGCTCTCTTCCGCCTTACGCAGCCATACGCGCGGATCGTAGTATTTTTTGTTCGGCGACTCTTCACCTTCAGGGTTGCCGATCTGGCTTTGCAGGTAGCCTTCTTTTGATTTATAGTAATCTTTAATGCCTTCCCAAAACGCCCATTGCATATCGGTATCGATATTCATCTTTATAGCGCCGTAAGAGATAGCCTCGCGGATTTCTTCCTGGCTTGAACCAGAACCCCCATGGAATACAAAATCAATCGGCTTTTCGGCTGCCAGATTGTATTTCTTTTTCACATATTCCTGCGAATTGTGCAGGATGACCGGCAGTAATTTCACATTCCCCGGTTTGTAAACGCCATGCACGTTACCAAAAGCAGCCGCTACTGTAAACCTGTGACTAACTTTTGAAAGTTCTTCATAAGAATAAGCGACATCCTCAGGCTGGGTATATAAACGCGAACTGTCAACGCCGCTGTTATCCACGCCGTCTTCCTCACCGCCGGTTACACCCAGTTCGATCTCCAGCGTCATACCCATTTTAGCCATGCGTGCCAGGTATTTGGACGATATCTCGATATTCTCGTGGATCGGCTCCTCGGAAAGATCAAGCATGTGCGATGAGAATAGTGGTTTGCCGGTTTCCGCATAAAATTTCTCGCCATAATCGAGCAATCCATCCACCCATGGCAATAATTTCTTTGCGCAATGGTCGGTATGCAAAATAACAGCTACACCATAGTGTTCAGCTAATAAATGGACGTGCCTTGCCGCAGAAACGCCGCCCAAAATGCAGGCCTGCAATTTTGAATTATCGAGCGATTTGCCGGCATAGAATTGTGCGCCGCCGTTTGAAAGCTGTATGATCACCGGCGAATTAACTGCCTTTGCCGTTTCCATAACGGCGTTTATGGTGTTGGTGCCGGTTACATTGACGGCAGGAAGTGCGAACTGATGTTTCTTGGCGATATCGAATAATTCCTGTACCTGGTCGCCATGCAGGACACCTTTATAGGTCTTTAAATCCATTGAAGTTTACTTGGTTTTTCAGGCTCCGAAATTAGTAATTATGTATAAGATAACGAAAAAGCGGTTATTATTTAGAGATCGTTAAAAAAATGCGGTTTTATTTAATTATGCTCAATAAGAGCTGTGTTGATGGCAGTTTAAATTCCATATTGGTATAATAACGGTCAGTATCTTTTGAAAATAACTGCGGTGGAAGAAAATATCCCAACATTTGTAAACAATGATGCCCGCTTTGCGCTTTTTATAATTCTATCACATCAATAATATTTTTCGTTTCTTTGCAATGAATTCCGAAGAAAGAGCTACAAATGACCTGGTTTAAACGAGAATCTAAAGGGATAATCACTACAACTGAGGAGAAGAAGGAAGCCCCTGACGGCATCTGGAACAAATGCCCCAATTGCAAAAAACCCCTCCATTATACAGAACAAGTTGAAAACCAATACGTCTGCCACTACTGCGGCTATCATTTGCGTATAGGCTCCAAAGAATACTTCGCCATACTTTTTGACAACAACGAGTTTACTGAGCTTGACGCCAATCTGCGTTCGGGCGACCCGCTGCATTTCGAGGATACCAAGAAATACACAGCCCGTCTTTCCGAGACGATCTCAAAAACCGGCCTGAATGATGCATTGCGTTCGGCTTACGGGAAAATCGAAGGGCAGGACATCGCGATCGCCTGCATGGATTTCAATTTCATCGGCGGCTCGATGGGTTCGGTAGTGGGCGAAAAAATATCGCGCGCCATCGATCACTGCATCGAACACAAAACACCATTGCTGGTGATCTCAAAATCGGGCGGTGCGCGCATGATGGAAGCCGCATTCTCACTAATGCAGATGGCCAAGACTTCGGCTAAGCTGGCATTGCTGGGCAAAGCGAAAATTCCTTACATATCATTACTTACCGATCCTACTACCGGCGGCGTAACAGCCTCGTACGCCATGCTGGGCGATATTAATATTGCCGAACCGGGCTCGCTGATCGGTTTTGCCGGCCCGAGGGTGATCAAGGAAACCATCAAAAAAGATCTTCCAAAAGGTTTCCAGACTGCCGAGTTTGTGCTCGAACATGGTTTCCTCGATTTCATCGTTGACAGGCGCGAAATGAAAGAAAAATTAGCCAACTTCCTCAAGATGATGGCAAACTGATAAAAAGAGAAAAGGCTTTGAAAATTTTCAAAGCCTTTTCTCTTTTTAATACCGCGCCTGTTAAGCGCCCGACAGGTGCTGCCGCAACCTGGCAATGTGAGCAAATACTTACTTGTCCAAAAATATTGCTCTATTTATCCGCTTTTTTAACGGAATTCTTTACATGCCCCTGCCAACGGTGCCGTCAAGGGCGCCGCTGCCTTCCCCTTCTTTGTCCGGAAGTTCAGCAAAGCTGCCATCCTCATGCAAAACTTTACCAGCTTTATTCCTGGCGGGTCCTTTGGTTTCGAGGTCGTCTTTTTTTTGTTTATCGGATGAATTGCCGGCATTCGGTTTCCCTCCTAACTGGTCATCATCCCATCTTCCATCCGTGTCATCCAAATATTCAGTCATGATAATTATAGTTTATTATATTCCCTCGGTACCTGGTTCGTGGCCGATCATCCGGCCGGTTGTCCTGCCGTGCGGCCTTGACTCAAAATCGGTTTTGGCGGCGCCAACCGATGGAAATTCTTTTCGATTTGGCGGCGTAACATCATTACGTTCAGTAAACGTAGCATCTGTCCCGGCCCTTTGATCGGCGGATTCGGCTTCACGAGGATAAAGTATATCCTCCTTTTTGCCCCGAATTGATTTTTCAGTTCTTTTCAAGGAACCTGAAGAACTTGTTTTGTGCGTGCTTTTTTTTGATTTATGCTTTGCAGTAATCATCAGTTTATCCTTTCATCTATATAGAATAAACCTATCGGATTGCGCTATTGTTTTCTTTTTTTCTTAGAAAGAAAACAGCTTCATGTATTTAAGCATGCTCCATGCACAATTCTTTCACCTTGGCGATAACATAATCAGCTTCCTCCCGGGTGTTGTATTTCGAGAAGGAAAAGCGTACCGAAGGGCGGGTTGGGTCTCCGCCGATCGCCGTAAGTACATGCGAGCCTATATCGGACCCAGAACTGCAGGCGCTGCCGCCTGACGCCGAAATACCGGCAATATCCAGGTTGAACAGCATCATGTCGGCCATATCGCTGCAAGGGAAAGATACGTTCAGTACCGTATATAAACTTTTTTCAGCATCGGTTTCGCCGTTAAAATCGATACCGTCGATATTTTGTTTCAACTGCCCGAACATATAGGACTTTAATCCCTGAACATGTTGCTGGTGTTGTTCCATATCAGCATAAGCCATTTCCAGTGCTTTAGCCAAACCTACTATGCCGTACACGTTCTCGGTACCGCCGCGCATATTGCGCTCCTGCGACCCGCCATATATAAAGGGTTTGATCTTAACCTTATGATTTACATACAAAAAACCGATGCCTTTAGGACCGTGCAATTTATGCGCTGCGCATACCGCAAAATGTATTTTCAGTTTGCTAAGGTCATGCGCATAGTGCCCCATGGTTTGCACCGTATCGCAATGGAAAAGGGCACTATATTGCTCACAAAGGTTACCGATGCGCTCGATATCGGTAATAGTGCCTATTTCGTTATTGGCATGCATCAGCGATACGAAGCTGCGTTCGCTGCCCTTCAGCAAGGTTTCAAGCTGATCGTAGTCGATATTGCCTTTGCTGTCGGTATCCACAAAACTTAATTTGATCGTGCCCGATTTCTGCATAGTCTCCAGGGTATGCAAAACCGCGTGATGTTCGGTATGACTTGTAATTGCGTGTTTAATGCCGTTATCAACTATGCCGCAGCGGATGGCTGTGTTGTCGGCCTCGGTACCACCTGACGTGAAAAATATTTCCGCAGGCGAAACATGCAGCAGGTTTGCCACGGTCTTGCGTGCCTTTTCGATCACGGCCCTCACCTCGCGCCCGTGCGCATGAATAGATGACGGATTGCCGTATTGGCTTTCCATTACCTTATACATTTCCTTTAAAACTTCAGGGTCAATAGCCGTTGTGGCCGCATTATCGAAATAAACGCGCATGGTTGAGTTACCAGAGATTAGTTAATTAGTGATCAGTTTATTCGTCCGGAACCTTTTCCGGTCAAATAAACCAATACCTCAGTTAATTATTTGAGTTTGATCTTTCCGACTTTCGGTCTTATGCGGACTTTCGGACTAAAAGAATCAATCCTTCAACTGCAGAATATCCTTAATATCCGTAATGATCTTTTTGGCGAGATTGTCAGCGATAGTTTCTGAATTTCCTTCCGAATAGATGCGGATAATGGGTTCTGTATTTGAACGACGCAAATGTACCCATTCTTTATCAAATTCTATCTTCAAACCGTCAATTGTGGTGTGCGGCTGCTTTTTGTATTTATCTTCTACTTTGGCCAGGAGACCGTCAATATCCATTTCAGGCGTCAGCGTGATCTTGTTTTTCGAGATAAAATAGCCCGGGTAAGTGCTCCGAAGGCTCGAAACTGATTTGCCATATTTGGCTAAATGAGTCAGGAACAAAGCAATTCCAACCAGGGCGTCGCGACCATAATGAAGTTCGGGGTAGATCACGCCGCCATTGCCTTCACCACCGATAACGGCATTCACTTCTTTCATTTTGTTCACTACATTCACCTCGCCAACCGCGGCTCCGTAGTATTCGCCTCCTGCCTTTTCAGTCACGTCACGCAGGGCGCGTGTTGATGAAAGATTGGATACTGTATTCCCTTTCTTATTCTTTAATACGTAATCTGCTACAGCCACCAGCGTATATTCTTCACCGAACACATTACCATCTTCGCATACGAAACACAAGCGGTCCACGTCCGGGTCGACAGCTATACCCAAATGAGCACGTTTTTTTACCACTTCCTGCGATAGAGCCACCAAATTTTCTGGCAGAGGTTCAGGATTATGCGGGAAATTGCCGTCGGGGTCACAATAAAGTTTATGGACGGTCTTAACACCCAATGCCTCAAGCAGCGCAGGGACAAAAATGCCGCCGGTAGAATTAACACAGTCGATAACTACATTAAAATTGGCCTTCCGGATAACGTTGACATCAACCAGGGGCAGCATTAAGATATGATCGATATGTTTTTGCAGGTAGCTGTTATCGACAGTGACAACCCCAAGATCATTTACATCCGCGTATTTGATCTCGCCTTTTTCGGCGATTTCGAGTACTTCTTTTCCGTCGGCATCGCTGATAAACTCGCCTGCTTCATTAAGCAGTTTCAGCGCGTTCCACTGCTTGGGATTGTGGCTTGCGGTGAGAATAATGCCGCCTGCGGCCTTCTCTTCCGGAACGGCTACTTCAACTGTCGGCGTCGTAGATAGCCCCAGGTCGATGACGTCGATGCCAATACCCTGCAGCGTACCCACAACCAGGTTATTCACCATGGTGCCGGAGATGCGCGCATCACGGCCCACAACGATCTTTTTCCTGCCGGTTCGTTTGATTGCCCAGGCGCCGAACGCCGAAGTGAATTTTACGATATCCAATGGCGTGAGGCCGTCGCCCGCTGCGCCACCGATGGTGCCGCGTATCCCCGAAATTGATTTGATAAGTGTCAAAACGCAAAAGTATTTCGTGCAAAAATAACAATATTTGTACTACAGCGGCATAAAATAAGCCGGGGAAAAGCCTGATATGTGCTGCTTTAAGTCCGCTAATTCAAACACCGCTCGCTCATAATGGTTTTGCCATGCGGTATATTTAACAAATAACTATTTTTGGGACAAAACTCCTGATGATCGACCATATCGTACAGTTCGACCGGCACCTGTTTCATTTCATCAATTACGATCTGGGCAATTCATTCTTTGACTGGCTGATGCCTGTTTTACGAAATGCTAAATCGTGGATACCCTTATATATTGTTATCATCTGCCTGTGCCTCTGGAAATATAAAAAGCAGGGCGTTATCATCGTGATCTTTATCGCCTTGAGTGCGGGCCTCGCTGACTATACCAGCGCACGTTTGTTCAAACAGGAGGTAAAACGGCTGAGGCCATGCAACGATACCACCATGGCTGATGTAAAGCTGCGTATCAATGGCTGCGGTACGGGCTACAGTTTCCCATCTACGCACGCCACCGACCATTTTGCCATGGCGATATTTATGTGCTTCGTTTTTTATAAGCGATGGCGCTGGGTATGGCTTTGGGCGATCTTATGGGCGGCGTCGATCAGCTTTGCGCAGGTGTACGTAGGCGTACATTTCCCGGTGGATGTTTTCGTCGGGGCTTTGTATGGATCATTTATCGGCTGGCTGATGTGGCTATTGTTTAAAAAGATACAACCAAAATCCTGATGCAGGCCTGGAAAATTATCGTTCTGTTCCTTGGCGCCTTTATGGGAGGCATGTCCATTTTCTTTTTCAAAGGAGACAATACTAAAACGCTAAAGCTGATCTTATCTTTCAGCGGTGCATTCCTTTTCGGGATCACAGTACTGCACTTAATACCCGACGCTTATCATTTCAATGACAATTATGTCGGCGTATTTATCCTCGCAGGCTTCCTGTTCCAGATCGTACTTGAGCAATTTTCTGAGGGTATCGAACACGGACACATGCACAAGCCTGAGCATGAGCACATTGCTTTTCCGCTGGGCATACTGATTAGTCTTTGCATTCATGCCTTCCTTGAGGGTATGCCTTTGGCCGAAGGTCACCAGGATCAGCTGGTTTATGGTATCGCGCTGCACCACATCCCGGCAGCATTTGCATTGGGCACAGTGCTGTTGGCCAACAGGCAAAACAAAAGTAAGATCATAGTCTTTATCGTTTTGTTTGCGATAATGGCGCCTGCGGGCTATTTCTTCAGCTATAAGCTGAGCACGAACGGCATTGGAAATTTGCAGCATTATTATGGCCGCATCATGGGTGTTGTGATCGGCATATTCCTGCATATCTCAACGACGATCCTGTTCGAATCAAGCTCCGATCACAAATTCACTATTCGTAAAATGATAGCCGTTTTGCTGGGTGTGGGATTAGCGTTAGCGGGATTCTTTAATGAAGTTTAGGCCTTCACGCAAATTGTAATTCTAAATACTTAGCCCCGCAGTTTATCCAGGAGATGGCTTAATTGTGCTGCTTCTTCTTCGGTCAGATTACTTTTCAAAACATCCTTTGTTTTGAACTCCTTGTCCATAATGGAAAGCACCTTCAATCCTTCTTCGCTGATGCGGATATCCACGGCCCGGCGGTCCTGGTTATTGGTGCAGCGCGAAACCAATCCTTTTTGCACCAGCCGGTCAACAATGCGCGAGGCATCGGACATTTTATCGATCATCCGCTCCTTGATCAGGTTGACGGTAGCCGGCTTTGGATATTGCCCGCGCAGAATGCGCAGCACGTTGAATTGCTGATTTGTGAGCTTGTGTTTCTCGAACTTGCACTTGAAGGTGTTGTTCAGCCATCCATAGGTGTAAGAAATATTGATAACCGCCTTGTGGTAGTTGTCCTCAAAGTTGGTGCTTTTTATTTCTTCGTCGATACTCATGGTTTACCCGGTTGAAGCAGCTACAAATATGTAAAATTATTTTTTAACTTGTTTTTTCTCTTTGGGTTTGCCAAAATTCCAAGGGCAATGCAGGCATTTATTCTGACAGCAATAACCCCGTTTCAGGTGGTATTCCTTTGTAAAAACAAATAGCCCGTCCTTGTTGATGTAATAGTCCTCCCTTTCCTTTAACATCAGTTCAGAATTTTGACAAAGATATCGCCCCCGAAATGTTTTTTTAAATGATTGCCGTCGCCATGCAGTGTCCAAACTTGTTTCGGCTGTGTGCGCTCAATGGCTTCTATGATGTCGCTCCAGTCGGCGTGATCGGAAATATATAAAGTGTCATTTTGATTTACCTGAAGGTTTTTCCACCCGGACGCAAATAAGCGTTTCACTCCTGTCGCGCGATAATAACTATCGAAGGTAAACGGCGGAACAATATAAACATATTCCTTTTGCTCCTTCATCAGCTTTCGGCTGTAAAGCTGGTGTTTACCGATATCCATACCCATTTTTTGATAAACAGCATTCAATGGCATAATGCTATGATGAACCAATATTGTTTTCTGCGGGGCATGATCATTGATAAGTCTTATGAGTCTTTGACTCTTGCCCAAACCATAAGCGCCAAGCAGAATATTTGCCTGGATGTCGTTCAGCTTTTTAATTTCGGCAACCGGATCCGGGTGCAAAATATTTGGATTGGCAAAAGTGCTTTCGGTGATCAATACATCCGCCTTCACCCATTCCACCGGCTCGCAGGTAGTGTCCGGCTGTAGTTTGTAATCCCCTGTGTAAAGGTATTTCACTTCCTCGTATTCCATTAATATCTGGGCCGATCCAAGGATATGCCCGGCCGGGATAAAAACGACACGAACGCCTCCGATTGAAAATGGCTTGTCATACCCGGCGATGTTGGAAGCCTTAGCGGCATTCTTGCCGTAACGCTGCTGCATAAAGGCAACCGTGGCTTCGGTGCAATATACCTCGTTATTACCGGCGACGGCATGGTCGGCGTGGGCATGGGATATCACCGCAGTTGTTACAGGCTGAACCGGATCAATATAGAAATTACCGTATTTGCAATACAGGCCGTTGGTATCGAGGTATAGGAAGTCGTCTAAGATCATTCAGTAAAAGTCATTGAGTCACTAAGTCATTTGGTCATTGGCATTTAAACGTTAAAAATGACCCGATGACTTAATGACTTAATGACAAAAACAGTTCATGCAGTTTCAAAACTTGCGGGATCACCAATTCAGTATCGTCATTCTTAATAACGAAATCGGCCATTTCTATTTTCTTGTCTTCGGTGAATTGCCGTGCCTCACGCGCCAGAATCTCCTCCCGGCTGAACCCGTCGCGCTGCATCACTCTTTTGATACGCAGTTCCAGCGGGGCCGTTACCATGATGGTTTTATCGCACATTTTGTACGAGTCGCTTTCAAACAGCAGAGCTGCTTCCTTCATCACATATGGAGCATGTTTTATCTGGGCCACCCAGCTGTCGAATGCCCTGAAAACCGCAGGATGCACCAGGGCATTCAGTTTGGCAAGTTCCTTTTGATCATTAAAAACAATGCCTGCGATATGTTTGCGGTTCAGCGAACCATCTTCGAAGTACGCGGCTTCTCCGAAAGCTTCTTTTAAACCGGATACCAATATTTCATCCTCAGTCATCACTTTTTTTGCGGCGTCGTCAGCATAAAACACGGGGACACCTAAAACCTCAAATACTTTACTTACGGTAGTTTTGCCGCTGCCTATATTGCCTGTGATGCCTGCTTTTAGCATTATTTACGGACGATGAAATCTATGTTTTGGGGTTCTATCTTCACTATTTTACAATACTCGGGCTGCCGTGTCAATTTGACGGGCAAACTTGTATAACCGCGTTGCTGCCACAGGGAAAGATCAGCGGAAGCTTCAAAAAAATCGTCATCCATTTCAGGATACCGCCGCAGCGAGGTTGTAAAAGTAACATTAACCTTCCCGGGGAATAGCTTTACATTATAAAAATTGTGATTATTGAGCAGCTTCACCGGCACTTCCACCGTCTTTTCCGTATATTCTTCTACTGGCACACGCACCCTGACTGTCCTTGGATAAACATTCAGATTGGCCTCGTTAACGGGCTGCAAAAGCAAATTTGTCTTTATTGTCTCGTCCACGCTGTCCTGGGCCAGTGTATCGGTATTCCACGACTTGATCTTGCTGATCACGTTATCAGGCCCGCTAACGGTCACATAAGCCGGGTTGATCACCACGTCGCCCGATTGGGCAAATTGCCGCTGATATTGCAGGCTTGCGACAAG
>JAFDZL010000414.1 GCA_018266935.1 Bacteroidota bacterium | reverse complement strand
CCTCCTTTCTTCAATTTTACCGTTATAGTCTTCTCTCCGGTAAACGTCGCTTCGCCGAATATCAGATCAAGGCCTTCGGTTTGCTCCAGCCCGCTTTGGCTACCACCACGAAAAAGCTTAACGATATCATCTTTTCGTTTTTTCACCCGCTTCATGTCCACCTCATACTTCTTGATATTGACGCCTAATTGCTCACTATTGGCCGCCAACCAAGCCATTTTGGCTGAAGCCACCATCGTTTTAGTAGGCGTACAGCCGTCGTTCACGCAGGTGCCTCCGACGTATCTTTTCTCGATAAGTGCGGTCTTCTTGCCGGCCTGCGCCAGCTTTTTGGCCAATGGAACGCCCGCCTGCCCGGCGCCGATCACAATCGCATCATAGGTTTTCAAGGGTGCGTGGTTTTGTATAAAAGTAAATATTAAACAAGCTGTATTTATAAAGGACTAAAGCCCGTGTTTGTTTTTTTGACGTTGCATACACACTTCCCTTACAGCGGTAGGCAATTTTTTTGAATTTAGTTTTTAGAAATCCTGATAAAGGTATATCTTTGCAGCCCCGTTAAGTCGAAAGTCAATAGTCTCCGGTCCGAAGTCAAAAACGACTTAAGACTTACGACTCAGAACTTAAGACTCAAAACAAGGCCCGTTCGTCTAGGGGTTAGGACGCAAGATTTTCATTCTTGAAACAGG
This sequence comes from Bacteroidota bacterium, assembly GCA_018266935.1. Classification (GTDB taxonomy): domain Bacteria; phylum Bacteroidota; class Bacteroidia; order Sphingobacteriales; family Sphingobacteriaceae; genus Mucilaginibacter. The sequence continues at coordinate 1,606 of JAFDZL010000414.1, read as the reverse complement.
GGTTCGATTCCCCTACGGGCTACTATCAAAACAAGAAAGCCTTTAGCGAAAAGCTGAAGGCTTTCTTGTTTTATGTTGACTGTTATTTATCGCAAGATTACTTACTTTCCGGTACCTGCACCAGTTTGATCAGGTTGTCAGCGTCCAGGTATTTATTGGCCGACGCTTTGGTGCTTTCCACCGTAACGTCGTTCAGGCTCGCAATATAGGTCTTAATAAAACCGGGGTCTTCGTCATTCCTTGACGCCGTTGACAGGAAATCTACCCAAAAAGTATTTTGCTTAAGTTTCAGCTGCATCGAACGTGTTTCATCGGCGATAAACTTTTGGATATCGTCGGGCTGGGCGCCGTTCTGTTTTATTTTTTCCACCTCGTCCAGCGTCGCGGCTATAAGCTTATCGGCATTGGCGGACGAACAGGTGAATTGTACGTCAACGCCATACTGACCATCGGGGTAATTGACGGAATGCGCGGCGGCTGTTGCCGAGTAAACGCTGCTCTCCTGCATGCGCAGCCGCTCGGTGATTCTTAGTTGCAGTATCTCGCCCAGTGCATTCAGCTGCAGGTTGTTTTCGGGGTTGTATCCGATAGCGCCATGGAATACCAATTCCACCGTACTTTTATCGTCGATACCTTTGCGTATTATTTTTGTAACCTTGCCCGGCAGCGGGTCCATATGCAAATCCTTGTAGCTCTGCGCGGTGTGTGAACCGGGCAGACTGGCGATATATTTTTTGATGAGCGACCGGATACCGATATTGTCCAGGTTTCCGACAAATACGAAGGTAAAATTGCTCGCATCTGAGAATCGCTGTTTGTAATAGTCGAAGGCTTTATCACTGCGCGCTGCGTTCAGCCTGGCTTCCGTAGGAAAGCCGGCGCGGAAATTATAGCTATGCAGTACGGCCCATGCCGTATCGGCAAAAACACTTTGAGGCGATTTGACCCTGCTGGCCAACCGGGCTTTTTCTTGCGATATCAATCCGGCCCATACGGAAGAGTCGGCACGCGGCTCAGTAAAATACAGATGGATCAGTTTCATAGCCTGTTCTATCCTGCTTGGCGCCGCCCCGCCTCTCATGCCCTGTACATAATCGGTAATGTACGGCGAGAGGCCATATCCCTGGTTGGCGAGTATTTTATCCAGTTCTACCTGGCTGAACCGGGAGACACCGCTACGGCTTACGAGGCGACCAGCCAATGCGGCCGAGGTATAGTCCTCGTCCGATGCCAGCGACGTGCCGCCGAAACCATAGATGTCAAAAAGGATCTGTCCGGCCGAGAAATCAGTATTTTTAAGGATCACTTTTGCCCCGTTGCTTAGCGTCAGCGTTTCGGCGCCGGAAATATTGCTCTGCGTGCTTTCTATTTTGCCCGACTGGGGTTCAGCCGGCAGAAGATCGACATCATTACCCACCTGTACACCCTGGTAGGCAGTCACGTCAGTTGCCGGCTTGTCGACCCAGCCCAGTAAAGTTTTTTCATCGGGCAAATTTGCCGCATCCTGTTCGGGTGCCTCCAGCAGGATGTAGCTGTTTTGATCGGATGTATATGGCTCAATTAGCGCGTTAACGTCGGGTAGATGTAATTTATTGATGTTGTCGCT
>JAFDZL010000413.1 GCA_018266935.1 Bacteroidota bacterium | reverse complement strand
GAACAATGGCGTAGTGGGCAGTGGCAACAGTGTATAAGCAAGCACAGCCAACTGGCCCTTCCAGAACTGTTGTTTCATCTGTTCGCCGAGGAAATGAACATCGTCATTTTTCGACTTTTTAAATATCCTGTCAGCGACGTTAGGAATGTAAAGTGTGAGCACATAGCGACCCAGGACTGAGCCGAGCACGCCAATAACGATTACCGGCCAAATGTCGAGCCCAAACAATATCTGGAAAAAAACCATAATCGTGAACGCCGGCGGGAACGGGAAAGGCACTACATCAAAAATGACAGCTCCCAGAAAAACCAACGCGTATTGCCACCACATAATTTCATTGACCAGGTTTGCTAAGATACTCCGGCATGCAGCCTATATAAAATGACCGCCGTCACCGGGGAGCCTGAATAAAATCATTTTAAGAAATTACGAATAGGATTTGACAGGCAGATCTGGAGGTAGCTGTAAAATGACATTACCTAACAAATTCGAAATTGAACATTTTAAATTCGAAATCAGTTCAATATTCCACCCATTTCCCGATCTTAACGTTTACCCTGCTACCTTCGCCGTATTTACCGGACTGGCCGTTGAGGATGCGGAGCGTTACACCCCGGTTTTCGAGCAATAGTTCTTCGTAAAAGCCCTTGAACAATACCTGTTTTACTTTCCAGTGTTTCCGCCAGCCGCCGGCAGGTTCTATCCATTCGGGGTAGATCATCACGTGCTCGTTTTGTGTTTTGATGCCGCAAACGACGGCTTCAGATGCGGTAAGTACATTGCAGCGGGCCAACAGCTGTGCCGTGTAAAGATATTGCGGATCGTTATAAACTTTTTGGGGATTGCCGGCTTCGATGATCTCGCCATCGCGGAGCACCAGCAGCGTATCGGCCATGGAAAGTACTTCGGCCGGGTCGTGAGATACCATGATCACTGTCAGGCCGGTATCTTTAACGATCTGGCGGATATCCTCCTGCAGCCCGTCCCGGAATGAGGTATCTACCTGGTTGAAGGGTTCATCCAACAAAAGCACCTCCGGTTCGGTAACCAGCGCCCTTGCAATAGCTACGCGCTGTTTTTCGCCGCCGCTCAGGTCGGTCACCCGTTTTTCGGCAAGCTGAAGCATTTTTAACTGTTGCAGTACCTTTTCAGTCTTTTCCTGTTTAGCTTTCAGGTCGGTGTTGGGCAGCAGCACGGCTATGTTGTCGCGCACCCTGGCAAACAGGTTCAGGTCGTCTTCTGCCTGTGTCACCATCTTCATCGCATCGTGACCGGGTATCAGCTTTTCTTCCGGGCCCCATACACGCTCGCCTTTGAACTGCACTTCGCCGCTATCCGGCGACTGCAAACCATATAACAGGCTGAGCAACGTACTTTTGCCGCTGCCGCTTGCGCCGATGATGGCGGTCACCTGGCCCTGCTGAATATCGAGATCAATATTTTTTACCCCTCCGCCGCCGGGATATGTTTTGGTGAGTGAAGTAGTTGTGAGGAACGATGTGGACATTATTCAAAGATAGTCCGAAAGTCCGGAAGTCCGCGTAAGTCCGAAAGACTGATTTTGCAAAATGTTACTGATCGGGTCAAAAATAAAAAAATCCGGAAGTCATCTTTAAGACTTCCGGATTTATGCGTCCCGACAGCTATCGGATCTCGACTAAAATCCGAACGTCAAACCGAAGGAGAAATTCCTCAGGCCCGCCTGGTCGGGGCTTTCCTCGAACATATCGTTGAAGTAGTATTTAGCAAAGATACCCCAGCCGCTGTAGCCCATGCGGAAGAAGGTGCCGTAACGGAACTTGGTGAAATGGTATCCGTTGTCGATCTTTTGCTTGCCGTCCGTTATGCTCACCTGCTTCACCATGCGATTGAGCAGCAGACCAGCCTCCGGGCCGAACACGAAATGGAAACGATTGCCGCGGCTATCCTCGCTGGTGTGGAAATCGAACGAGAACGGTATGCGCAGGTAGCTTGACGAGAAGCGGTTCTTGTGCAGGTGTACGCTGTCGGGCAGCCAGCTCAGCGTTGGCGTGCTCGGCTGGATGGTGATATTGTTGCGCAGGCGTATCAGTGTCCAGTCGAACCCGGCTGACAAATAGAATCTAAAGTTCTTATTCACTTTCATGCCCATCTGGAACACATCGAACCCCACATTGCTGCTTTTCCATTGGTTGTAATCCAGGAATTGATTTTTTTGCGACAAATTAAAGCTGCCGTTATCGATCAGCGTCGTATAGCCGAGGTCGAAGCGGGCAAACGTGATGCCCGCGAAGCCTCTTGGATAATCATTATCGTGATGATGGTGGCGATAGCCAAAGCCGTAGTTGACCTCCCCATCCGAATCATCATCGTTCTTCGCCGTATCGCGGGAAGTTTTTACGGTGTCAGTTTTTGTGTTTTGTGCAAACACACCCGTGGCGGTCGCGCATATCAGCGCGGTAACTAGTAAACATTTCATATTCATTTGTTATTGATTCCACCGATGTTGTCTAATGATTCCACCGATTTATTAGTCATTATGCCATTGAGTCATTTTAACCCTTCACCTGCATCCCGATAGCTATCGGGACACATCCACAAATCTGCACATTCGTCATTTCTCATCTTTCCCGAATTTCACCGGGCCGATGTTTACTGCCGTTAGTGTCGCTCCGTCGCCGTCTTCGTCATCCGTAAATTGCACGGCTTTATCTTTGCGCTTATCTACTTTAGCCACTACCAGGTTCACCAGTTCGCCAAAATTGCGGATGCCGTGTTTTTTCACCACCGGAGTTTCAGATTTTGTTTCAGGCTGCGCTTTGGCCACCAGCACTGGTTTGCTTATGCTTATTGTCGAATCGACATTTTGTTTCGCTATCAATTGCGTTTCAGAGCCCGGGACCACAGGCTGTTTTACCTGGTCGGTCTTTGGTGTAACCACAGCGGCTATTACCGGCTGATCAACGATTTTTGAAGTCTCACTCTTTGTTATGGCCTCGTTCGGTTTTACATGTGTCGCAGCAATTACTGCTGATTCTCCCTTTTTCGTATTTATTCTCCGCTCGTGCTTTGCTCGCTGATTTATTATTGCCGGAGCAACGGTCGCTGCAACTTGTTCTACAGGTTTGTGCACAGTTGGTTTTGGCTGAAGCTTCACAACGCCTTCTCCACTATGATTAGCCTTTTGCCCTCTCGGGATAAGTAATATCCCGGCACTTACCAGCACGATGATGCTCGCGGCGATGCTTAGCCAGGGCAGTATGGCTATTTTTTTCTTGTCCAGTTCGGTACCGATACCGTGCCAAACCCGATCGGATGGCTCCGATTCAAAACCGTTCAGCTTATTTCTGAACAGCCCGTCAAACTCATTATCCTGCATATCCATATCTTTTTCCTTCCGTGTTTGCGATTAAACCTTTTAAAATGCTGCGCGCCCTTGACAGTTGCGACTTCGATGCTCCCTCTGATATTCCCATCATGTCGCCGATCTCCCGGTGTGAATAACCCTCGATAGCGTACAGGTTAAATACCATCCGGTATCCGGGCGACAAGCGCTGTACCAGCGCCATCATGTCCCTGGCATCCAGGTTGGCTGCCGCTACCGGGTTCACTGATGGCTCGTTCGGCAGCTCGTCGCTATTTGAAAGCACCAGCATTTTGTGATGCTTTCGGTAGTACTCGATGGAGCTGTGCACCATGATCCGGCGTATCCATCCTTCAAACGAACCATCGCCCCTAAAGTCGTCCATCTTTTGGAACACCCTGATGAAGCCGTTCTGCAGCATATCCTCGGCCTCCATGCGGTCGGCAGCATAGCGCAGGCACACGCCCATCATTTTGGAGGCGAATTGTTTGTAAAGCTGCTCCTGGGCCTTTCGCTCCCCGGCTTTGCAACGTTTCAACAACTCACCTAAAGAATATTTATGTTCCAAAAACATCATTTAAAGGTAAGATGAAATTATATATCGAATAGTTGCATAGGGGTTGAAAATATTTTTGGTGCAAGGTATTTGGCGATCGACGCCGGGAGAGCAGGGCCCGATCATTGACTAATCTATTGCAGGTAACTGTCCTACGATTATTTTCACTAATTTGCCTGTCCCACTTTCATTGGTCTCATGAAAAAACTGGCTTTACTCACATTGGCATTGCTTTGCCTCTTGACTTGTACATCCGCGCAAAACAAGAATTCCGAAGTTTATATCCTGCTTAAACCTGACCGCGTTTTCGACGGGCAGCAGATGCATGCCGGTTGGTGGGTGCTGATCAAGGGAAATCACATCGAGGCTGCCGGCGAGCCGAATTCCATTACTGCTCCCACTGATGCAAAGATCATCGAGTTGAAAGGTTCAACCCTGATGCCCGGCATGATCGAGGGGCACTCGCACCTGTTTCTTCATCCTTATAACGAAACCAGTTGGGAGGACCAGGTTTTGAAAGAACCCCGCGCCGAACGAACGGCCCGCGCCGTCAACCATGCCTATGCTACGCTGATGGCAGGTTTTACCACCACGCGTGATCTGGGTACCGAAGGCGCTGCCTATGATGATGTCGGCTTGAAGACAGCTATCGACAAAGGTGTCATTCCCGGTCCAAGGATACTGGCGGCTACCCGCGCCATTGTTGCAACCGGCAGTTATCAGCCTAAAAGCGTTACCGATAACGTATTTATCCAGGGTGCCGAAGAAACGGATGGCATAGACGGCATCAGCCATACGGTGCGTTCACAGATAGGCCACGGTGCGGATGTGGTAAAGATATATGCCGATTATCGCTGGGGAGCGAATAACACCGCCGCGCCGACATTTACAGAGGAGGAACTGAAAACCGCGGTTGAGGTGGCTCATAGCAGCGGCAGGATCGTAGCCGTGCATTCGAGCACAACGGAAGGTATGCGCAGGGCTATCGCTGCAGGCGTGAACACCATAGAACACGGCGACGGTGGCACGCCTGAACTGTTTAAGGAAATGAAAGACAAAGGCATAGCCCTTTGCCCCACACTTGCCGCGACGGACGCAATCGCCCGTTATTTTTATGGATGGACGGGAACCGGACCGGAGCCCGAGAGCATTAAAAAGAAGCGCGAAATGTTCAGCATGGCACTCAAATCCGGCGTGACGATATGCATGGGCGGCGACGTTGGCGTTTTCCCGCATGGCGATAATGCACGTGAAATGGTACTAATGGCGGATTATGGTATGAAACCAATAGACGTGCTCAAATCCGCTACATCCGTTAATGCGGAAGTATTTGGATTGAAGTATTTGGGTAATGTCAAAACCGGCTTCCTGGCCGACATCGTGGCCGTTAATGGCGACCCTTCATCGGATATTAAAGCGGTAAAGCAAGTAAAGTTTGTAATGAAGGACGGTGTGATCTATAAACAATAATATCGATGCATTTCATACAAAAAATGATAGTGACAGCGGCCCTGGTAGCCTCAGTCGTCGCTACAAAAGCTCAAAACAATCTCATCCCCATTGAGACCAAAAGCAACGCCATTATATTGCAGGTGACCGGCGACGGTCATCTGAATACGATCTATTTTGGCAGGAAACTGACTGACAAAAATGAATATCAATACACGCAGCATTTCTTTCACCTCGACGGGAACGGTGTATTTAATTCAGCTTATACCGGCACCACGCGCAACTTGCTGGAACCGGCGATTGCAGTAACGCATGCTGATGGCAATAAGTCGGTGGATCTGAAATATGTGAGCCGGTCGGTTGATAAGATCAGTGAAGATGTGTCGCAGGTCAATGTCAGCCTAAAAGACCCGGTCTATGACCTGGAAGTCACACTTCATTATAAAATATATTACGCGGACGATGTGATCGAGCAATGGAGCACTATCGAACATCATGAGAAAAAGAATATTACCCTGAACAAGTATGCCTCCGCGAACTTGCTTCTCCAGGCAAAAAGCTACTGGCTGAAACAATACCACGGCGAATGGGCCAAAGAAATGCGGCCCGAAGAAGAACAACTGACCCACGGCATCAAAACGCTGGACAGTAAGCTGGGCACGCGCGCAGATATTTTTCAGCCGCCGTCTTTTATGGTCGCACTGGATAAACCCGTGGCTGAAGACGATGGCGACGTGTTGCTGGCAAACCTGGAGTGGAGCGGCAATTTCAGGTTTGATCTCGAAGTTGATCCGACCGATAATTTGCGCCTGATAGCCGGCATAAATAATTACGCGTCGGATTACAGCCTGAAACCGGGTGAAGAATTTGAGACACCCAAGCTGGTGTATGCTTTGTCACATCACGGAGCCGGGGAGGCAAGCCGGGATATGCAAGACTGGGCAAGGAAATATAAGATCGTCGATGGCGAAGGCCCGCGATTGACGCTTTTGAACAACTGGGAGTCAACTTATTTTGATTTCAACGAGACCAAGCTGGCCGACCTGCTAAAGGATACGAAAAAGCTTGGCGTCGACCTATTTTTACTGGACGATGGCTGGTTCGGTAATAAATACCCGCGCAATGACGATCACGCCGGCCTGGGCGATTGGCAGGAAAACAAAGCCAAATTGCCGCATGGCATTGGCTACCTGGTAAAGGAAGCCGAGAATGACGGTGTGAAGTTCGGCATTTGGGTTGAGCCTGAAATGGTGAATCCGAAAAGCGAATTGTTTGAGAAACATACCGATTGGGTAGTGAAACAGCCGCAGCGTGATGAATATATGATGCGCAACCAGTTTGTGCTCGACCTGAGCAACCCGAAGGTGCAGGAATTTGTGTTTAATACGGTTGACGGTCTGTTTTGGAAAAATCCTGGTTTGGCTTATATTAAATGGGATTGCAACGCGGTGATGTATAACGTTTATTCGGCTTATGAGAAAGACCAGAGCAATTTCTATGTTGACTATGTCCGGGGCTTGTACAAAGTTTTGGCGCAGCTTCGGGCAAAGTATCCCAAAATACCAATGATGCTTTGCTCAGGCGGGGGTGGTCGTGTTGATTATGGCGCGCTGCAATATTTCACAGAATATTGGCCGAGCGACAATACCGAGCCCTTGGAACGGGTATTTATTCAATGGGAATATTCTTATTTCTACCCGGCGCTGGCCAGTGCCAATCACGTGACCAACTGGGGTAAAGAGCCGATCAAATATCGCGTGGATGTAGCCATGATGGGTAAGCTGGGTTTTGATGTGCCCGTTAGCAAATTATCGCCTGATGAACTCACATTCTGCCAGGACGCGATCAAAAATTATAAAGCCTATTCTGAAGCCATCTGGCACGGGGAGCAATACCGCCTGCAAAGCCCCTGGGATAATGATGCGGCGTCGATCATGTATGTCGATAAGGCGAAAAGCAAAGCGATCATGTTCAATTACCTGGTGAACAATCGGTATGATAAAGGAACATATCAGCCGATAAAATTGAAAGGTTTAGATCCGGCAAAGAAATACGCCGTTAAGGAGATCAACCTGTATCCCGGCAGCAAAACAGGTATTCGGGAAGGAACATATAGCGGAGATTTTCTGATGACGGTGGGTGTTAACCCGGAAGTTCATGAAGGAAGGGCGAGCGTTGTGATTGGGATTGACGAGCAGAAATAGCCATCTTGTCATTGTGAAGAACGGCCCGCAGTGGCGACGAAGCAATCGCGAACTATGCATGATGGTTACAGTCCTCCTTGCGATTGCTTCGCTGCGCAGGCAGCGCTCAACCCGCTCGCAATGACAATTTTTTATTATTTTGCGATATGAAAGTTAGCATTGACCTAAACAACCCTTTTTTGATCAAAGCAAAAAAGCTTAGTGGGATAGAAAGCGATAAACTGATAGTAGAAAAAGCGCTTCAATTATTAATTGCCGTTCAAAATAAAAATAAATCAAAGTTATAAGGACAATCCTATTGCACAATTTGGTTAAGTAGAAATGAAAATCATGCTGACATTGAGCTTCCTTTTATGTATCAAGGCTGGCTTATGTCAAAGCTCATCATCAACAAAGCGCCAGGTAACTAAATTATTTAAATCCAGCATTGGCAATGGCGAATGGACAATATGTAACCAAGACAATGCTTTTTTTAAAGCAGATACCCTGCGATTATATAATAACATAAACTACTTCTATCAGCTTTCAAGCTGCTGCCAATTCATTCAATGGAAATTTTTTAAAGAAAAGTCTTTTGTCCAATCGGCTGTACAAATTTGCAAAGAACCTGCTTCAAGTACTGTAGTAACCCCTGATGACTATTATACAGTTAAATACTTTTCTAAAGGAGGAGTACAATACCTGTTTGTATTAAAAGAAAAAAGCAAAGCCGAAATTTTTCAACTGATTGGTTTGCAGGAAGTCCAATTAGCAAACAACAATTCAACCAAGATTATACTCTTAAAAAGATTAATATCCAAGTCAGAGAGACCTATCGTTGGTTCTGTACATTAATTCAAAATCCAGGATTCTACTTCTTCATCCTATAGTACTTATAAACTTTGACCGCCGACATGATGATCACCGTAAAGGCGATCAACCCGACGATGCCATAGATCCAGCTCAGCGAGTCCTTCAACACCGCGAGGAAAACGATGGCGAAAAGAAATATGGTGGCCACTTCATTCCAGATGCGCAGTTGGGTTGAGGTCCATTTGAAAACGCCGTTGCGCATTTGTTTGATCTTGTTCTGGCAGATAAAGTGGTAAACGAGCAGCAGGACGACAAACGTAAGCTTAATATGCATCCAGGGTTGCTGCAGCCAGGCCGGCATAATACAAAGCATGGTGATACCTGCGGCCACAACCAATATCATAGAGGGAATAGATATCACATTCCACAGCCTTCGCTCCATGATTTCGAATTGCTTAGAAAGAATAGTTTTTTCAGGTTCTGGTTTGTCCTGCGCTTCGGTATGGTAAATAAACAGGCGCACAATATAGAAGAGCGCCGCGAACCAGCAGGCTATGAAAATGATGTGTATGGCTAAAACGTATTGATAGGCCACGGCAATTAGTTTTTGTACTCTTTGATAATGTCCACCGCGTACTTCACGTTATCGAACGGTATATCGGGCATAATGCCATGACCTAAGTTAAATATAAATCCGTTCTCGCCCCTCATCCGGTCGAACAGGCGATAAATACGTTCTTTGATCACCTTTTTATCCGCGTACAAAATATGCGGATCGAGGTTGCCCTGAACGGCTACACCTTTTGGCAAACGTTGTTTGATGTCTTTGAGGTCAACGTTCCAGTCGATCGAGATCACATCCGGCTTAGCTTCGGCCATCAGCGGCGCGAACACCGAGCTGCCCTTGCAAAATGAGATCACGGGAATATCCTTTCGGTTCAGTTTGCTGATGATCTCTGCAATATATCTGTGTGAAAAATCGCGGTAATCATCCCAGGCCAATGCCTGTGCCCAGCTGTCGAATATCTGTACGGCATTAACACCGGCAGCGATCTGCATGTTCAGATAATCAGCGGTCACTTTGGCGATCTTGGACAACAGTTGATGAGCCAGTTCAGGCTCATTGTGCATGAACAGCTTGGTCAGCTTAAAATCTTTGGACGAACCACCCTCAACCAAATAGCTCATCACCGTAAATGGCGCTCCTGCAAAACCGATGAGCGGAATGCTCCCGTTCAGCCTTTGCTGTATAACCTTGATCGCATCGGCAACATATTGCAGTTTGTGTACTACGCCGGTGTCTAACCTTTCTATATCAGCCTTGTTGCGAACCGGGTTCGAAAACTTCGGCCCGATGCCATTGGCAAAACTCAGGTCGCCGCCCATTGCTTCAGCAGTAACCAGGATGTCTGAAAACAAGATTGCCGCATCGATACCCAAAAGATCGACCGGCAGCATCGTTACATCGGCAGCGATTTCGGGCGTCTTACACATTTCAAGGAAGGAATATTTGTTTTTGATATCCCAGTATTCCTTCATAAAACGACCGGCCTGGCGCATCATCCATACCGGCGGACGCTCTGTCGGCTCCGAAAACGCGGCTTTTATCAGTAGAGAATTCTTCATTTTCTTAGAGTCAGGAATCAAGAGCCAGGAGCCAGGACTATTTGTCTTGATTCTTGGTTCTTGACTCCTGGTTCTTATTTCTTATTTAATTCCTGTTTCAATTTTTCAATTACCGCCTTCATCCTGGAGGTCATTTTTTCTTCGTGCGTCATGGCCTGCGCCAGGTATTCTTCAGCTTTGCCGTTGTTTCCCAGCCTGATCTGT
>JAFDZL010000412.1 GCA_018266935.1 Bacteroidota bacterium | reverse complement strand
CCTACACCATTACCACGGGCCACCAGCTCAACATTTTCGCCGGGCCGCTCTATTTCATTTACAAGATCGTCACGGCTATTAAGCTGGCAAGACAATTAAAAGAACAGTTCCCGGATAAGAATTTCGTGCCGGTTTACTGGATGGCCTCGGAGGACCATGATTTTGCCGAGATCAACTATACCAATATCGGCGGAAAGAAAGTGCACTGGTGGTACGAAGCTTCGGGCGCTACGGGACGCATCAATCCCGATACCATGCGCCAGGCGCTGAATCAATACAAGGGTGTGTTAGGGTTGGAGCATCACGGCAAAGAACTGGCCGATATCGTTGAAAAAGCGTACGCGGGTTTTGACAAGCTGGCCGATGCGACGCGTTATCTGGTCAATGCCATCTTCGGCCAATATGGTTTAGTTATCATTGATGCCGACGACTATCGCTTCAAGCAGCAGTTTGCGGGTATTATTGAGAAGGATATCATTGAAGAAAACAGCTTTAAGCATATCACCGCCACCAATGAGCAACTGGAAAAGCTCGGTGTGCATGTGCAGGTAAACCCGCGTGAGATCAATTTCTTTTACCTTACGGATGGTCTGCGTGAACGCATTGTTTTTGAGGATGACCAGTATAAAGTACTGAATACGGAGATCAGCTTCACGAAAGAAGAGCTGCAAAAGGAGATTAAGGCTCATCCTGAATGTTTCAGCCCGAACGTGGTGATGCGACCCTTATACCAGGAATACATCCTGCCCAACATCGCCTATATCGGCGGCGGCGCTGAGGTGGTTTATTGGCTGGAGTTGAAAACGAATTTTGAACATTATAAAGTCGATTTTCCGATTCTCATCTTGCGTAATTCGGGCTTAGTGATACCTAAACGCATTTCATCCAAGATCGAACGCATGGGATTATCGGCTGCCGACCTGTTCCAAAGTACCAATTCGATCAAAAACAACTGGATCAGAAAACATAGCGAACATCAATTATCATTGCAGGAAGAGTCGGCAGGATTTAAACAGCTGTTCGATAAGATCAAAGAGCTATCTTCCAAAATCGATCCTACCCTGATCAAATCAGCAGGCGCAGTTGAGGCCCGGCTGGAGCGAGCCATTGGCAATCTTGAAAAGAAGCTGATCCGCGCGGAAAAGCAAAACTACCAAACCAGCCTGGAACAAATAGATCACATCAAAGAAGAACTTTTTCCGCACAACAGCCTGCAGGAACGCACCGAAAATTTCGGCCTTTTTTATGTGAAATGGGGGCAGGAGTTTATCGATGAACTGATTAAGCACTTTGAACCGCTGGATTTTAAGTTTACAGTGTTGGCGGAAGATTGATTCATCTTTCCGGACTTCCGGACTTATGCGGACTTTCGGACTACTTCACCATCCCATGCTTCTTCAACAACCGGATCACTGCGTCATGCGGCAGGGCATAGGCTTTGTTACCATTTACGCCTTCCATGGTATCGGCAGCTACCATGGCGTTGATGATGGCTTCTTCCACAGATTGAACGGTCGCTTCATAAAGTGGGTTCAACTGATCGTTTGGCAGCATTTCAACCTGGGTTGATCTGGTGCGACTGAAAGCATCCGGGTTGGCCGTCGAAAAGGCGATGAATATATCACCTGAGCCGTTTTCCCCGCGACCGCCCACGCGGCCAACACCCAGCGCCACACGCTCGGCAATGCGTTTCAATTGATGCGGCAACAGCGGCGCATCGGTCGCCACGACAACGATAATGCTTCCGTCTCCTTCCTGGTGGTGAGAATTGGCCAGCTCGTGTATTTCGTAATTCAGCGTGTCTCTCAGTTCCTGGCCGACCGGGACGCCAGCTATGGTTAGGTTCTTTTTCCGGCCGAAGTTGGACTGCACGAAAGCGCCCAGCGTATATTGTTTACCATTAACGGTCACTATACGCGAGGCGGTTCCGCTTCCTCCCTTGAAACCAAGGCAGCACATGCCCGTTCCGCCGCCGACGTTGCCTTCGGCGATGGGTCCCGATTTGGCGCTGCTCATCGCTTCCCAGGCGTTGCTTTCCTTTACCTGGAAGCCGTAAATATCATTCATCACTCCGTCCCACGTTTCCGCTACTACAGGG
>JAFDZL010000411.1 GCA_018266935.1 Bacteroidota bacterium | reverse complement strand
TCAAGTTTAACCCGACCATTATTCCTGGCCGTATCTTCAGGAAAGACAGCAAGCTGTATCTTTGGATTACCGATGATAAGAACCGCATACCCGTAAGGGCGCACGTAGAATTGATCGTCGGAAGTTTAACCATGGACCTGGCATCGGCATCAGGGTTGAAATATCCTTTGAACCCCGTAAGTAAGGAGACTGATTAGAGAAGTCCGGAAGTCCGAAAGAAAAATAAGGTAAGATCAACGAAATAAAAATAATCAAATAAATCAGCGGTCCATGATAGAGGTAGGCAGTGTGTTAGTGCATGAAGATGTGGTAAGGGAAAACTTTGTCTGCAACCTGAACAAGTGCAAGGGTGCGTGCTGCCTCGAGGGTGATTCCGGCGCGCCGCTGAATAATGATGAGTTAGCGATCCTGGATGAGATATATCCGAAAGTAAAACCTTTTATGACCGCGCGGGGAATCGAAACCGTTGAAGAAGTTGGTACTTATGTAGAAGATTTCGAAGGTGATTATACCACGCCTTGTGTGGATACAAATAAGGAATGCGCCTATGTGATCTGGGAGAATGGTATCACTAAATGCGCCATCGAAAAGGCGTATGAGCAGGGCGCTATCAACTGGAAAAAACCGATCTCGTGCCACTTATATCCCATCCGCATTACAAAATACCCCGAATTTGATGTGCTGAACTACGACCGCTGGAGCATCTGCAGCCCGGCCTGCGCTTTCGGCAATGAGCTGAAGGTGCATGTGCATGAGTTTTTGAAAGAGCCGCTGATACGCAAATATGGTGCGGAATGGTATAAGGAATTAGAGCAGCAGGTAGAAGATATAAGACTCTAATATTTTTCTAAGTAATTCCTATCATGCGTCAGGGCGACATCGTTGGGAATTTTAGTGTTGCGATAATCGATGCCTTGTTTTTTTAATAGATCGACGATTTGCATTTTCTTCTTATAAGCTTCAGAGCCTAAGTCAAAAGTCCATTCTCGCAATTCTTCCGCAATGGACGTTGGATAGTTTGGATCAGAATTTAAAAACATTGGCTTTTTAGGATCGAATCCCTTATTTAATAAGTAAAGAACCATGTCCGGCTCACGTGAAAGCATTGCGCTGTACATTAGAGAAGAAGGATTAAAATACAAATCTCCGCCTGCCGCTACTAATATTTCGACATACTCTACATTGCCAGCACTTACAGCTTCCTGCAAAGGTCTAAGCGGATTATAGTGGTGATAAATACCTTTATTTATTTTCTTTGACGGTAAGTTTGGATCCGCATGATATTTAAGAAGTATGTCCAAGTAACGTCGATCATTCGGCATAACTTTTCCTCCATTTTTAATTGCTTTCATTAACGGAGTAAACCCATCATAATCGTTAAAAGCGTTTGGATCTGCTCCAGACTCAAGGAGCGCTTGAACGGCATTATATTTCATATTGATCACAGCCAAACCTAAAAGTGTTTGTCCATACATCGTATCTACCACAGTCGTTAGCTTCTTATCTTTTGCTAAAATTTCTTTGATCGCTGCCACGTCATTGTTATCAATTGCTTTTGCTAGCTCCCAGGCTTTTGTGCCCCTAAAAATCCTGTAATCCCTGGCTAAAAGTTTTTGAGAACTGCCGTTTATGCAACTGAATAATGGAATAACTAAAAGGATAAGGTACTTTTTCATAGTTACTAAGATAGCGAAACATCGAAAACTATTACAACTGATACTTGGAGTATCCGAATTATAAACCGTCTTTTTCAAAAATCCTCATCATCTCGGTAATCCTCGCCAGGTGATGGTCGTCATGCTCGGCTACGAATAAGAATGAATCCATAGTGCGCATCGGCGTTTTCAGCCGCGGGTGCAGGGCTGTGCGGAATATCAATTCTTCATCCAAATCTTCTATCATGGCCATAGTTTCGGCACGCACCTGCCTGAAATCGCTTAACAATTGATCTAAGGACTTAGCATTATGCCCGGCCTCATCTGTTTTCCTGTTAGCCAGGTCTGTGGGCCGCAGCTCCTTTTCACCTTTTTTGAAATCATCCAGCCGGCCTTGCCATAGCGGTTCCAGGTTGGTCAGGTGCCCGATATTTTCTTTGATCGACCAGGAGTTGCCCGGCTTGATCTCCAGCCATTCCCCGGGTATTGTGCGGCATCTTTCTTCCAGGCGCGCCGGCGTTCCGCGCAACCGCTCGATGATGGATGGAAAAATATTTTGCTGAGCAGAGAAGTCGAATTTTCTATCGAACCACTTGGTAGATCTCATATTGCCGTTATTTAGTCCGCAGCGAAGTTAACTAACTACTTCAACCACCACAACTTCTGCTCCCATTCCAACCAAATCCCGACTAAATTGAATAATATTGCAGGACCAAAGCATTGCTTACCTGATGAAGAAGGCTTTAATTACGGGTATTACCGGGCAGGATGGCGCTTATCTTGCCGAGTTCCTGCTGAAAAAGGGTTATGAGGTGCACGGCGTAAAACGGCGTTCGTCGCTGTTCAACACCGACCGCATCGACCACCTGTACCATGACCCGCATGAGCCTGACGTAAAATTCAAGCTGTATTACGGCGATATGACCGACTCAACCAACCTGATCCGGTTGGTTCAGGAAATTCAGCCTGACGAAATCTATAACCTTGCCGCACAGAGCCATGTGAAGGTGAGTTTTGAAACGCCTGAATACACCGCCAATGCCGACGGCGTAGGCGTGCTCCGCTTGCTGGAAGCCGTTCGCCTGCTGGGAATGGCTGAAAAGACACGTATTTACCAGGCATCTACATCAGAAATGTATGGCCTGGTGCAAGCCGTGCCGCAGAATGAAATGACGCCATTTTATCCGCGGTCGCCATACGGGGTGGCCAAGCTGTACGCTTACTGGATCATCGTCAATTACCGGGAAGCTTATAATATGTATGCCTGCAACGGCATCCTTTTCAATCACGAGAGCCCCATCCGGGGAGAAACTTTCGTCACCCGGAAAATTACGCGGGCAGCAGCGAAGATCGCATTGGGTTCGCAGCAATGCCTGTATGTGGGTAATCTATCCGCCAAACGCGATTGGGGTCATGCCAAAGATTATATCGAAGCCATGTGGCTGATGCTGCAGCAGGAGAAAGCCGAAGACTTTGTGATCGCAACAGGCGTGACGACTACGGTGCGGGATTTTATCCGGATGGCCTTTGCTGAATTGGGCGTGGAAATAGAGTTTAGCGGTAAGGACACCTATGAAAAAGGCGTAGTTATTGACATGGATGAAAATCGTATGGAGGAGTTGGGGCTGAAGCCGGATGCCCTTCGTTTCGGACAAACCGTGGTAAAGGTAGATCCCAAATACTTTCGGCCCACGGAGGTCGATCTGCTGATTGGCGATGCCTCCAAAGCCAGGCAAAAGCTGGGTTGGGCGCCAAAATATAACCTGGAGGCACTCGTTTATGATATGGTGCATGCCGATTTGCAGTTAGCGAAGAAGGATGATTACCTGAAGAAAGGCGGTTTCAGGACTTTAAACTATTTTGAATAAATTTCGTTATACGAAACAGGCCACGATGGCATATATGAAGAAACTCTTTACCTGCGCGATATTCCTCTTGTTATTTGCCGGGGCTGCTTACCCGCAGCTGATGTACCAGCCCTATTCGTACCAGTTCAACCAAAAACTGAATTAGGCGACGTACTCGCCTTCTAATAGCGAGCACACGGCACTAAAACCGTTCGTATTTCGCGATTCAAGTTTTGAACGGCCACTATATGATTCGCTGCTGATGCTGAACGTGGATAACAGCCAGAAAAGCTGGATAAACCATGTCCTGTTCAGCGGGCACCTGGCTGAGGTGAGGAATAAGGATTATACTTTTTCGCTCGATTATCTTTCCGACCTGCAATTGGGACGCGAGTTCGAACAGTCAAAAACAACCTGGCTGAATACCCGCGGTTTCCAGCTCTATGGCACCATCGGGCACAATTTCTTCTTTTATAGCAGCGGTTACGAGAACCAGGGGGTGTTTGCCAATTACGAGAATAGCTACATCAATGCTGTTGGCATGATACCCGGCGAGGATTATGACAGAAGCTTCGGAAAAGCTACAAAAGACTGGGCTTACGTGACCACGCTGATCGGTTATGTGCCATGCAAGGCCGTAACCATCGTGCTGGGTGAGGATAAGACATTTATCGGCGACGGGTACCGGTCCATGTTGTTATCAGATTATGCGGCATCATATCCATTATTAAGGATAACCGTCGATCTGGGTAAACATGTGCAATACATGGCTATGTGGGCTTATATGGAGGACCAGAAGGCCCAACAGTTCAACTCATTCAGCAATAACCGGCGCAAATGGGCCGGTTTCCATTACCTCGACTGGAACATCACCAATCGGGCATCGATAGGTTTCTTCAACGCCGTAATTGCTGAGGAAGCTAATGACCAGGGGCAGGGGCATGGGTTTGATGCCAATTTTATCGACCCGGTTTATTTTTCTTCATCCTTCGGGCCGAACGGCCAGGCACCGGATCATGCCTTATTCGGGTTCAATGGCAAATACAAAGTTCTGGATAAGACGACGATATATGGGCAATATTTGTACGACCAGGCATCGTCACCCAATAACAACGGCAGCAGGTATGCCTGGCAGGCCGGTTTCCGCGGCGCCGACCTGTTCAGGCTGAAAGGACTGAATTACTTGTTCGAGTACAACACTTCGACGCCTTATACCTATTCCAATACTTATCCTCTCGTTGCCTATGACCAGCTAAGCGAACCGCTTGCCGATCCGCTCGGGGCCAATTTCAAAGAGGGTGTAGGTATCCTGAATTATTCCATAGGCAAATTCGACCTGCAGGGACAGATCAACTACGCTAAATACGGATTGAACACCACCAATGTCAATTCGGGCAAAGATATTACGGTCCCGGACAATACGAATCTGCCGGTGTCGGTTAATGGCATTGTGACTACGGGCCAGGGCCTGGCGACCACTTTAAAATACGCGGAGGGCACTATCGCTTATGTGCTCAATCCAAAATACAATTTGCGCATCGAGATCGGCGGCCTGCTGAGGCAGGAAACCAACGCGCAAACCAGTACCAAAACGGCTATGTTCACTTTCGGTTTAAGAAGCACTTTCAGGGACTTGTATCATGATTTTTAAGCAACATAAAACCCATATCGTGAAGTGTGCTTACAGTACAGTGCTGGCGGCCTTGGTGTTCCTTTCGGCGAACATGGCCTCGGCGCAGGTGGAGTATCAGCCCTATTCCTATCAGTTCTACCAAAAGATGAATTCGGTTCTTTATTCTACCGGTTCGAACGAGCATACCGCCTTAAAGCCCTACTTCATGATCGATTCGGTGCTGAAGCCACGATACGATTCGCTGATGAATTATGGGCAGGACGGGAAGCAACACAGTTTGTTATATCAAAAGCTTTTCAACGAGCACCTGATCGATTACAAGGGCGCCGGCGCGACGTTTTATGCCGATGTGCTGCCTGATGTAGGGATTGGCCGCGACCTGTCGGGCCATTTGAATACTAACCTGACGGCAATTGGCGCGCAATTGGGCGGAACGATCGGCAATAAATTTTACTACAATATTGCCGGATATGAGAACTGGGGAGTATTCCCGGAATATATTTCGACCTACATTAATCAAACAGGGATAGTGCCGGGCCAGGCCCAAGCCTTCTATTCAGGCACGAACGGTTATAGCTGGGCATACGTCACGGGCGTGGTTTCCTATACACCGGTCAAGTACCTGAATATTTCTTTGGGCGACGATAAAACCTTTATCGGCGATGGTTACCGGTCACTGATCTTATCGGACTACGCTTCTCCTTATCCGTTTTTCAAATTAACGGGAAACCTGGGCAACGTGACCTATATGGTGATGTGGACCGACATGGACGACCCGGCGTCGACGTCGCAATATGGTACCGACCGCAGGAAATTCGGCGTTTTTCATTACCTCGACTGGAACGTTACCAAACGCCTGTCGCTGGGCTTCTTTGAAAACGTGGCTGGATTTTTTACCGATGATAACGGCGTCAAAAGGCCATTCGATTTTAACTACATCAACCCGATAGCGATACTGAAACCCATCAACAACGGCAGCGACGACCCGGATAAATCACTCATCGGTTTGACCGGTAAATACAAACTGAGCGATGGCTTGACGGCTTACGGTCAATTCGCGCTCGATGAGTTTGTTTCAAAAGATTTTTTCTCAAGCGATGGCGCCTCAACCAACAAATACGCCTGGCAGGTGGGTTTCAGGGGAACGAATCTTTTTGGCTGCAAAAACCTGAATTTCCTGGTCGAAACGAACAATGCCAAGCCTTATGTCTATTCGGCGCGTTCGGCGATAGAGAATTATTCTGAAAACGGCGAACCGCTGGCACATCCCTGGGGGGCAAATTTCCGCGAGGTGGTCGGCCTGCTGAATTATAGCTATAAACGCTTTGATTTCTCCGGCGAGCTCGATTACGGGCATTATGGTCTGGATATCAACGGCCAGAATTACGGCAAGGATATTTTCGAAGTTTATACTACAGCTGTTAAACAGTACGGCAACTATACGGGCCAGGGCCTAACCACCGACATGTACTATGCGGAGGGCAAAGTGGCCTATATTCTGAACCCCAGGTACAACCTGCGCATAGAGCTGGGCGCTATTTTGAGAAATGAGACCAACGACCAGTTTCGTGATAAAACTACATGGTTGACTATCGGGTTGCGCAGTTCGTTCCGCAACGTGTATAATGACCTGGCAAGTTTCGCTTCGCATTAATTCCCCGAAAAGTGTATATTTGATCCGGCTCCACAGTAATTGTTGCTTTTTTTACACGGTGAAACACCTCTGTTAACAAAAAAGCAGCCGCCTTACCGGTTCCTGTACTGAAACTATTAAGGCGCGATTTTTGTATAAGGAAAAATGATTATTGTTCCCATGAGTTCACCCGGACAAGCCATTGCAGATGCACCAACCGTAGGGTTGCTGGATTATTCGATTTTGAATTGCAACCTGGATGAGATTAAGTTCGATTCCAAGTGCCTCGTTAATACCATTAACCAGTATTCGTATGTGGCAGCGCAAAAAGACAATGATTTCAGGAAAGCGCTGATCGAATCGGACATTTTGCTCGCCGATGGAATAGGAATTGTCGCCGCGCTGAAAATGCTGAAAGGCAAAAAGGTAAAGAAAATTGCCGGGGCCGATCTGCATCAGTACCTGCTGGAAAAGCTGAACAAGGAGGGCGGGCGCTGTTTTTACCTTGGCTCAAAACAAAGTACGCTGGATGCCATCCGCGAACGATTGCACAGGGAATATCCGAATATCAAATCAGGTTTTTACTCGCCGCCCTTTAAACCGCAGTTTACTGACGCGGAGAATGCTGAAATGGTTCAGATCGTGAATGCGTTCAAACCCGATGTGCTTTTTGTCGGGATGACCGCTCCGAAGCAGGAAAAATGGTCGTACCAGCACAAAGATCAGC
This sequence comes from Bacteroidota bacterium, assembly GCA_018266935.1. GTDB lineage: Bacteria > Bacteroidota > Bacteroidia > Sphingobacteriales > Sphingobacteriaceae > Mucilaginibacter. Next base: position 5,676 of record JAFDZL010000411.1, on the reverse strand, counting down.
TGGACACCCACATCATTTGCCCTATAGGCGCTGTATTTGATTTTTATGCTGAAACCATCAAACGGCCTTCAAAATTTTGGATCGGTTTGGGCCTGGAATGGTTCATCCGCCTGGTGAAAGAACCGAAGCGCATGTCGAAGAGATACCTTTATTACGGGCCGGTATTTATTTGGGAGCTTCTGAAAATAAAGTTGAGCCGGAAAATGTCTTCCTGACGATCCCATATTGAGCCTTTCTGCTGCTTCCTATTTTTTACCATCATTCGGTCTTCCGGCAGCAATATAATTTTCCGCTTTTTTTGTACATTCAAAATCGATTAAATCTTTATCCTGAGTGGCGGATAAAACCTGTTTATTAATTACCCAGAAAGACTTTTATTCATTCCATAAACTGCTCAAACAGGTTTTGGAAGAAAAAGGGTTTGCAGTCGATGTCGCGCATCATGAATATCCGACAGGGATAACAGGGAAAATAGTGGGAAAATTGGAGCTTCCGATCGGGGCGTTTATCACTTCCCGGTACATAGAGAAGTACTTTTTAAATAACAAAAAGTACGATCTTATATTGATCATCAAAGGTCGCGGAGTGAGCAGCAAACTGATTGACAGGATGAAACAAAATACAGACCGGATAATTGGCTATAATTGGGATTCATTTAAATTCAATGGAAGGCCGTTGAAATGGTATCGGAACGTTTCAAAATATTATACGTTCGATTTCGGAGACGCCGCTAATTATTCACTGCCTGTCGTCGAGCTTTTTTCTGCATTAACGCCTGTTACTGAGCCGAAAGAAATCAGGTATAGCGTCTCGGCTATTTTTAGAAATCATTCCCAGCGTCTTGAATACCTGGACAACATTTTAAATAATATTAAAGCCGGGCCTTTGTTTCTTTATATCTACGAAATGAATGTCCTTACATTTATACTTCATTTTCTGAGAAGCCCGCTTCTGTACCTTAAATATTGGAAGCATGTGAGGTTCAAGCCACTGTCGTATGACGCTTATACAGAGGCCCTGAAAAATTCAGAAATCACTATCGATTACGCGCATCCAAATCAAAGCGGGATTACGATGCGCTGCTATGAGGCTATAAGCCTTGGCACGAAAATCATTACGAACAATGAACTGATAAGGAAAAGTCAATATTTCGACGACTCGAACTCATTCGTATTTCGGTTGAATGGCGATACCACCCGTTTAATCGATTTCTATGAGCAATGCAAGGCAAAGCCCTTTGCGCCTAATCACAGGAGCATTTACGATTTTATAGACGATCTGCTGGAAGAAGCTCAAAGTTGCCCTGATAGTAACTCCGCCTGATCAAATAAAATTGCAAAAATGCCTTGGTTCTCCTATTTTTATTGAACAGGAACCTAGCTAACACATTTTTTATTTATCAAGGATGTCAAGTCTGCCGCAGACAATAACGCAGGCTCACAGTTTCCTAAACGCTCTCCGATTTACTAAATGATAAAAATAGGGCTTATTGGCGCCGGTAAAATGGGTATTTCGCATTTGGCAATTTTGGGTGCCAACCCGGAGGTTGAAGTGACCGGCGTTTGCGACACCTCAAAGATGGTTACTGATTTTTTATCTAAACACGGGAAATTTAACAGTTTTAGCGACTATGTTAAAATGGTCGATGAGACGAAGCCCGAGGCGGCCGTGGTAGCGCTGCCGACTAAATTTCACTATGCCGTTATCAAACATTTGCTCGGGCGCGGGATCCATGTTTTTGCCGAAAAACCTTTTTGCTTGAACGTTGTGCAAAGTGAGGAATTGGTTGCATTGGCCGCACGTCAAAAAGTTGTCAATCAGACGGGTTATCATAACAAGTTTATCGGCACGTTCCGCGAAATGAAAAAAATTGTTAACAGCGGCGTATTGGGCGATATCTATCATTTTGTGGGAGAATCTTACGGCCCCGTTATAACTAAGCCCAAACCCGGAAATTGGCGGTCTAAACCGTCTGAAGGGGGCGGGTGTCTTATGGATTACGCTTCGCACGTGATCGATCTGATCAACGATATTATTTCACCGATAGCTGAAGTACGGGGCAGCGTTCTAAATTCAATTTTTTCAGAGAACGTTGAGGACGCCGTTTATGCATTATTGAAATTGTCAAACGGGGTAGATGGAATGCTATCGGTAAACTGGAGCGATGAGACCTACCGGAAAATGTCAACGACAATGACTATTATAGGAACCCAAGGTAAAGCCATCGCCAATGCCAGTGAATTAAAGGTTTATCTGAAACAAAAAGGCGGGGATTATGTCGCCGGCTGGAACTCCAGAAATATAACGGAGCTAACCGGGCAGGTTGACTTTAACCTGCGCGGAGAAGAATACACATTACAGCTCGACTATTTCATCAAGGCCATACAGGGGAAGGCTCCCAATACGATCAATAGCTTTAATAACGCTTTGCATACCAACAGGGCTATCGAATTAATAAGAAGCCGGGCAAACTAAAGGATATGGAAAGAATACTTTTCGGCGATAATCAGTTTTTTGCGGTCAATCACGCATCTGATGAAAAGTCGCGGGAGCAATCGATAAAGTTCAAAGACAACAGCGCGATCATGGATACATTGAACGCGGCGCGGACCTTTGGCTTAAATACTTTTATGTGTACAACGCATGACAGGGTTGCCAGGATATGTGAGGTTATCAGGGCGAATCCGGATGAGTATAAGGATTACAAGATATATCCTTGTATGCCGTATGCCCACAAATATGTCAATGCCGTTACCGAGCTTGGCATATCCGGAACAATCAGGCAATATGTGCCAGGGAATTTACTAGGCACCATGTTTAAAGGCGGCGCGGCTTACTTGTCAAAAGACTTTTTTTCCTTGATGGAATTGATGATTGATGCGGAAATGAAAATGTTCAAAGGGATCAATACCCCGGTCATCTTTCTGCAGAATGTGGTTACCGATCTCCTAATCGGGCTGCGCGCCGATGACATATTGATCGGCTTTTATCATTATATTAAAAAGAAATATAAGGCTGAAGCGGGCTTTATCACTACGAACCTGCCGAAACTCGCGGATATCCTGGAACGCGCCAATATCGAAAACCCTATCATTTGTTTTTCGATAAATAAAGCCGGCTTTCGCGTTTCCGGCAGTAATGAACAGTATGAGGAAATCTTATCCGCTAAAAAGTTCCGGGCAATTGCGATGCAGGTTCTGGCCGGCGGCGTGGTGCCTCCTAAAGAAGCATTGGAATACGTATGCGGCTTGCCCAATATTGAATCTATCCTGTTCGGTGCATCCTCAAAAGCCCATATTCAGAGCACGGTTGAATATATCCGGTATTTTGACAGGCACAATCACCTCAATGTCCTGAGGTTTGATGCAAATGCAGGATAAAAAATCAGGAATTTAAGAGGCGATGGTATGGGTGTTTCTCTTAATGCCCATCTTGCGTACTGCAGCCGCTATGGCAGCGGCATCGTAGGCGCACTCGGCCCAAAGTTCGGGCTGTTCGCCATGCTCAACGAAGTGATCGGGGATGCCTAAGCGTCCCACTTCGGCATTGTAGTTATTGTCGGACATAAATTCCAATACCGCGCTTCCTACGCCGCCTTCAAGGCAGCCGTCTTCAACGGTTATAACCTTGCTGAATTTCCTGAACACCTCGTGCAGCAGGGTCTCATCCAAAGGTTTAGCAAAACGGAGGTCATAATGAGCCGGATCGAATCCATCCTCGTTCAGCGCGACAATAGCTTTTGCGGCTTCGTTACCGATCGTGCCGATCGTTAATATCGCCACATCTTCCCCATCGCATATTTTGCGGCCTTTTCCAATCGTAATAGGCTTCATCGGGCGCTGCCAATCCACCATCACCCCGGTGCCGCGTGGATAACGTATCACGAACGGCCCCATGTTCTCCTGCTGGGCGGTGTACATCAGGTTTCGCAGCTCTTCCTCGTTCATCGGCGCTGAAACTGTCATGTTCGGGATGCAGCGCATATAAGCCAGGTCATACGCGCCGTGGTGCGTCGGGCCGTCCGCTCCGGCAATACCGGCGCGGTCAAGGCAGAAAACCACGTTGAGCTTTTGAATAGCCACATCATGGATCACCTGGTCGTAGGCCCTTTGCATAAAGCTGGAATAGATATTACAGAAAGGAACAAGCCCCTGCGTAGCCAGCCCTGCCGAAAATGTCACGGCGTGCTGCTCGGCTATGCCCACGTCAAAGGCACGGTCGGGCATGGCCTTCATCATCAGGTTCAGCGAGCAGCCTGAAGGCATAGCGGGCGTAATGCCCATGATCTTCGGGTTGTGCTCAGCCAGTTCTATGATCGTATGGCCAAACACATCCTGGTATTTCGGCGGCTGTGGTTTATCAGCCTTTGACTTCTTGATCTCGCCGGTGATCTTGTCGAACAAGCCGGGAGCATGCCACTTGGTCTGGTCCTTTTCGGCTAAAGCGTAGCCTTTACCTTTTACCGTAACACAATGCAGCAGTTTAGGCCCGGGAATGTCGCGCAGGTCGCGCAAAACTCTTACCAAATGCTTCACATCGTGCCCGTCGATAGGTCCGAAATAGCGGAACTTCAGCGACTCGAACAGGTTACTTTGCCTCAACAGGGTGCCTTTGATGCTCTTTTCTATCTTCTTGGCGAATTTGAAAGCATCCGGCCCCATAGACGATATTTTGGTCAGCACATGGGCTATATCGTCCCTGAAACGGTTGTATGGTTTGGATGTGGTAATGTCTGTCAGATAAGCCTTGAGCGCGCCCACATTCGGATCGATCGACATGTTATTGTCGTTCAGGATTACCAGCAGGTTGGAGTTTTCAATACCCGCATGGTTCAGTGCTTCGAAGGCCATACCGGCGGTCATGGCGCCGTCGCCGATAACGGCCACATGCTGGCGGTCGGTCTCGCCTTTATAGCGCGAGGCCACGGCCATGCCCAAAGCGGCAGATATCGATGTAGAAGAGTGCCCCACGCCAAAAGTGTCGTATTCGCTCTCGCTACGCTTAGGGAAACCGCTGATACCGCCGTACATGCGGTTGGTGTGGAATACATCACGGCGGCCGGTCAATATCTTGTGCCCGTAAGCCTGGTGGCCCACGTCCCAAACCAGCTGATCGTAAGGTGTATTGAGGATGTAATGCAGCGCAACGGTAAGCTCGACCACGCCCAGGCTGGCGCCGAAATGGCCGCCGTTAACCGAGACCACGTCAATAATATATTGACGCAACTCCTGGCAAACCTGCTCAAGCTGGTCTTCGCTAAGTTGCTTTAAGTCAGACGGATAGTTTATTTTTTGTAGTAAATCTCCAGCCGTAACCTGCATGTATATCCTTCCAAAAATTAAAATACAAAAATACGCTAATTAATTACGAAAATCATCAGGAAAGGCTAAGAATTAATGCTTTTAACATGAATTAAATAGGCTCAAAGGTGAATGATATGGTAATGTTAGTGTAATTAACCAGTATGTTAGTTAAAAAGTTTTCCACGTTTCAGGCTAATTCTTAATAACTTTTATAAGCTTTCGGAGTTATAAGCCTATACTTTTGGATTTGTGATGACGGAAGAAAGCTTTGAGATCAAATTGCCGCAGTTCGAGGGCCCCTTCGACCTGCTGCTTTTCTTTATCGAGCGCGATGAGCTGGATATACACGATATTCCTATCGCCCGCATCACCG
>JAFDZL010000410.1 GCA_018266935.1 Bacteroidota bacterium | reverse complement strand
CATAGGGGAGGTTAAGACTACCATTTGTGCCGCTACTGCTGCCAACCAATATCGCGGTTCCGTATGCAACGCCTGAAACACTGCCGCCGCTGTTGCCCGGCGTCATGGCCGTCATGGCAACACCTGCGGTAAGTGAAATGGGAGAAGCCTGCGACGAGACGGGGCTATAGGAGATGTTTGGGGCCGTTTGACCGAAACTTTCGGCGGAAGTTAAAAGCAATAGAAACGCAACAGCAGGGACTGCAAAAATCTTATTCAATAGTTTCATTTAGTATCAGCAAAAATGATAGTAGTAACGCGTGCACGACGTTATCAGCAATTTTCGTGCTTATTTTTTCTTTAAACGATAATATGTATCTTTTTATTTAGTATAAGTAGTTGAATTTAAATGTATTATATATTTAATTTTAAGAAAATATTAGATTATAACAGATTGTTTAACCGGATTTTAGGCTTTAGGTAAAGGGAAAAAATTCCCCATGTGTTTTGCGCATAAATCGCAGTTTACCAGGTATAAACGGAGATTTGGCCGCCATTTTCCTGGAGGAAATACAATTATAAACAACATTAATTAAATATTATGATTTATTGTAAAACAGCGACATAACAAAAACTGTCCCCGGCAGAAAGGAGCCGGAGTTTATGGAGTAACAACGCGGAATATTTTTTAAAAAGTGGGGAATTCACAATTACCCCACTTTTTAACCATCGAAACTATAGTTTGACAAACTTGGTTTGCCCAATAATACTGTTATCCTTGTTATCAACAACCTGTACGAGGTAGCTTCCCACCAAAAGATCGCTTACGTTATTTTGCCAGTTCAGGTCGGAAGTAATCGCAGATTTGACCACTTTACCTGTACTGTTAGATATCGTGATGCTGTAGGTAGTCTTGGCCTGCGATTTCGGAACAATGGTTAAATTGACGGTATTAACCACCGGATTCGGATAAATGGTCAGGCTGGTGCCTTTGTCATTCCCGTTGTCCTGGAATTCTTCATCGACGATATTCGAAATAGTCGTGTTGCCGAAATAATCCACTGTTTTCAAATAATACTGATTATCACCCTTCAGCGGATCGGCGTCGGTGAAGTTATAAGTCCCTGCACCTGTCGAGATCATATCGCCCAGTGTAGTAAATGTTTTCCCACCGTCGTTGCTGCGCCCGATAGTAAAATGAGTGTAATCAGCTTCATTCTGCGTCTTCCAGGTCAGATCCACTTGTCTTTTTGGGTTTTTCTGGCCGTCGAAGCTCAGCAATTTGTAAAAGAATGCAGGATTTGGCTTCAGGACGAGTTTGAAGCGTTTCGAACCGAAGGTCGTGGTGTCGGTTGCTGTAATTGTAAAATTATAAGCATTGGTGTTTCGCATGTTTACCGAATCGCGTGTCGCGGCGTCCTGCAGCCACACATCGTACAGTTGCGGTATTCCGGTTATCGTTTCAAGTTTCAGGCCATAGCTGCCGGTTCCGGCCGCACCCACATTCAGCCTAATCGTATCGCCTTTCGGGGCCAAAGGAAGCTGGTTAATGGACAGTGGTATATTATCCGAAGACAGCGAGGCGAGGTTTACCTTACCTGTTCCTATCCTGTACGACGCATCTTCGCCGGTATGATAACCCGGGCGAGAATTTGGACTGAAGCTGATCAGTGTTTCATCGGTATTGGTTGTATCAAGCAGCATCTCCAGGCGTATCTGTTGCTTTACCGCCTTTGAAAGTGTTCGCTTATTAGCCAGGAACAATGAAGTACCGAGGGCCTGCGTATTGGTTTTAGCATTTTCTGTAAAGGTTAACGTTGCGTTGTTCTGAAGCACCTGCACAAAGAAGCCTTCGCCCGAGGCTATTAAGCCATTGTAGGTTCCGCTATTGCTGCCAATACCGGGTATGTAACTGGTATAGTTACCGCCGCCTGCCGCCTCACCCGGGTTCAGGAGGTAGATGGTACCGCTTAGATTTGGTCCGTATATCGAGGCTGCGGGGTCGGTGTTACTAAAATTGTTTCCCCAGTCGATAGTGCTTGGGTACGGGTTACCTACCAGGTTCATACCCTGGATGGTGACGTCGCCGGCACCTACTGTCGTCCATAGCAAGCCGGTCTGACCAAGCGATTCGTTATACCAGTTGGTTACACTTATACTGCCCTGGTTCAAGCTGCCTGACGTTGTTAACGTAGCGTTGGCCGGTGTGCTTCCAACCGTGAAGGGATTGAAAGTGCCTGGTCCTCCCCTGAAAAAGAACAGGTAGCCGTTTCCCACCGGAATATCATATTTCGTGCCCAGGGTATCGCTATCCAGGTTGATCAGGTAATAAGGATCATAGGTAAGCGATTCAATGCCCCTGTAGTTGCTGGTCAGAAATGATTGGTATGTAGGTATAAGGTTCTCGCGATAGATGTACAACGAAGGGTTGCCTGTTTTGCTATGCGAGTTTGTTGCCGTTGATGGAAATTTCGTACCGCTGATATAAGTTGAATCGAGTAAGTAGCTTATGCTGTAGATGTTGTTTCCGTGCGTATCTGTAGCTGACCAGGTTGGCGGCGACAACAGCCTGTAGCCGCGGGCGGATGCGACCCCCCCTGCTATGTAGCGCTGAACGTTTACCGTTCCCTGAATTATACAGCCCGCGGGTAAAGCCGCTATGGTCGCTGAACCGCTGGCATCGGACAACAGGTTGAATTGTGCATTCGCTGCGCCGACATGTGAACTATTGCTCAATGTCATAATGCCAGTACTTGCCAGGTTAAATTTGCCTAAATTACCGCCGCCCGCAGAGGTTTTAAAATGGTAATTACTGCCACCGGTAAACGCTATATTATAAAAAGTGATCGAGTTTGAGGCTGCCTTTCCCGTGATAAGAAACGTATCACCGGCGGTTGAATTGAATGTCACAAGCCCGCTGCCAAAAGTTGTAGTGCTGCTGTTCGTAAACGTGTCTCCAAAAGTTACCGCCCCGGACCCGAATTTGGTTGTGCCGCTGTTGTTGAATGCGCCGGTTATGCTTACCGTACCCGATCCGAAAGTCGAGGTGCCGACATTATTAAAAGTCCCTGCGACAGATATCGCGCCAGACCCAAAAGTCGAAGATCCGCTGTTATTGTATGTGCCTGCAATTGATAGCGAACCGGTGCCTGATGAAGCGTTTAGCGTCGCGCCGGAATTGCTGGTGTATCCCCCGTTTACTACAATAGCGCCGTTGTTGACCAGGTTGATGGCCGCTGAGCCCGAATTAACTGCAAGATCGCTGGAAATAGTAAGCGTATTTCCTGAATTGATAGTCAAAGTCACGCCTGTGCTGCCGTTTGAGCCAAGGGTTAAAGATGAAATAGGCAGGCTTGCATTCAAGACGGGCTGATTGCCGCTGGAGTAAGTGCTGACGCCTATAGCCACGTCATCATTGGAAGTTTGAGGGTAAGTTGATGGCGACCTTGTTGCGGTCCAGTTGCCCGAATTGGCCCAGTTGGTATCGCTTGCGCCCGTCCAGCTATAAACGTTGTTCGCAATATTATCGCTGTAAGCAATGTACGTGATCGTATAGTTGCTGGCAAGGAAACCATTTGAACCTGTGGCCGCAGAGGGCGTGATGGTATAAGCTGTTCCCACAGGCGTCGAAGTAGTTATAGCGGTACCTCCCGGCACGGTTACTCCCGTTAATGTTACGCCGGTCACAGTTTCACCGCTTACCGCGGTTGCGCTGCTAACGAAATAGGTTGTATAGGTGCCATTGCTAAAGCCTCCGCCGACTGTAAGCGATGGGCCGGTAGCAGTAATGGTCAGCGTGGCTGCCGTTACCGTTCCATTATAGTTTACGTAAGTGATGGTATAGTTGCTGGCGAGGAATCCCCCCGTGCCCGTCGGCGCTGACGGTGTGACGACATAAGCCGTTCCCACAGGCGTGGTTGCCGTTTGGCCGTTGACGTCGGTGGTAAGCGTTACACCGGTTACCGCCTGCCCGGTCATCGCCCCGGTCGCCGTAAAGTTTGTAGTACTGGTGCCCGTCGTTATCGTGGTGCCATAGGTTTTGGTTGGCCCGGTTGCGGTAATGGTTAGCGGCGCTCCGGTTATGTTTGCGGTAATGCCCGGTTGCGTCAGGGTATAATTTGCTGCCCCGGCGCCTGTTAACGCAAGGGTTACACCGATTCCGGTGCCAACGTTGGCACTGGCGAAAGTTCCGGTGGTACTAACACTGACTACATCGCTGTTCACAACGCCCGTAAGCGTACCGCCCGAAACAACAGCAGCTGTCGTTCCGTCATAAGTCTTATTGGCTGCTGTCGCGCCGGTTTCGGTCAATGTTTTGGTGTTTACTACAAGTGTGCCTGTTGCGGTTGTAGGACTGCCTCCATTATTATCAGTATTAGTAATGGTGAAGTTATAGGTGCCAGCCGGGGTAAGGCCGGTCGTGTTTATTGTTAAAGTAATGGTTTGTCCATTTCCGGTAGGGGTATAGGTGAAGCCTGTGCCCAGAGATGTTGTAACCCCGGTTGGCGTTCCCCCACTCCATGCTATTGATAATACGTCATTCTTTTGAGCGCCATTGGGATTCGATTCCGTTAGTGTAATAGTATAACTTACAGCTCCTGCGCCGGTAGCGGCTGTGCCATAGGTAGCGTTTCCACTTGCAGAACTGACACCAACTCCGGTAACTACCCATTTGGTTACCGCATATGCGCTGCCCGAAAAAAACAAACCCAATATGGTAATTGTCAAAGCGAAGATCACAGGCCTGGGAGCCAGTCGAAAACGCCTTCTTTTTTTGAGATCGACAACCCGTTGCGGGGGGTACACCGCCGCAGGTATTAATTTCAAATCATCTTCAATATTTTGCCCGCGTAAAAGTATCTTCAATATTTTCATAAGGTTTAACTACAATAGCTTCAAATAAACTTGCATCAGGGCTGTGAATAGTGCAAAAACCGTGCTAAAATGGCTGAAAACCAGCCCGGTGTATGGGCCGATGAGTTTTTATACTTGTAAATCCGGTGGAATACGGATATCATTTTTCGATCATTGCCAATATATTACAATGGTTATTTGCAGTAATTTTTCCTGAAGTGCCTTTATTCCCCGTTTTGGGCAACATTTCCCACGCATATTGGCTGCTATACCACAACCAGTCAGCGCTTTAAACGGGAATATTTTTTTCAGGCAAGTATGCAGATATTAAATAAGTAATATATTATAATATTTACCGGCGAGAGAATCGGCGGTATTTGACATGTTAAACAAAAAAAGAATGCGGGTGAAGGGTTTGAGCTCTTCAAGATGGCATGTACACTAACCCTGTTTTCGGGGCCTAAAACTCATGACCCGTAACAAGAAGTCGTAAAAAGTGGTTCTGAAATGGTTAATAGTTGTTTTTGCGCTGATTCCGGCACTTTTTTCTGCAGGAACTCTAAACCGGCAAGCAATTGTAATTCAGCGAATTACTTTTTTTACGTTCACGAAAATGGCCGGTTTTCTCAAAATTTCACCCTTAGTGTAAATTGTAAAAATCTAACTTTCAGTGTACTAAGTGGCCGGAAATGGTCGAAACACGCACGAACGTGAACGGTTAGGGTAAATCATGGTCACGCACTAGTCTAATCTTCTTTTAATTTCTGCACCATTTCAAACCGATCGCTAATAATTAACTTTGGGCCACCAAACTGTTTGAATGCCGGCCGACCGCACCAATATCCTGACCAGGGGAAAAAACACCGATAAACTCGTCTGGTATTTTCTCGTCGGCTGGACGGCGCTGAATGCGCTGCAGGCTTATGTGCAGGAGATCCACGCCGACGAAGCGTATTACTGGCTCTACTCCAGGTTTTTAGACTGGGGCTATTTCGATCACCCGCCCATGGTGGCGATATTCATCCGCATCGGCGATAGCATCATGCATAACGAGTTTTTTGTGCGGCTGATGACGGTGATCTCGAGCACGGTATCGCTTTATGTGTTGTGGCGGATAGTAAAGCAGTATGGCGTCGAAGCCAAATGGTTCGTATTGGTGGTACCCGGCCTGTTCATCCTCAACATGTACGGGTTCAT
>JAFDZL010000409.1 GCA_018266935.1 Bacteroidota bacterium | reverse complement strand
GTCAGGTCCGCGGCGATGATTTTCACTTTAACTGTTCCCTCCAGTTCAGCCTTCAGTCGTTCCAGCTTTTCCTTACGGCGGGCAAGCAGTATCAGGTTGGCATGGTGCGTTTGGGCCAGCTGGCGGGCAATTTCTTCGCCCAGGCCGGCTGAAGCGCCGGTAACCAGTACCCATTTGCCGCTGAATTGCAGTTTGCCCATGCGGTAAAGCTAAAGAAATTTGATAGCTGGGCCTTTATAGATTTGACAACTTTTTGAAAGTTGTCAAATCTTGTACATTTCCGGGAACTAAGCGATGCTAATTCTTTATCCCGTACACTACCACCTTATCGGAGAACGTGGCCAGGTAAACGTGGCCGTTCGCTATGGTAGGCGGGCAAAATTTGGCATATAACCCCGCATTGTCCGTACTAGTACCCCGATTATTCCAAAGCTCTTTGGTAATATCGCCGGCGTCAAAAGCCCTGAGCACACCCGGAGCGGTGGTGCTTTCCGCGTCGCCGCTGGCGGGGTAGGAGGCCCAAAGGATCCCTGTGCCGGCAGCCGAACCATTGGAAGATACTGATAACATCGCTCCATGCTGTCCGGTCGGGCCGTTTGCTGAGGACACCGTCTCATTACTTATCGTAAACGTGTTGCTGCCACGATCGAACGGAAATGCATGCAGTTGGTCGTTCTCGGGCCAGATATAGGCAAATTCCTGTGAGGCGCCGATATAATAACTCGGCTGGCAATGCATGTTTGAGTAGGAGCTCAGGGTAATGATCTGCTGTACCTGGTTCGAGCCGGCGGTGAAACCGCCCATATTGTTTTTATTCAGCAGGTAAATGTTGCCGTCCTTGCAGCTTGTAAAGTAATAGTTTGAGTTGGGTATCAGGAACGAACCCATTGTGCCATAATCAAGGTCGTTGTCCTCAAGCGTTTGGTAATTCGAAGGCGTAAAATAGCAATTGATCGCCAGCGTAGATCCCGATGGCGAAAGGTTCAAAGCGCTCTCGCCCCGGTTTATCGGCGCGGTAGGATCGCCGTTAGCGCCAACGCTCCCGTTACCGACCACCACGAATAAATTCCCCTGGGCATCGGCGGCCATACCCTGGCCGCTTTCCCATATACCGCCGTTATAACCGTTGGGCGTATCGTTATACACGATCTGCTGCTGCAGCGTGGTCATATTATAGCCCAATATCCAGCCATGATACGGCCCCCAGTCGCAATGAGACGAGAACGTCACATAAACGATGCCGTTCACAAGCGTCAACGCCTGCCGCTGATTTTGTTTTTGACCATCAAAGGTCAATACCCCGTTCACGCTCCCGTCTCCGGTTCCGGGGCATGTCGCGGTGATCTTCACCGGGCTGCCGGCCCGCTCATTTCCGTTAGTGACATCTATAGCATGCAAATATTGAAAAAAGGACGCCCCAAGGCAGCTCCTCGCCACGAAATACATTGTCCTTGTGGCGGAATCGATCACAGGCGTGCCGACGATACCGATCTTGTCAGTAAAGTTGTTGTAGTTTCCGCCGCAGGCGCCCGTCATGTCAGCGGCTCTCGGCGGCCGCATGCCCGATTCGGTATAATTTTTCGTCCAATACAGTTTCCCGCTGTCGCCGTCGTACGCATAGACGGAATTATTTACCGTGGCTATAAGGCAAACATTGTGATTGCCGGAGCCGATCGGCAGATTGCCGAAGATAAGCGGCTGAGCATATACCTGGTCGTCAACGCCGAGTGAGAACAATTTGCCGAAATGCTGGGAATTTACATTGCTCGTGGTCAGCTTTGTTTCCTGGTTGTTCCAGCCGGCCCGCGTGTTATTGTTATGCTGGGTGAACACCGATATATGCTGATCGTTTGGAACATCGGGTATATCCGGCGTTTTAGGCGTCGTTGCCGTTTTCTTCTTACAGGCAACCGCACAAAGGATTATAATAATTGCAAATACAGTTTTTCTTGTCATACAGGTTTGGCTGAAAAGATAAACATAAGAATTTTTGCAGAATTTTTCACTTGCTCAATGCCTGACTTACCGGCCAAAAATGTCCTACCTTAGTAAAAAGTCGCTTCCTTTATGACAAATGATCTTGCATATCAATTCATCAGCCGCAACAAACTTGCCGTTGTTTCCACGATAGATGGTTCAGGAAAGCCTGAGTCGGCGCTGGTAGGTATTGCGGTTACTCCGCAACTGGAGATCGTGTTCGATACGGTAAAAAGGTCACGCAAGTATGAGAATTTGCTTCTCCATCCGCATGTCGCGGTGGTTATTGGCTGGGACAATGAGACTACCGTACAATATGAAGGCGAGGCTGAACTTTTAGCCAATGATAGTTCATCCGACCATTACAGGGAAGTTTATTATGCGGCCTGGCCCGACGGCCGTGAACGCGCAGCGACCTGGCCCGGACTTGTGCATTTCAAGATATCTCCCCGGTGGCTGCGCTATAGCAATTTTAATGAACCGGCGACTATCGAAGAGCTTACATTTTAACTCTAAGAATAATAAACCTGACGTATAAGTCAGTTTCTTAATAATAAACTATTTTATTAGTTATTTTTTTATAGCTTTAGGTCATCTAAATCTAAACCTTATCCTTTCTTTTAGATTTGATAGGGCGATCTACACCGGGCCGTAGCACGATGAGCCTTTCTGCACCGGAGGGCATTTCGCCGTTCCATAGCTGCAAAATACACAGCAATCGCCGGCCCGCGGCTTTAAGGTCTTATGGCAATTTTCACAGACGTAAAAGTATTGACATGCGTCCTTTGGCATAGTTTCTTCCTTTTGATGCCCGCACTCGGGGCAGGTAAGTACCGATAAAAGTTGAATTTCTGCAGCCATTTTTATATGATCTCTACCGCAGGTCAACCACTTCCACCCCCGGATAATTCTTTTTATCAAAAGTGAAGATGGTTTCAGGCAGTTTGGGATTAGGCGTGAAGGTACGGATCACATAGGTGTATTTACTGCCGTTCTTGTCGAATATCAGCGCGCTGTAGATCTGTTTTTTTGCCTTATCGATAGACAAGCGCACCTTGAAAAATTGCTTTTTGGCATCTTCGGGCGTCAGGTCGATGATCTGGCACACTCTGCCGTCTATCTTTTGCTCGCCGTTATAAACGTATTTGTACCCGTGCTCATAAACCGTAAATAGCTGCGCCGGGTTCAGGTTATCCTCGCTATGGTCAACATTGTTTAGCTCCACTTCTTTATCCTTTTTTACATAGGTCCACTGACTTTTGCCGTCGCTGATGATCTCCTGCGCCACGGATGACTTGTCTGCGGGATTATAGATCATTACCTTGAATTTATTGGCCTTTGGCTGGGATATCAGCGTGCCTACCTGCGTGTCGTTAATGTTCGACATCGGATCGTTCAGCGTAAAACTGAAATCCGCCTTCATCATGTCGTAGCTTTTATATTTTTTGCTCACGCCATTCAGAATTTTTTGCGCATCGGCGTCTTTTTGGGCGAAGGCAGTATAAGCGGATGCTATCAGTATTAAGGATATTGTTATTAATTTTTTCATTTGTTATATACTCTTTGTCAATGGTGAATTGTCAATGGTCAATCTGATTTAATTTATTTTCACTATTCACTATTCACTATTCACCATTCACTATTGACCATTCACCATTCAAATTGTTTTCTGGATCGCTTCCAGGTGCTTCTCGAGGCTGTACTCATCGCTGAAAAGTACCTCCCGCGCCTTGCTGCCTTCAAACGGACCTACTATACCTGCCGCTTCCAGCTGGTCGATAATGCGCCCCGCGCGGTTGTATCCTAATTTCAGTTTGCGCTGGATAAGCGATGTTGAACCCTGCTGGTGTATCACAATAAGCCTTGCAGCTTCTTCGAACATCGGGTCGCGATCTTCCGGGTCAAAATCCTTAGTGCTCGATGCTTCGCCTTCACCCACATATTCCGGCAATTGGAATGCGGTCGGGTAGCCGCGCTGGTTACCGATAAAATCGGATACTTTTTCCACTTCCGGTGTATCCACAAAGGCGCATTGGAGGCGGATCAGGTCGCTGCCGGTCGAGAGCAGCATATCCCCGCGGCCGATCAACTGGTCGGCGCCGCCGGCATCCAGGATCGTGCGCGAGTCGATCTTGGACAACACGCGGAATGCAAGCCTCGACGGGAAATTGGCCTTGATGGTGCCGGTGATAATATTCACGGATGGCCTTTGCGTAGCGATCACGAGGTGGATGCCCACCGCGCGGGCCAGCTGCGCCAGGCGCGCTATCGGCATTTCTATCTCCTTGCCCGCTGTCATCATCAAATCGGCAAACTCGTCAACCACCAGTACGATGAACGGCAGGTAACGATGCTTTTCCGGGTCGCTGATCTTGCGGTTAATGAACTTTTGGTTGTATTCCTTCAGGTTACGTACGCCGGCGTCTTTCAAGAGGTCGTAACGCAGATCCATTTCGATGCACAACGAATTGAGCGTATTCACCACCTTTTTGGTATCGGTAATAATGGCGTCTCCCTCGTCGGGCAGTTTCGCTAAAAAGTGCCTTTCTATCTTACGGTAAAGCGTCAGTTCTACCTTTTTGGGGTCAACCAGCACGAACTTCAATTCGGCCGGGTGGCGCTTATACAGCAGCGAGATAAGGATGGCGTTGATACCGACCGATTTACCTTGTCCTGTTGCGCCCGCCACCAGCAGGTGAGGCATCTTGGCCAGATCGGCTACGAATACTTCGTTTGAGATCGTTTTACCCAGGGCTATCGGCAGGTCCATCGTCGTATTCTGGAACTTTTCCGTTGCCAGGATAGAGCGCATGGATACCATTTCCGGGTTTTGGTTCGGCACCTCGATACCGATAGTGCCCTTGCCCGGCATCGGCGCGATGATACGAATGCCCAAAGCCGCCAGCGACAGCGCGATATCGTCCTCCAGGTTTTTGATCTTGGAGATACGCACACCGGGCGCCGGAATGATCTCATAAAGCGTCACCGTAGGGCCTATGGTCGCTTTGATCTTATCAATATCGATGTTGTAATGGTTCAGTGTCTCGACGATCTTGTTTTTGTTGGCCTCAAGCTCTTCCGAGTTGACGGTTATTTTGTTCGAACCGTAGTTCTCGAGCAGGTCGAGCGTTGGATATTTATAGGATGACAGATCGAGCTTGGGATCATAGGTGCCGAATTCTTCCACCAAACTTTTGGCCTTTTCGTCATCATCTTTCTCGATATTAAGCACATTCGTCGGGCGGTTCGTATCGATCGTCAGCGGAATTTCTTGCTCCAGTTCCGGCTCATGTGCGGCCAGCGGGTCGGGTTTCAGCACCATCGGTTCGTGGAAAACAGGCGTTTCCAATACCGTTTCAGGCTCACCATTGTCTTTCAGCTTATTGCTATTCTTTGGCCATTCCACGGGCCTGGAAAGATAATCTTCCTCGCGTTCATATACTTCGGGCACCACTTCTTCAACCACATCGGGCGCCAGCTTTTTAGCCCTTAGCCTTGGCAGCCTGAAATCGATGTTATAAGCGATGATCAACACCGTGAGCGCGGCGAACACCAATATGCCGGCAGTACCGGCTTCACCCACCTGCGCGCCGAGCAAACGGTTGCTCCAAAAGCCGAAATTGCCCTCGAGATAATGCGGCACATCGCTGATAAAAGCGTGAAAGAAACCGAGGGTGACAGAAATAAAGACCAGCAGGAAAAAGGAATACCCCAATGTTTTACTGACAGGATATAACCGTACCTTGAACAATAACCTGTACCCGATAATGAAAAACACAAAAACGAACAGGAACGAGGCAACCCCAAACCACTCGAATATAAACTGGTTGGAAAGCAGTGCACCGAACTTACCCAGCCAGTTGTCCACCACTGGGTTTTTGATGCCGTTATCGATCAGTTCCTGCTGAGTTTTGAACAGGTTGTGCCAGCCGCCATTAGCTGCCGAAACATAGCTTTGGTCTTCCTGCCAGGTGAATAAATAGGATGTGAAAGCAATAAGAAAAAACACCGACATGATGAGCAGGAAAAGACCCGTGATCTTGGCCAGGCGTCCGTCGCCGGTGTTAAACAAGGGCTTTTTTTCCTGTTTTTGCTTCGACGGCTTTTCCTTTTCGTTTTTTGACGAGGAACGGTCGGGTTTACTATCGTCCCTTAGTGTATTGGTTTTAAACTGATTTCCTTTAACCGGCATCCTTACATTCGCGTTTTGAACGCAATCGTAAAGTTAATAAATATTAAGGATAAATCTTTCGGGCGGCCCCGGGAATTATTAACTCGCCATACTTTATCCACACTCGCGGATTTTATCCACCAAATAGCGGCTAAAGCTCATTTTTTTAGTATAATTGAAGCGAATGAGTGTCGAATTGCTGGAAGAATACATCGCCTCAGGCGATCTGGAAAAGATAACCGCTCTTTTAGAGCAGAACCCTGCTTTGGCGAAGGCTAAAACTTCGCAGGGAGTTTCGCCGCTCATGCTGTCCTGCTATTACAAAAAACCTGATGTTACGGCTTTGATCCTCAAATATGTAGATGAGCTCAGTCTTTTCGAAGCATCGGCTGCCGGTAAGTTTGATGTGGTTGCGCACTTGCTTTACATCCACCCCGATGCGGTGGACGACTTTGCCGACGACGGGTTTACGCCCCTGGGCCTGGCCTGTTATTTCGGGCAGTTCGAAGTGGCCCGTTACCTGGTACTGAAGGGCGCCGATGTCAACCTGCCGTCCAATAATGGCTTCCATGTGTTTCCCATCCATTCAGCCGCAGCCGGTAATTATACCGACATAGCACGCATGCTGATCGATAACGGCGCTAATGTGAATGTTCGCCAGCAAGCCGGCGCGACGCCTTTGCATTCCGCGGCGCAGAATGGTAATCTCGACCTGCTGATACTGCTTCTGGAGCATGGGGCTGAAACTGATGTGCGCATGGAAGGGGGCAAACTTCCTTCAGACATGGCCCGGGAGAAGGGCTTTGCGGAGATAGCCGAGATCCTGGGCTGATCAGTCGTGTTCGCTATCGCTGAGTGAAGGCCCCATCTTTGCCAGCACTTTGAATATATCCATATTGATAAATTCAAGCGCCGGGACCGATTGATATTCCCGCTCTATTTCCGATAGCACATAGCAAATTTTACGGGACGCATACGCGTCGATGGGCTGGTTGCTGTCCAGCTGTTCGCAGTCGTTTAACCCCGGCGTCTTAAGTATATAATAGTCTTTCTCGTTGTAGCGGATACTATAAATGATCCTGGCGGTGTTCGGCTTGATAATATGTTTCACCGCAAAAAAGAAAGATGAATCCCTACCCTCACGTATCATCGTAGATGCAGATATCAAATATACGATTTTTTTTAACCAGTAATTAATAAAATTTACATTATTTTAAGCCGCAGGCAGCCGGTTTATTGAATATCGTGGACTGGTAATTCAGGTGGATTTGTATTTTTGTCACCCGGAATTTATTTATCTTTAATAATTAAACCATACCCCGGATGACAGGCGACGATATTGTTCTGTTAGGTGATAAACACGTTGGCGAACCCTACGCATTAGGGGCGAAAGTGCCCAAAGACGACCCGAACTACAAGGGACCGTGGGATTGCACCGAATTTGTATCCTGGCTTTACTACCAAACTTTCGGCATTCTTTACGGATGCGATGACGACCACGGCGACCCTCACACTGCCGAGACCTACAGTGGTTCCTGGGCGCGCGACGCTAAAGCACTGGGCCAGATCATCACGGTTGAACAGGCTAAAGCCACGCCGGGTGCGGCTATTCTCCGTTTTGCGGGCAGCGGTGAAGTGGGGCATATTGCTATCTCCGACGGAAACGGCGGAACAGTTGAAGCACACGGCAAAACCGATGGCATCACTAATTCGGTTGTTGACGGCAGGCGATGGGACATGGGTATCCTGGTGCCGGGGGTAATTTATCACGCTAACCCGGTGATACCTTACCGGCCGCCATCTATCACTATTTACCGCCTTACACACCCGTACATGGTATCGCCAGACGTGGGCAGGATACAGGCCGCGCTAACCAGGAAGGGTTTTGACACTGATGGGATAGACAACATCTTCGGCGAGTTCACTTTTCATGCGGTTAAGCTGTTCCAGGACTCGGTAGGGATCAACCCCGATGGCGAAGTGAGCGCGCTTACCGCGGCTGAATTAGACGTTAAAATTACCGGCTAAACAATCACCACAGTAAGCTGCTGATTTTTAATCCATTTTCTTCAGAATTTTAAAACTTATTGCTTTAGCCTTGTTTTAAATAGTACACCACTATCGAAAAACAGGTCATGGCACATTTAGAAGTTAAGCCAAAAAGCCACCGCAGCAGCGCCTGGCTTTGGGTCATCATTATCCTTATTATCATCATAGCGGCATTTATTGCCTGGAGAAATTACGGGGCCGGCAAACTGGTGTTCAATAGTCATACGGATACCACCAAATCAAAATAAATCAGCAATCAATCACACTAAAATTATGGCAACTGAAGAAAGAGTAATGCACCACCTTGAAGAGCTTCATGACAGCGGGTACGAAGTTATGGACGGTCAGCCGGATATTATCGGCTGGGATGTTAAAGCCCAAAGCGGGAAGAAAGTAGGCGAAGTGGCCGATCTGCTTTTCGAGCGCGGCAGCCGCAAAGTAAGGTATCTTGTAGTGGATCTGGATGATAACGAATTGGGGATAGAAGAAGACCGCGAGGTGCTTATTCCTATCGGCATGGCGGAGCTATATACTAAATCTTCACGCAATCATCCTCACCATGATATCGATCCGGCGTATGATGCTTATGATCCGGCGCATGATGGCGATGTGGTCTTTCTGCCTGGCGTTAGCGCCGAACAACTGGACGAATTGCCGTTATATGAGAAGAACCACTTGTCGCCGCAGGTAGAAATTGCTATCCGTAAAATACTTGAACCTTTCAACCGGGACAGGGACGCTGACAGAGACCGGGATAGGGATCATGATCGGGAAGACAAAGACAAAAGGAGAGATCGCTACGACGATGACGGGTTTTATAAAGACGAGTCTTATAATGACGAGCGGTTTTACCGGCACAGGGTGAAATAAACACCACAGATTACTTACCAATCAACCAAACACAAAAAAGTCTCCCCCTGAAGGGGGAGATTTAGAGGGGACAGCTTGCTTTTTTCACACGAAGCAGTTGCCGGATAGGGAACTTATTTGCTAAATTTAAGTTTTCTAACTCATGATGCTTTGATACCCGGTACTGTCAGCAAAACTAAGAGCAGTCCTG
>JAFDZL010000040.1 GCA_018266935.1 Bacteroidota bacterium | reverse complement strand
TATAAAATTGTCATTGCGAGGAGGTACGACGAAGCAATCTCGTCGCCTTGCGAACGAAGAGATTGCCGCGCTGTCGCTCGCAATGACAAAGAATGTATAATTATGAAGTGGAACGCTGAACTTTACGACAACAAACATTCTTTCGTATTTCAATACGGTGAGAGTGTGCTGGAGTTGCTGGCTGTAAAGCCCGGCGAGCGTATCCTCGATTTGGGTTGCGGGACCGGGCATCTTACTCAAAAAATTCGGGAGCAAGGCGCCGAAGTTGTTGGTTTGGATGCGTCGCCGGAGATGATCGGACAAGCAAAAGATAACTACCCTGACTTAGATTTCATCGTCGGCAATGGCGCTGATTTTCGTTTCGATGAACCTTTTGATGCCGTATTCACCAATGCTACGCTGCATTGGATAAAGGATGCCGATGGCGTGATCAAAAGTGTTTACCGTGCGCTTAAGCCAGGCGGCAGGTTCGTTGGGGAATTTGGCGGCAAGGGCAACAACCAACTGATGATGGCCGCTACGGAAAAAGTGCTGAAAGCGCATGGCTATCTCAAGGGCGACTTTATTTTACCCTGGTATTATCCGTCAACAGCCGAATATGCGGCCAAACTGGAAGCCGGCGGTTTCCGGGTAACATTGGTGACACATTTCGATCGCCCCACTTTATTGCAGGATGGCCGCGAAGGCATAGGTAAATGGTTCAGGATGTTCGGCGAATCGATCTTCAAAATGGTGCCGGCTGCTGAATTGCCGCAAGTATTGAATGAAATTACCGACCTGCTGCAACCCACCAACGAAGTGGACGGGCAGTGGTATGCGGACTATAAAAGACTGCGATTTGTCGCTGTTAAAGAGTAATAAGTTGTACGTTGGACGTTATACGTTGGACGTTCAATGGTACCGGTTAAATGCAACGTAAAACGTACTACGTATAACGTAAAACAAAGAAAATGCTACACGATCCCAACCGCGTTTATGTTTTTGATACCACGCTTCGCGATGGCGAGCAGGTACCGGGCTGCCAGTTGACAACCCCTGAAAAGATAGAGATAGCCCGTGAGCTGGAAGCGCTGGGCGTTGACATTATAGAAGCCGGATTCCCGATATCAAGCCCGGGTGATTTTCAAAGCGTTGTGGAAATATCGAAGGCTGTAAAAGAGCCGACCGTTTGCGCACTAACCCGCGCCAACAAAGGCGACATCGATTCGGCTATTGCGGCGCTGCAATATGCGAAGCATCCGCGTATTCACACGGGCATCGGTTCGTCGGATATGCACATCAAGCATAAGTTCAACAGTACACGTGAAGAAATTTTGGAACGTGCCGTCGAAGCAGTGAAATATGCCAAACGCGCCGTAGAAGACATCGAGTTTTATGCCGAGGACGCAGGTCGCGCGGATATCCACTTCCTGGCAAAGATGGTGGAGTCGGTCATTGCGGCAGGGGCGACCGTCGTCAATATTCCCGACACCAACGGTTACTGCCTACCTGACCAATACGGAAGCAAGATCCGTTTCCTGAAAGAAAATGTTAAAAATATAGACAAAGCCATTATCTCGGTTCATTGCCACAACGACCTCGGCCTTGCAACGGCAAATTCCATTGCCGGCCTCCAAAACGGCGCACGCCAGGTAGAGGGTACGATCAACGGTATCGGCGAACGCGCCGGCAACACTTCGATCGAAGAGGTAGTAATGATCCTGAAAACACACCACAGCCTCGGCCTGCATACCAATATCAAATCCCCGATGATTTATGAGATCAGCCGCATGGTGAGTTCGATGATGCGTATGCCCGTCCAGCCGAACAAGGCTATCGTTGGCGGTAATGCCTTCGCGCACAGCTCGGGTATTCACCAGGATGGTTTCCTGAAGAATCGGGAAAATTACGAGATCATCCGCCCGGAAGACGTTGGCTTCCCAAGCGCCACCATCGTATTGACGGCACGCAGCGGACGCCATGCGTTAAAGTTCCACCTGGAAAGATTAGGCTACAAACTGGATAAAGACGAACTCGCCGAAGTGTACCAGCGATTCCTGGTTCTTGCTGACCACAAACTGGACATTAACGACGAGGATTTGCATGGCCTCATGATAAACCAGCCGGTAAAACAATAAGGCTAGAAAAATCTCACAAAATACCCTGCCACCGATTGCCATAGCGCGGAATGGGGTAACCAGTAAAAGCTGTAATGCGATACCGCCAGTATGATGAATGCGATGATATAGGCGCGGGCGTTGTTGCCTTTGATCCAATCGTAAACGATAAGGCCGACGAGGATAAGGTCGGGTATTAAAAAGCCAAGCAGTATCGCCTCGGCATCCATGTGCAATACGTGCGCAAAAACCCTGCGCATTCCGGCCCCAACGATGGCCAGTGAGGTGGCGATCATATACCGCATGTGGTAGGGGGTGCGGTGCTTGTTGATGATAGCCAGCAGGTACAGCACGGCGAAATCGAATATCTGGTAGGTTTGAAAATACGTCCCGGCGAGGATGTCAGGTCGGGGCTTATGTGCGGCGACACCGTTTAAATAGGCTTCGCGGGCGATAAAGTGAATGGATATGATGATGCAAGGCACCAGCACGTACGTAAACCTGCCAATGATGCGGTGCGCCTGGTATTTGCCGTAGCGGATAAGCAATGGCTGCACAAACAGCAGCACAAACCAGGTAGTGAACAGCAGCCCATGAATATGCTGGATGGCCGTAACGTTATTAAAAGATGGGAAAAGCCCGAAATAGGTTTTGAAAAATCCTAAAAAAACGATGCCGAATATAGCTACAAACAGCCAGCTGACATTCTTATAGCCGTTTTCGGCCGAAGCCAAATTGCGATCCTGGTCTAACATGCTGTAATATTGAAAAATATTTTTCAATAATTCAAGTCTTCACTTGGGTACTTGTCGGAGACAAGTACAGCAATGTTGGGGAGCATTGAAAATAATGAGTTGTTGTTATGCTCGGATATTAAAGTGGATAAAACCTAAAGAGGAATTTTTTCTGATATTTTAATCGATGCCTTTAAAATCTTGGCTAAAAGTTTTAGCTTTGATTTGTATTTAATCCACTTTTAATCGCGGTTGTCCTATAACGTAAAATGAATATTGAAAAATATAGGCCTTTATTAGCTAAAGCCATAAAGTTGTTTTGGGAAACGAGGGATAGCCAAAGGAATGCTGAAACAGGAAGACAAATCAAAGAGGCTGGTAATAGAAGAGCGGTCACCGGCGGTAAGCAATTGGATGGGTTATTACAACTATTATATATCGTTGCCGTTGATGTAGGCATACCATCCGATTGTATCTATATTAAAGGTAATCGACTCCCAGGATTTTTTCGACCGACGAAAAATTGGGATATGCTTATCATTTCTCCTACAAGGAAGCTTGTTGCAGTTATAGAGTTAAAATCACAAGTAGGTTCATTTGGGAACAATTTTAATAATCGAACCGAGGAAGCTTTAGGAAGCGCCACTGATTTATGGACCGCTTACAGAGATAAAGCCTTTCCAAATCAGAATGCTCCTTGGCTGGGTTATTTAATGGTTATTGAGAAATCTCAAAGGTCAACTTCAAAAATTAAAATAGATGAACCCTTCTTCCCGGTTTTTAAAGAATTCAAAAACACATCCTACATTGATCGTTACCAGCTGCTTTGCGAAAAACTTATGCTTGAGAGACTTTATACGCAATGCTGCTTAATTTGGGTCACAAATGACCATCAGTTTGGGGACGTTGCAAGAGAATTATCAGTGGAAGCTTTTTTATATTCTTTCATAGGTCATTTGTCTGGTCAACTTCATGAATTTAAAAACAATATATGAAACGCATCAATGGCAGAAATGACGGGGAAGTTTATACAAGGAAAGATGTGGTCGCCTATATTTTGGATGAAAGCAATTATAAAGAAAGTTCAAATTTAGGCCAAATAAAAATTCTTGAACCTGCAGCAGGAGGTGGCGCATTTGTCGAAGAAATACTTCGCAGATTATTTGTATCCTCGCAGATTTATAATTTTTCTTTCACAGATGCCTTACTTGATAACGTAAGATTTATAGAAATCAACCCGGATGCTTACAAAAAGTTAGTTCTTAAAATCAGGTGCCAGGTACAGCTATTAACGGACAAAGAACTTGAGCCAATATCGAATATTTGTATACTCGAAGATTTTTTGTTATCTGAATTTAAGGATAAGTTTAATTGCATAGTCGGTAATCCTCCTTATGTCAGGCATGAACGAATAGCCAACGAAAAAAAAACGCTTTATAAAAGAAAATTTAAAACTTTTAAACATCGTGCGGATTTATATATTCCCTTTTTTGAAAAAGCTTTGAACCTGCTGAAAACTAATGGGACACTATGTTATATATGCTCGAATCGGTGGATTAATAATGAATATGGCAAGGGCCTTAGAGAGTTAATAGCTATTAATTTTAACCTTATTAAATTACTTAATATTGAAAGGACATCGCCATTTGACGAGGATGTAATTGCTTATCCTTGCATTGCAACAATACGAAATGATACATTTAGAAGTAAAACACTAGTAAGCGACGTCCATAAAAGGGAAGTTGATTTTGACAAGTTAAATTTCGTTGAAACGCAGGTTCCAAAAAATGCACAATGGCATAATTTGTTTATAAGCTACGATCTGCAACAAAACGCTCTTACAGGAATAAAAAATCAAGGTTTTGAAATAGGTATAGGTGTGGCTACTGGTGCTGATAAAGTTTTCATATTAAACGGGCAACAGAGGTTTTGTGTCGAAGAAAGCAGGTTGCTGCCTGTTTTAAAATCTTCTGATTTAAAAAATGATCAGTTTGTTTGGGGTGGAAATTACGTGATTAACCCATATGAAAACGGCAGCCTATGCCGTCTCGATGATTATCCGATGTTAAAAGGGCATTTCTATGAACATAAATTAGAATTGGAAAAACGTCATGTCAGCCAAAAAGTTCCTCAACATTGGTATAAAACGATTGATAAGATCAAGCCTAGTTTAAAGAATTTACCAAAAATACTATTACCAGACCTTACGGCCAATAAGTTTTTATTTATAGATGAAGGTAACTATTATCCGCACCATAACCTTTATTACATTACCGGAAAAAACATAGACCAATTGAAATTACTTGCATGTATTTTAATGTCAGATTTTGTTCGAAATCAGATTTCCAAAATGGGTATTAGAATGAATGGTGGACTACCCAGGTTTCAGGCACAAGTTCTGAAAAAATTAAAAATCCCTCGCATTGATTTAATGGGGGAAATGACTACTAAACAACTTATTTCTGCATACGACCAAAAGAAAATTAAGTCGATTAATAAAATCGTTAACGACTATATTGAAACACATCAGATTTATGACAATGGTTCGCAATTAGAAACGCTGGCCTACGATGCAACATTGCAACTTCAATTTTTTTAACTTAAATAAAAAGAGCTCCTTGCTGGGGAGCTCTTTTCGTTCATAGGTAGTGTATATGTTATGCCGCGAGCGGTGTCTTGCAGGTTGTTTTCCGGGATTTTACTTCCTGGATATCTCTCAATAAAAGGGCCTTCAGTTCGTTGTCGATGGCTTTCAGTATTTCGGCGGTTTTAGTTGATGCTTTCATAGTTGGTTTGTTTAGCTGATCAAACTTATGCGAGAATAATGCCACTCCTTTTGAACATTGGAAAACATCTCAAAATCAGCGTTTGAGATGTTTAAACACGAATTTGGGTGTATGTTTTTTTGTACAGTAATGTATTGCGCGCCCCTCCGGGTTTGCCGGTTTATGGTTATCAAATGCTTTCAGCACCATCACCGGCTTGCTGGTCGTCAGCGCTGCGTTTCCAGATATGAAAGTTAAGCAGGAATCGTTTTTTCTGGATCAGTGCGCGCCAATTGATAAACAAAATGGCGCAAAGGAAAAACGTACCAATAAGCAGACTTAATATTGCTTTCCACGACAGCGAGCCAGTGAAAAAACTTTCCGCATTATGTGTTACGTAATTGCCAAGGTGGACGGTAATGG
>JAFDZL010000408.1 GCA_018266935.1 Bacteroidota bacterium | reverse complement strand
TCTTTGTTGATCACAACAATAACTTTTGACGAGCTAACGCCGGCCAAATGCTGTATCGCCCCTGAAATTCCGATTGCAATATACAAATTTGGACTGACAGCTGTGCCGGTTTGTCCAACATGTTCGTCGTGGGGCCGCCATCCGGCGTCCGAAACAGGTTTGGAACAGGCAGTAGCCGCCCCTAGTAAGCCAGCCAATTCTTCGATCATGCCCCAATTTTCGGGGCCTTTTAGCCCCCGGCCGCCGGACACGACGATTTCGGCATCAGGAAGGGAAACTTTATCTGTTGACTGGATGATGTCTTTTACAAGCGCCTTCAAATCGGATTGTTTTACTTCCGGGCTGAACTCTTCTATCGTTCCGGCCGCTTGTTTTTCGACGACTTTATAAGAATTGGGCACCAGGGCGATCACCTTATTTGGAGAAGTAAGCTGAACGGTTGCAAACGCTTTTCCCGAAAAGGCTGTTTTCTTTACGGTGAATTTGTCGCCCGAAATTTCAGGCAGCGCAATTGCCCCATCAGCAACACCGGCCTCCAGTTTTACGCCGATGCGCGGAGCAAGTCCGCGACCGGAAAATGAATTAGAAAGCACAACGATGTTCGCGCTTTCTTTTTTGGCCGCCTCTGCAATCACCGAGGCATAAGCCTGGTTTACGAAATTTTTCAATTGCGCATTGGAAACATTCAGGACTTTGTCGGCTCCGTATTTACCGAGAGCGACTAAGTCACCGGCGCTCACGTCGCCTACAGAAATAGCCGTAAGCGTAGTATTGGTCTGGTCGGCAATAGCTCTTGCATAAGAAACCGCTTCAAAAGTGGACTTTTTGAACTTGCCATTGGCATTTTCGGCATATATTAAAATGGACATATATGGTCTTCGTCTATGGTCATTAATAAGTTATATCACGCGCGCTTCAGTATGCAGTAATTCGATCAGTTTTGGGCTATCGTCACTCGCTACCAGTTTCACCTGGCTGCGCGGCGCAGGGGTTTCGTAGCTCAGTACTTCGAGGTTGGTTTTAACTTCAACAGGTTCAACCACGTTCAGGGGTTTGGTGCGTGCCGACATGATGCCCCGCATATTCGGGATCTTCGGTTCGGCAACACCTTCAGCAGTTCCGGCTATAAAAGGGAATGGAATAAACAATACTTCTTTACCGCCCTCAATCTCGCGCTCTACAGTGCCTTTGTCACCCTCAACGTCCAGCTTTTTAATGATCGAGACTGATGGAATGTCCAGCAGTTCACCGATCATCCCGGCAACTTTTGATCCGTTGTAGTCGATGGACTCGCGGCCCGTTAATATCAGGTCGAACGGGTTCTTTTTGATGTACTCTGCAATTTGGGATGCTACAAACCATGCATCGTGTGGTCTGGCATTGATGCGCACGGCATCATCGGCGCCTATGGCTAAAGCTTTACGAATAGTTGCCTCTGTATTAGCTTCGCCAACATTGATCACTGTAATCGTTCCTTTGCCGCCTTCCGTTAGCTCAATAGCCCGCGCAAGGGCGATCTCATCATACGGGTTGAGGATGAACTGTACACCGTTTGTATTAAATTGCGTGTTGTTATCAGTAAAAGTTATTTTTGTCGTTGTATCGGGGACATTACTGATGCATACGAGTATCTTCATTCAGCTATGTTTTTAATTGGTATTCGAACTGTCGCGGTTAAACAAACCGCATGTCGTTTAATTAGGTTGCGCAAAGTTAGATAAAAAAGATAGAGATTAAAATGCCTGAAAGCCGCTTAGAAAAGTTACTCGAATTTCTGAAGAACGAGCCCAACGACGAATTTTTGCAATATGCCCTGGCGACCGAGTACGTGCGGCTGAACGATACCGAAAAAGCCCTGCACTATTACGAAAAG
>JAFDZL010000407.1 GCA_018266935.1 Bacteroidota bacterium | reverse complement strand
TGATCAAAGCCGTTGAAAATTCTTATACGACGATATTGGGCCACCCTACCGGCAGGCTATTGCTGAGCCGCAAGGGCTATGAACTCGATTTCAAAAAGGTAATTGACGCCTGCGCTGCTAATAATGTCATTATCGAGGTAAACGCGAACCCGCTTCGCCTTGACCTTGACTGGCGCTGGCACCAATACGCTTTGGAAAAAGGTGTAAAATTGTCAATTAACCCTGATGCCCATCGTAAAGAAGGATTTCTGGATATGCATTATGGCGTATTGGCGGCGCGAAAAGGCGGACTGAGCAAGGAAATGTGTCTCAATGCGTCCACACTGGATGAAATCAAGAAAATATTCGGGCAAAAAAAACCGAAAACCTAAATTCGTCCCGATAGCTATCGGGATGAACATTCGAAATTCGAAATTAACAAATGCTGACCGAGAAAGTTCGCGACATACAAAGTTCAAAAAAACCGCCATCCATACTGGTTATCGGCGACCTGATGATCGATCATTATATCTGGGGTGACGCTACCCGGCTATCCCCGGAAGCGCCGGTTCCTATTGTCAATGTAAAAAATGAATCGACCACGCTTGGCGGAGCGGCCAACGTAGCCCAAAACCTCGTGGCGCTGGGCGCGAAAGTAACATTAAGCGGCGTGATCGGTAACGATGCTTTCGGATCAAGGCTTACCGAGATCATGATTGCTGAAAACCTTGCGACAGATGCTATCGTATCAGACAGCCGTCGCCCGACAACGGTAAAAACCCGGGTGGTGGCGGGAAGTCATCAATTGGTTCGCGTTGACCGGGAGATCACCGATCCAGTGTTAAGTGAACTGGAAGACGAACTGGTTAACAAGCTCGACCACTATATCAATCAAGCCGATATCGTGCTGTTCTCTGATTATGGAAAGGGACTTTTCTCTAAAGATCTGACCCAGCGGCTGATCAAGTTGGCGAAGAGCAAGGACAAAAAAGTGATCATCGATCCAAAAGGGCTGGATTACAGTAAATACAAGGGATCATTCCTGATAAAACCAAACCGTAAGGAGCTTGCCGAGGCCGCCAGAACGGAAAAGATCAGGAATATCGGCGATCTGCAGAAGGCCGCCAGGATCATCCTGAAAGAAACAGGCAGCGAATATTTGGTTGTAACACTTTCTGAAGAAGGTATGGTGATCTTAGACGAACTCACCTATAAGTTACTGCCCGTAAAAGCCACGACTGTTTTTGACGTGACGGGTGCGGGTGATACCGTGCTGGCGACAATGGCCTACTTTATTGCATCGGGCTTGAGTATTGAAGAATCGTGCGAACTTGCCAACCATGCCGCCGCGATAGTGATCAGGCGTGTTGGCAGCGCCACAACAACTATTGATGAGATTTTAGCGGACATTGAAAGAGACGCTAACGATCAACGATAAATGATTTTATGATTATTGACGAATTAAAAGATCATCAGCAACTTGTACAGAAAGTAATTGATTCGCTTTCGGGCGATATTAGGCTGGCTTGTGAGATGATGGTTTCGACCCTGAAAAACGGAAATAAAGTATTGCTTGCGGGCAATGGCGGCAGCGCGGCTGATGCACAACATATCGCAGCGGAACTGAGCGGTCGCTTTGTGAAAGAGCGCCGGGCATTGCCGGGAATCGCTTTGACCACCGACACTTCCGCCCTCACTTCCATCGCCAATGATTACGGTTATCAGCACGTGTTTTCGCGCCAGGTTGAGGCGCTGGCCGGTGAAGGCGATCTTTTTATAGGCATTTCCACTAGCGGCAATAGCCAGGGCATATTGAACGCGCTGGAATCTGCTGCAAAGCTGGGCTGCAAAACCCTTGGGCTTTCCGGCAGGAACGGCGGCAAAATGAACGGCCTTTGCGATCTGAATATCATTGTTCCGTCGGATGTAACTGCCCGCATACAGGAAATGCATATCCTTATTGGTCACATCCTGTGCAAAGCGGTTGACGAAGCATTTTAAGCCATGCGAAGCGACATCGAAAAAACACTCCTGGATAAAATCTGCGACCTGTCAGCAATGAGGACCCACCTGGCCGGCTGGAAGAGGGAAGGCAAAAAAGTGGTATTTACCAACGGCGTTTTCGACCTGCTGCATATCGGGCATATCACTTACCTGGCCAAAGCGTCGGAATTGGGCGATAAACTGATCATCGGGCTCAATTCAGACAGCTCGGTAAAAAGGATCAAAGGAGCCGACCGGCCGGTAAATGATCAGAACAGCCGAGCTGCGCTTTTGGCGGCATTATTTTTTGTGGACGGGATCGTTTTATTCGAAGAGGACACACCGCTTGAACTGATCACGGCACTTTTGCCTGACATCCTGGTGAAAGGCGCCGATTATGCGATCGAAAATATCGTTGGTGCGAAGGAAGTGATCGCTAATGGAGGCGAAGTGAAAACAATCGATTTCGTGGAGGGCTATTCTTCCACTTCGATCATCAATAAGATACGGAAACAGATCACCTGAGGCATGAAGATACTGGTTATCCGCTTTAGCTCGATGGGCGATATTATCTACACCACCCCGGTGGTACGATGCCTGAAAACGCAATTGCCGGATGCCGAAGTACATTTCCTTACCAAACCTGCCTTTAAATATATTTACGACAATAATCCATACGCCGATAAGCTGCTGCTGCTGAAGCCCGCACTTTCGGATACTATCAGGGATATCAGGGCTGAACATTACGATTACATCATCGACCTGCATAATAATCTGCGTACGTCGCTGATCAAGTTGCGCACCGGGATCAAGTCATCGACATACAGGAAACAACCGGTAAGGAAATGGCTGAGCCTGAAATTCCACCTGAAACTGGTTGAGCCCATTCATTTGGTTGAACGTTACCTGAAGGCCGTTCAATTCCTGGGCGTCAAAAACGATGGCAAACCGATAGATTATTACATCAAATCACCGCACGATCTGCAAAAACTGCTGCCCGCTTCACATCAGTCAGGCTACATCGCTTTTGTGATCGGTGCGACACATTTTACCAAGCGCATGCCGAATGAGAAAATCATCAGCATTTGCCGGGATATAAACCACCCCATCGTCCTGCTGGGCGGCGAAGATGTAAAAGCCAACGGAACCGAAATAGCTCAGGCCCTGGGCGATAAAGTTTATAATGCTTGCGGCATAACGTCGTTGGATGAATCGGTATTCATTGTCTCCAAAGCGCAAAAGGTATTGGGCTTTGACACCGGCCTGACGCACATCGCGGAAGCATTTGACGTGCCCATCGGCTCGATCTGGGGCGGGACGGTACCTGAACTGCTCGGGGTTCAACCTTATAGGGTTAAGGATGCAAAAGTGATCGGCATCGAGCTGTCATGCCGGCCGTGCTCCAAATTCGGGCTGGAAAAATGTCCGCTCAGGCATTTCAAATGTATGAAGGACATTCCTGATGAAATAGTGAGTAGCTTTGCAAACAATTGATGGCCAGTCTGATTATTTCAATATGAAGAAACTGCTGCTCATTCGTCACGCGAAAGCCGTGCATGACAATGCCTACAAAGATTTTGAAAGGCCGCTGACGCATAAAGGTGTCAAAGACGCAAAATTTATGGCCGAAAAGCTTTTGGAGGAAAAGCTCGTTCCGCAGATATTGATTACGAGCCCCGCTATAAGGACGTTGGCAACAGCCGACATATTCGCCGAGTTTCTTTCCTTGCCAAAACCAAAAGAAGACGATCGCATCTACGAAGCAAGCCGCGTTACGCTGCTGGACGTCATCAACGGGCTCGACGATAAACACCACTTTATCGGAATAGTCGGCCATAACCCGACGATTGAAGATATAAGCCATTACCTCACAAAAATCCCGCTCGGTTTCGCGACCTGTGGCATTGCGCTTATTGAATTTCCATTCGATAGCTGGAAAATGGTAAGCGAGGGCACGGGCACACTGAAATGGCATGCTAGTCCTAAGGATTAGTTAAGACAATAGGTCTTCCCCGGCAATGAGCGGATATAGCCCTGCATTTCCATATTCAGCAGGTTCATGGCCAGCTGACTCATGGGCATATTGGTTTTGATGGTCAGGTCGTCAATGGCCAAAGGCGCTTTATGCTGGTGAATGATATTGAAGATCAGCCGTTCCTCTTCCGAAAGGTCCATCGGCAACACTAATTGCTCTTTTTTGGGTTTAACGATATCACCGTCATCCCAACCCAAACTATAGGCCAGATCGGCGGCACAGGTGAGCAAAGCGGCCTTATTGTTTCGCACCAGGAAATTGCAGCCCTCTGAAAATTCATCATTGATCCTTCCCGGAAAGGCAAAAACATCCCGGTTGTAGGAATTGGCTATTTCAGCAGTGATCAGCGCCCCCCCTTTGATACTGGCTTCGATAACTACGGTAGCGTCCGCCATGCCGGCTACTATCCGGTTCCGTTGCGGGAAATTCTTACTATCAGCTATCGTTCCTGATGGGTATTCGGTCAATAAACCGCCATTTTCCCGCATCTTCTCAGCCAGGGAACGGTTTCCCGCGGGGTACATCATTTCCAGGCCATGGCCCAGTACACCCACCGTTTGCAACCCGCGTTTCTGACTCTCTTTATGCGCCGCCGTATCTATGCCTGCCGCGAGGCCGCTTACCACGAGTACATTATACTGCTGCAAATCCTCGACCAACTGCCGGCACAACTCTTTCCCGTATTCCGTAGCCCGCCGCGTACCGACAATACTAACCACGTGCTGTGCATTCAGGTCCATATTACCTTTGGCATACAGCAAAACCGGGCTATCGATACAATTTTTTAGCCTTTTGGGATATTCCAGGTCTGTATAGAAAATTACGTTAACGTGATTCTCTTCTACAAATTTCAGTTCTTCTTCGGCCCTTGAGAGCGCAAAGTCGAGGTTAAGTCCTTCCAGCGTCCACTCCCCTATGCCGGGCACTTTCAGCCATTTCTGCTTCGAAGCTTTAAATATTTGTTCGGCGCCACCGAAATGCTCCAAAAGGGCTTTCGCGGTTACCGGTCCTATGTTGCGGATAAATGTTAATGCAATTTGATGTTGAAGCGACATGGTTTAGAAATATGCCGTGAAAATAAAACAAAAAAATCATTGCTCAAATTTTTAGCAAAAAATAATTCTAAAAAACTACAAAAATAGTTTGTAAACTATAAAAATAGTTTTACCTTAGCCTAACTATAAAAATAGTTTGCAATGAAGATCAAAGAATTGACCAAAGCCGAAGAGCAGGTAATGCAGATACTTTGGCAACTGAAAGAAGCGATCGTAAAGGACGTGATAGAGAAAATGCCCGATCCCAAACCGGCCTACAACACAGTATCGACTGTAGTGCGTGTGCTTGAGAGTAAAGGCGTCGTAGGTCACAAAGCCTACGGTAACTCCCATGTTTACTATCCGCTCATCAGCGAAGACGAATACAAAAAATTCACCTTCGATAAAATGATGCAGAATTATTTCAGCAATTCGTACGAGAGCCTGGTATCCTTCCTCGTAAAGGAAAAGAACCTGAGCCTGAAGGAACTGGAAGAAATAACCGAACTCGCCAAGAAACTTAAATCGCAGAAACCATGAACTGGCTGTATTACTTGCTGGAAGCAAACCTGTACCTTATTGCCTTCTATGCGCTTTATTACCTTGTTATGCGCCGCGAAACGTGGCACCAGTACAACCGGGCTTACCTGCTGGGCTCAAGCATACTGGCTTTTGTAATCCCAATCATTCAATTGGGGTTTCTGAAACCTGTTCCTGTAACGGGTCTACCGGCTCAACTGGTAACGCATTATAGCTACGTTGCCCCGGCGACCGTTACTCCCGGTCCGCAAGTGGCGTGGACCCGGGACGATACTTTCCTGTCCATCTATCTGATCATTGTGCTAAGCTTGTCGATAGGACTTGCCGTAAGGGTCACCAGCCTTATCCTGCTTTCCCGCAAAGGAACTGTGCGGGATTTCGGCAAATGGAAGATCATCAGCACCGGCATGGAGCGCGGAGCATTTTCATTCTTCAACTACCTATTCGTCAGCGCGGACATGGCATCTTCGGACGCCGTGATCGCGCATGAACTGGTGCATATCAGGCAAAAACATAGCTGGGATGTTATTTACCTGGAGGTTTTCAGGATAATCAATTGGTTCAACCCTGTCGCTTATTTATTGCAGCGCAGCGTGAAGGAATTGCACGAGTTTATTGCGGATGAGGCCATTACCGGCTCAAAGGAACAAATAAATACCTATACAGATTTCCTGGTGGCGAACGCCTACGGCGCCTACGAACACCAATTAACCAACAACCTTTTTAACCAAAGCCTATTAAAAAAACGTATCATGATGTTACATCAGAAAAGATCAGGTAACGCAGCCAGGCTGAAATACCTGTTAACACTACCGCTCCTGGGCGGAGCCCTTTGCGCATCGACACTCGCCTTTGCCAAAGATTACGGATGGATAGATATTGCGCCGGGGCATATTGCAACTTACCCGGCAAAACCCGTCATAAACAATATTCCCGGCACACCGGTAGTTTCAACCGAAAACGAGTTGTTTCATTTTAATATCGACCCAAGCCGATACACATATAAGACACTTTCAGCGATTGCATTGAAGATTCATAACAAAGGTTACACGATGAATCATGACGAATATAAGAGTGGTGATGAAACCATGCTTAAGATATCAATAAGGAAAACAGGGGCAATACCCAACGTCGGAGCAAGCGCCACATTCAGAATAAATGAGTTAATAAAAACAGGCTATATTGTGTCCGTTGGTGTTGATGCGAAACACCAGATGCCCTTTGTGCACAGCGTAAAAATAGCCTTTCAAAAACCAGGCGGAGCGGCTAATTCTCTGCCGGTTAATAGCAAAACCGGAAAACTAAAAACATTACTTTACCAGTCATCGCAAGTGCCGGGTAAAACAACCACACCGCTGATCATTGTAAACGGTGCGAAATATGACCTGCCGGAAAAGTTGAAGCCTGGCCAATTCCTGTCTGCCCACGCCACAGATTCAATGATCCAGCATTCACCGGGAGAGCTTTATGCCATGCGAAAATGGGGCGACGCGGCAAAAAACGGTGTGATCGAGCTTTATGGCAAAACATCAGTAGAGATTGTAACTGCCGCTAAAGACACCTCTGTCAAAAGCATCGAAAAAAAGATCGATTCAATTGTCCGGCATAAAAGTGGCAAAATTATCAACAGACAACTTGACTCACTTATCAAAGAACATAATGATAAGATTGACCGTAAGATCAAATCAGAAATACAACAACAAAAGAGTTCAAACAAACTGCCGCCCCCAAGCTGGGCCAAGCCTGAATTCAGCGCCTTTTCCCAACATTTGGGAAGATATACAAGGTATCCCGCAAAAGAATGGGAGCAAAAAACCGTTGGGAATGTAGTTATCCGGATTATCTTAAACAGCGATCATAAAATAGCCGATGTCGAGCTTGCCGCTAACTCTGTACCCGATTTCGATAATGAAGTAATAAGGGCTGCTAAGCTTTATACCGATGCCATCAACTATGCCCCAGGCACTTATATTGTTGCTTTACAATTCTTTCTTTCCAATGAAAAGCAGACCAAATTTTTAACGCCATCGAATATCTATTCTAAATTTCAAGGCAACCCGAAATTCGTCAGTCTGGTAGAAGTAGCTGGTTTTTTCAAAGAGTGACTTTGCCGTTTAAATATTCAACCTGCAATGCCGGACCAAAAATCCGGCATTCTTTTTGCATAAAACACTGTGAGCGAAAAGCTTTTATTATTCAATTAGATTTTGGTAAATTGCTTTTCCCAAAAAATTTAACTTATCAAACCATGTCACAGTGCAGAAAGGATAAAGCATTCAGCTTGCTACCCAAATACCTCTTCTTACTTTTCTTAGGCATTTGTTTATCGTGTTTTTCGTCCCATGTGATGGCGCAGGACGATCCGCATACGCCGCCTTCACACGAACGCCCGCAAGGCCCGCCGCCACCGCCGCCGCATCCGAAGCCACCTTCATTAAAGAAAATGTTCGGAAAATTATTTAAGAAAAATGATGGATCTTCCGACGACAGCGACAGTAAAAAATCAGTCACTCAGACCTCTCCAGGGCAGAACGCTGCTCAAAACGCTACCGCACAAAATGCGGCAAATACAAGCGCTAATAATTCCGTTAACCCGAATACAGGCCCAGCAACCAACAGCAAAAAAACTGACCATGCCGTTTCCCGGGCTGAGCCACAACCAACCACGACAGGCATAAAACCGACGACGACCACCTCTTCAGGGACGACGAATTCGATAAGCCCTTTGGCGAAACCGACAGCTTCGACAGCTAAAAAGAAGACAGCAAAAAAGACACCGAAACCATCTACAGATTCAAAAGCCAAAGCAACACAACCGATTATATAAAAATCAAATATTAATCTTACCTTATCTTAATGAAAAGACTTTTTACGATTTATACTTCGTTACTTATACTAAGTGCTTGTTATGAGTACCACGTCCTTCCTAACAGTGTAATATTAGATAAGTATAAGGGAACAACTGAACATTCGATACTACTTGAATTCGGACCACCAGATAAGGTTACTTCAGATGGAGCCGGAGGAAAAATATTGGATTATCGGAAACAAAGCGACCCGTCGACTATAACGGGTCTTTATGAGGATTATCAGCATCATCTATATACTATATCAAATACCCATACTACCGAATGGTATTTACAATTTTACATCGATTCAAGCGGAATAGTTTATACATATCGAAGCAACATCCCCGGGCCTATTGAGAAAGTAAAGGTAAAACAGTCTGCACCGTCCCCGCCTCCTAATCCTATAAATTTGTTCAAAAAGAAGAAAGACACAACGAAGAATGGCAACTAAGCTTTAACGTAGATCACCTGCTTGGTTTCGAAAAACTCTTCTGAGAAATAATCTTTAAGCGCAAATTGCCGGACCGACAATTTCGATTCGGCAATTTCTTTTTCCAGGTCGCCGCCTTTGAGGTACAAAATGCCGTTGGGCAGCGTATTTTTGGATTCTTTGTTGAATTTGTTCCTCACCCAGGGATAAAAATCCTTTAGCTGCGTTACCGCCCTCGATACCACGAAATCAAATTTTCCGGCCGCCTGTTCGGCGCGGATATGTTCGGCTTTCAGATTTTTCAGGCCAATAGCTTTCGCAATTTCAGTTACTACCTTGATCTTCTTCCCTATCGAATCAACCAGGTAAAATTCCGTTTCGGGAAACATAATGGCTAATGGCAACCCGGGAAATCCCCCACCTGTTCCTACATCCAGCACATGTTCGCCAGGCAGAAACGAGATCACTTTGGCGATGCCTAAGGAATGCAGCACATGGCGTTCGAACAGCAGGTCGATATCCTTGCGCGAGATCACATTGATCTGGCTGTTCCAGAAATTGTAAAGCTCCGGCAGTTTTTCGTACTGCTCCTTTTGTTTGGCGGTAAGATTGGGAAAGTATTTGAAGACAATGTCAGATGTCATCCCTGTTGAAGCGATTGATGATGTTGCCCAGCAAGTAACGCGCGCGGAATAGCTGCGCCTTTACGGTGCCCAAAGGCAGATCGAGCTGCATGGCGATCTCTTCGTATGACAACTCATCGAAATAGCGCAAAGTGATAAGGTTACGGTAGCGCGGTGGCAGACCCTCTATCAGCACCTTAAGTTCCTGGGTTTGCTGTTTTTTAATGGACGACTCTTCAGGGTTCAGCACATCAGCTTTTATCTGCAGCGTTTTTTCTTCGCCGTCGTCATCCGTCATGCCGTGGATCGACATGGTGTTCAATTTTTTTTTGCGGATAAAGTCGATACAGTTGTTGGTGGCTACCCTGAAAAGCCAGGTACTAAACGCGTAGTCGGGTTGGTATTTATCCAGTTTCTCGAAAGCCTTGGCGAAGGTCTCAACCGTCAGGTCCATCGCATCTTCCTTATTATTAACCATTTTGAGGGCCATGAAATAAATGGAGTCCTTATAACGGTGCATCAAATCGGCGTAAGCTTTCTGATCCCCTCCCCTCGCTTTCACAACAAGGTGAAAGTCGTTCTTAGCATTCTCGGTAAAATTTGCGTTTATTTCCACTGGGTAGTTTTTATAAATGTACCTATCAATCCAAAAATATTCAAATAAACATAATAAACAAGGTCAAAAAACGGCAAATACCAGATCAGGCTCCTGCCATCCAATTTTCTGAATATTTTATAGTATAAAATTAACTGGGAGATTATCCTTATCACCAGCAAACCCAACGCCGGCAGCGGCCATTTTGTAAACAAAAGGCACAAAACAAAAAGAACATAAAAAAGGAAACCGCTCAACGCATCGAAGCTCAGCATGCGGCGGTGCTTATTCCTGTAAAGTTTACCCACACCCATGTGCCTTCTTTTCTGCCGGTAAAAAGCGCTGAAAGTGCTTTTAGCCGAACTATAGGTGAACGCCTCCGGGTGTATCTCGATCGCGGTGTTGTCGGCCGTTGCGTTTTCGTTCACGAAGAGATCATCGTCGCCGGATATAATGTGCATGTGCGAAGCAAACCCTTTGTTCCTGAAAAATAGTGTTTTGGTGTAGGCCAAATTACGACCGATACCCATATAAGGGTTTCCGGCCAGCGAGGCCGAGAGGTAATTTATAGCAGTACGCAATGTTTCGAACCGAATGAACGGGTTCAGGAAATTTCCGGCGGCATAATAAGGCGAATAACCCAGCACGATTTCGGTCTGCTTGTCAAAATTGGCCATCATCCGGCTGATCCAATTGGCAGAAGCGGGCCGGCAATCAGCATCGGTAAATAACAAATGTTCGTTTTTTGCCGCTTTGATGCCCATCGTCAGCGCAAATTTTTTACCCGTTTTGAACCGGTCATGCTCGGTCACATTTACCACTTTCAGCAGCGGGTATTTAGCGCACAATTCTTTTAAAACCTCTTCTGATTCGTCAAAGGAACAGTCATTAACCACGACCACTTCGAAATCAGGGTAGTCCTGTTCCAGGACAAAAGGTAAATTCTCTGGCAGATTTTTGGCCTCATTCCGTGCGCTGATAATGACAGATACCGGGACGATATGCTTGGGGGGTTTCCTGATCTTTTCTGCAGGTTGGTATGAATATAGCCTGCTATGATAATAAAAAAGGTAGTACTGCTGTGCAATGAAACAAAGCGATAATAACGCGAGAAGGGCTTCAGGTAAATAAGCTTCCAAATTGTGATTGTACTATCAGGCAAATGTGTTAAAAATCGATGGGAGTTTTTATAATCGTTGAAAAGTAGTTGTTTGGTTGAAAAAGTTTTAGTGGTTGTAAAAGTTGTAATGGTTAATATGAAGCTAAACTTCTGCAACCACTTCAACCTCTACAACTACTACAACCAAAAAAACTGTAATTTTGCAGCCTTAATGAAATTCAGTTTAACAGCCCAGGACCCGCTATCCAAAGCCCGCGCGGGCGAGATCACAACCGATCACGGCACGATACAAACACCGATATTTATGCCCGTCGGTACCGCAGGCACGGTAAAGGCGGTTCATCAGCGCGAACTGAAAGACGATATTCACGCACAGATCATTCTTGGTAACACTTACCACCTGTACCTGCGGCCAGGGCTTGACGTGCTGGAACAGGCTGGTGGCTTACATAAATTCAACGGCTGGGACAAGCCCATTCTGACGGACAGCGGCGGATACCAGGTGTATTCACTGACCGAGGTGCGGAAGATCAAAGAGGAAGGTGTCACTTTTCGATCGCATATCGACGGGTCGAAGCATCTGTTCACTCCTGAAAATGTAATGGATATCCAGCGTATCATCGGAGCGGATATCATTATGGCGCTGGACGAGTGCACGCCCTATCCCTGTGATTATGGTTACGCAAGAAGATCCATCGAAATGACGCATCGCTGGCTCAAACGCTGTTGCGATCGTTTCGACAGCACCGAACCTAAATATGGCTATAGCCAAACGCTTTTCCCCATTGTACAAGGATCGGTATATAAAGATCTGAGAGTAAAATCGGCAGAAGTTATCGCCTCGTTTGAACGCGAAGGCAATGCGATCGGCGGTTTATCCGTCGGCGAACCCGCTGAAGAAATGTACGCCATGACCGAAGTTGTGTGCGATATATTACCTGAACAAATCCCGCGTTACCTGATGGGCGTGGGCACGCCGGT
>JAFDZL010000406.1 GCA_018266935.1 Bacteroidota bacterium | reverse complement strand
GCCCCGATTGCGGCGGCGCCTTGTGGGAGATCAATGATGATGTTATTCCGCGATACAGGTGCCATACCGGACACGTATATTCAGGCAAATTGCTGCCCGGGAATCAGGCGGAAGACGCGGAAGAGTCTGTTTGGATATCGATCCGGATGCTCGAAGAACGCCGGAACCTGCTTTTGCGGCTGTCAAATATGCAGGGCCAAATGGGAGCTGAAGAAGCAAACGATTGGAGAAGGCGTGCCGAGGAGCTTGAAACGCATATTGAACGGCTCAGATCGCTGTTGGTAAGTATTGGCAAAAGCGGCGCTAAGACTGCAGGATATGAGTAGTGGGGAGTCAGAAAGTCCGGGTAAGTCCGGAAGTCCGAAAGAAGGATTAAGATGTCCGATTTCTATTTTCGCAGGAGCGATCTGAAGTACAACGACAAAATTAAAAGCGATCCGATTGCCGTGATAAGCCATGGCGAGCCGATGAATAATACCCATGTGGCAAAATGAGGATAGAAATAGGCGAAACAAAACAGCGGCAGCACGAGTCCGTGCGCCAAAAGAAAATACTTCGTCCGGCCGGGCAGCCCCTTACTATCAAAAACCAGCGATGCGAACAGAGCCGAACAACTCATAAAAATATAGGCAAACCCATCGACCGTCCAGAAAAGTGAATGCGGACCGACGATCAGCACCTGGTCCACGTTGCCACCGGCAGGTATAACGGTAAACAATTGAACCGAATAGATGAACAACGCATTCATCGCGTATAAAACAGCACATAAAACGGACGCATGGCTCCAGATCCTTTTATCTGCCGGAGCAATGTAGTGAACGGCCAGCATGGCCAGCAGAAAGGCAGGGGCGATACAAAATGAAAAACCGAAGATCAATATATCGTCAAGCGGTTTTGATAACAGGTTTAAAACTTGTAATATCTGCGCAATACCATATCCGGTCGTTGCGGTCGCTGCGATCATGGATGCATAAAACCCTAAACGAGCGGCAATAATATCGGTCTTTGAAACGGTAACCGCCATGCTGCAAACTTTATACAATGTTTGCAAGACCGCCATTATTCCCAAATGACCGGGATCACGTCTTTAGCTGATCGATGTCAGGATGGTTGAATATGCCATGCAATATGAATTTTCAAACCGTAGTACTTATTGCAAAACCCAACCCCGCCCTTTTGTAATCCTTCATAAATTTTTCGGTGAAATACCGATGAAATTTGAAGGAATCTTTATCGGTGTACTCAGTTTCGCCGTTAATGAGATGTTTTTCGATGGTGGTAAGCGTACGCGGACATTCGTAGATGATCACTTTACCATTCTTCGATATTTGGACTTTCGCCCACGAGCCGTTATCAACGATCGCATCCAGCGCGATACTGTCAATAGCTTTTATCGTTTCCGCTAACCTGTCTTTTGACTCCGGCAGGACAATCTTCAGCTCGACACGGTCGGTTCGTACGGATGGCTGGTTCCTGTTCTTAAAGTCAAAAGTTATTTTTTGCCCGCTCTGTAGTTTATTGGTGAGCACCAGCGCAAAAGGGCAGAAGAAATTATTGAAATAGCCCGTTTCAAGCACTTCAGCGACTGCTTTTTCATTGTTGTTGAAATTCTTGTACAGCTTAAAGAGGAATAACAGCATAAACACTAACACTGAGGTAACGAGGACCAGGACGTTTGAAAGGCCGACAATTTTAGGCAGGCCGTCATAGTAAGCATAGGTAGTGGGCAGGATAAAGGCTACTATTTCCTGCACATCGAAGTTTTTTTTGATCGATGCCGGCGCCAGCCATTTGAAATGCGTGATCATAGGGCTAAAGGTTGGGAGTAACTACTCACTAAATTTAAGAACTCAAGCATTTATTGGCAAGTCCAGATGCGTC
>JAFDZL010000405.1 GCA_018266935.1 Bacteroidota bacterium | reverse complement strand
TTATCCTGATGGTTTGCATGCAATTGTGGGAATAAACGACACTAATATAGTTTTTTAGTTGAAAGATAAAATTATTGTGTTTATTTTAAGCCGTTATTAGACCAGGCCTTCATAATGCGCGAACCCCTTTTTGTTAAACAGAATGCCGCTCAGTGGAAAAGCTTTGAGCAGGAGCCGGCAACTGATCCCGATGAAATAGCGGAGCGCTTTATCAAGATTACCGACGACCTGGCTTATGCCAAAACCTTCTACCCCCAATCCAAGACCACCGAATACCTGAATGGCCTGGCGGCAAAGCTGCACCAGTCGATCTATAAGAATAAAGCGGAACGCCGAAACCGGTTCGCAGAGTTCTGGAAGATCGAATTACCGCTGCTTTTCAAAAAATATCAAAGGCAGTTGCTGTATTCCTTTATCTTCTTCGTGGTCTTTTGCCTGATGGGAGCGCTCTCGGCCAAGTATGACAACCACTTTATCGAGCTGATACTGGGGCACGAATACGTCGAAATGACGAAGGAGAATATTGCTAAGGGCGACCCATTCGGGGTATATAAAAGTCATGACGAGGTATTGATGTTCGTCGGTATAGCAGCCAATAATATTTGGGTATCGCTGGTGACCTTCGTCTGCGGCGTATTTTTTTCGGTAGGTTCGGTCTATTTCCTGCTGCAAAACGGGCTCATGGTTGGTTCTTTTGAATATTTTTTCATCAGCCAGGGATTAGGCATCCAATCCATCCTGGTGCTATTTATACACGGAACCATCGAGTTATCATCCATCATTATTGCAGGCGCGGCGGGACTTGTTTTAGGTAACAGCCTGCTATTCCCCGGGACCTATACCCGCCTTGAATCGGTAAAACGCGGCGCAAAGGATGGCATGAAAATGGCCATCGGGCTGGTGCCATTATTTATTGTAGCCGCCTTTTTTGAAGGCTTCGTCACCCGTCATACCGAAATGCCGGTATGGCTCAGCGTAACTATACTTGCCGCGTCGCTGACTTTTATTATCTGGTACGTAATTATTCACCCCAATAAATTGTATAAAAACCAAACCTTCCATGCAAACAAAGATTGAACTGGCAAAGCCAAGAGATTTTGGCGAGATCATCAGCG
This sequence comes from Bacteroidota bacterium, assembly GCA_018266935.1. GTDB lineage: Bacteria > Bacteroidota > Bacteroidia > Sphingobacteriales > Sphingobacteriaceae > Mucilaginibacter. The sequence continues at coordinate 5,161 of JAFDZL010000405.1, read as the reverse complement.
ACAACTTCACATTCATCAAGCAAAATCTTAAACCGCTGCTTAAATATTTTTTTATTTTCTGCGGGGTATTTCTGCTGGCGACAGCAGCCATCAATGTTATGCTGCAGATACGCGTGTTTGATGCCGTCGCGAATGTCAATGCGGCCAACTATGATACCGCGAGCCCCCTTGCCAATATATTCGCACTTTTGCCCGAATACCTGCTGTTGATTGCCGTGTATATACTCATGTCTGTGTCCACAAATGTGACGGTGTTGTGCTACATGGCTTTGTATAAACAAAAACAAAATAGCGCGCCGACCACCGAGGAAATGTGGGGGTACTTTAAGTACTACTTTTTTCGCGTATTTGGCGCCTCTATAGTGATCGGATTGCTAACCGGTTTCGGTCTCCTTTTTTGCCTGGTGCCGGGTATCTACCTGTACCCTATCATGGCCCTGGTGCCATCCATTATGATCATTGAGAATACGAGCTTTAGTTACGCATTCGGTCAAAGTTTCCGGCTGATCAAAGAAAACTGGTGGCTTACTTTCGGTGTGCTGGTGGTAACATACCTGATATTGTACGTTATCAACCTGGTTGTTGCTGTTCCTTCCACTATCCTGGGCGCCGGCAGCGTATTCCTCCATTTGATGAAAGGCACTTCAGCGGTATCGGTTCCCATAGCGATCATCACAACTATTCTATCGTCATGTGCACATATTTTCCAGATCCTGATGATCGTTGCGGCAAATCTCTGTTATTTCAACCTGACGGAAACCAAAGAAGGCACATCGCTGCTCGGCCGGATCGATCAGTTCGGCTCCCAGCAAGCAGCACAGGACCAGGCACCCGAAGAATATTAAAATGCGTTTTCTCTGCGTCATAGTTCTTTTCCTTTGGGCGGGCATGGCAAGTGCCTCAGCCTCTACGGACGCTGTGCCTAAGAAAACTGTTATCTTAAGAGCCGATACTTCTGGTACGGTTAACGTTCGTCATTTTGATGCCAATGCGTTGAAAAACTATACCAGGGACAAGGACTTCAGGTATGAGCAGGCAAAGGACCTGTCGTGGTGGGAAACGTTCTGGCAATGGATATGGGATTGGCTAGCGGGTCTCTTCAAATTTAAAAAGGTACCCGGCAACTGGATTTTGACCATATTGTCGATCCTGTGGCGCATTATCGAGCTTATCGTGCTGGTCGGCGGAGTGGCGGCATTGATCTATTTTCTGCTGAAAGCCGGCGGGGTTGACGTCCGCAGCATTTTCCGGCGCGACTCGGCTGCTATTGTCCCTTATTCCGAATCGGACGAAAACATTAATACGATCAACTTCGACGCTGAAATAGAAAAGGCCGCAGCCGCGCATAATTACCGCCTGGCCGTGAGGCTGCTTTATCTCAGATGCCTTAAACAGCTAAGCGATGCCGGCGCTATCGAGTGGAAGATCGACAAAACGAACTATGCTTACATCAGCGAATTGAAAAATGATACCCAACGCAGCGCATTCAGTTCGCTGACGCGACGGTTTGAATATATATGGTACGGCGAATTCGCTATCGATGCCCGCTCCTATAATGACATCAGTTTGGCCTTTAACCAGTTTAACCAGCAGGGATCATGAGAAGCTTCAGGGTACTTTTCGCCATAGGCGTGGCGCTGATCATACTCTATATCGTGTCCGAATATAACCGCCCGCGCCCGCTCGACTGGCGGCCTACTTTTTCATTTAACGACAAGATACCTTATGGCGCCTATGTGCTTTATAACGAACTGCACCATATCTTCCCGGGCTCGCAAATAACAGGCACCAACGATGATTTTTACGACCTGTTCCATAATAAACCCGACACCGGCAGCAATTATATTATTGTAACGAACTTCATCAGGTTCACCAAATACGATTTTAAGGAACTGTCCAACTATATCAGCGCGGGCAATTCCGTTTTCGTCGCAGCGGAAAATTTCGGCATGCTGGGTGATACGCTGAACTTTGCCGCGGAAGCTCCGCCGGTAACAAGCACCAACCGGCTGAATTTTACCAACACGAACCTGAAGCGGGCAAACGGCTATAAGTTTGGCAATGGCCTGGCGGTTGGTTACTTTGCACGCTTTGATACCACAAAAGTCACCGTGCTGGCAAAAAATGAGGACGGCAAAAGCACGCTAATCAAATACAGGTTTGGTAAAGGAAGCCTGTGCCTGTGCGCCGATCCCAAACTTTTCACCAACTAGAGCTTATTGAATACCGATGGGGCCGATTTTGCAGCGAAAGCGCTGTCATACATGCCAGTTAGCTCTATCCTTTACTGGGATCATTTTCAGAACAGTGATTTCCTGGAAGACAGGTCGCCCATGCGCGTGTTTTTCAGCTATCCCAGCCTGCAATGGGCCTATTACATCGCTCTTTTCGGCCTCGTTATCTTTATTCTTTACGAAATGAAGCGCCGCCAGCGGATCATACCGGTTATCGAGCCGCTGAAAAATACATCCGTTGACTTCGCGAACGTAGTGGGGCAGGTTTATTACGAGCAGCGCAACAACGCCAACCTGGCACAAAAGAAGATACTTTATTTCATGGAATACCTGAGGACCAACTACTACCTCAAAACTAACACGCTTGACCAGGACTTTATGGACAGGCTGGCGCAAAAAACCGGCATCGAACGTTCCTTTGCCGAGGAGATCGTGATGCACATGCTTTACATCAAGGGCCAGCGTGTTTCTGATGCTGAGCTGATCAAACTGAACCAACTTATCGAACAATTTTATAGAAAAACCCGGTGAATATGGAAGACGAAATATTTGAACAACGAACTGATTTAACTCAACTTAGCGCAGCGGTCGAGCAGATCAAAGCTACGCTGGGCAAGATCATCGTAGGACAGCAGGATGCGATAGACCTGCTGATAGCGGGCATTCTTGCCGATGGGCACGTGCTGATCGAAGGCGTACCCGGCGTTGCTAAAACGCTGATGGCAAAGCTGATGGCGAAAGCTATCGACGCGAAGTACTCACGCATACAGTTCACGCCCGACCTGATGCCATCCGATGTGCTGGGCACCTCCGTTTTTAACCCGAAAACGACGGACTTCGAGTTCAAACAGGGCCCTGTCTTTGGCAATATTATCCTGATCGACGAGATCAACCGGGCGCCGGCAAAGACGCAGTCGGCTTTGTTCGAGGTGATGGAAGAAAGACAGATCACCATCGACGGTATGCGCTATCAAATGGACGAACCTTTCATTGTGTTAGCCACTCAAAACCCCGTTGAACAGGAAGGTACCTACCGTTTGCCCGAAGCGCAATTGGACCGGTTTCTGTTCAAGGTCGAAATCAGGTATCCTTCGCTCGAAGAGGAGATCAATATCCTGGCGCAGCAGCATCAGCAGGTAACCAGCGAGCAATTGGCGCATATCGAACCGATATTGTCGAGAGGCGATATTATCTCGCTAAGAAAAATTGTTAAAGGGCTGCGTGTAGAAGCCAAGGTGCTGGAGTTTGTGGCGAAGATCATTCTTGAAACCCGCAGCAACAAATCGCTGTTCCTGGGCGGCTCGCCGAGGGCGTCGCTGGCTGTGGTTAACGCAGCCAAGGCTTTTGCGGCGATGCGCGGCCGTGATTTTGTGACGCCTGACGATGTGGCTTGGGTACCGCCGTCCGTCTTAAGGCACCGGATCATGCTGACGCCTGACAAGGAAATGGAAGGTGTGAGTCCTGACGAGATCGTAAAGCAGATCATCCAGAAAATAGAGATACCACGCTAAACAAGTGAAAAGGCTTTTCAAAGCGATTTACAAGGATCTGTTCCTCACCAACCGCTTCTTCGGCGGACTGGCGGGGTGCGCGGTATTTTTTGTACTCTCGTTCTTTTTCCCCTGGTTCGGGATACTGCCCGAATTGTTCTTCTGGATATTGATCTTACTGTTCATTATTGACATGGTCATGCTGTACCAAACGAGGAAAGGCATCTTCGCCAGGCGGCATGCGCCTGAGCGTTTAAGCAACGGCGATGAGAATGATTTGGGTGTATATATAGAAAATCTATATTCATTTGCCGTTGATATAGGAATTATCGATGAGATACCTTTCCAGTTTCAAAAGCGTGATCTGTGGTTTAAAACTTCGCTGGCGCCGGGGCAACATAAAATGATCAGCTATGTGCTTCGCCCGACAAAACGCGGAGAATACGAATTTGGCGCGGTGCGTGTTTATGCCAGCACAACCTTAGGGCTGATACGCAGGCGCTATAGTTTTAGCCAGGACGAAGTGCTCCCGGTTTATCCTTCGTTCCTGCAAATGCGCAAGTACGAGTTGATGGCCATATCCAACAGGCTCAATGAATTCGGCATCAAAAAGATCAGGCGGCTTGGTCATAGCCTGGAGTTTGAGCAAATCAAAAATTATGTTCCCGGCGACGATTACCGGACCATCAACTGGAAGGCTACAGCGCGGCACGGCAGCCTGATGACCAACATGTACACCGACGAGAAATCGCAGCATGTGTATTGCGTCATCGATAAGTCGAGAGCGATGAAGATGCCGTTCGACGGGCTCAGCCTGCTCGATTACGCGATTAACGCCAGCCTGGTGCTGTCCAATGTCGCGTTGCTGAAAGAGGACAAAGCCGGGTTGATCACCATCGGCGAAAAGCTGGGATCGGTAATACCAGCCGACCGCAAGCCGGTACAGATGAACAAAATACTCGAAGTGCTGTACAAAGAAAAGACGCGCTACCTCGAAACCAATATGGAGTTGCTGTATGCTACCATCCGCAGGGTGCTGAAACAGCGCAGCCTTATCGTTTTCTTCACCAATTTTGAGAGTCTCTCGTCGCTCGAAAGGCAACTGCCCTACCTGAAACGTATCGCCCAGTTCCATTTGCTGCTGGTGGTGTTTTTCGAAAATACGGAACTGCAAAAACTCAGCGAACAGCCGGCGGGTAATGTGGAGGAGATTTATATCAAAACTATCGCGGAAAAATTCGTCTATGACAAGAAGCTGATCGTAAAGGAGTTGACCAAATACGGCATCCAATCCATATTAAGCACCCCGCAAAACCTGACGGTGAATACGATCAACAAATACCTGGAACTGAAGGCCAAGCAAAGAATTTAATACGCCGCGCGGTTCGTCCCGCAGGGACGTTTGGTTGGTAGAAAACGCAAGAGGAGCACGATGCG
>JAFDZL010000404.1 GCA_018266935.1 Bacteroidota bacterium | reverse complement strand
GTATCATATCTCAAATCTCACATCTCATATCTTTCATTTGGATACCTGTTCCACCTCGTCCTTATATTTTTGTATAGCGCGTACTATCGAAGCTACGATCTCATTTTGACCTTTATCTGAATTTAGATAATCTTCATCCTGCGGGTTATTGATATAACCCATTTCAACCAGTACAGTTGGCATGGCGCTGTGGCATAACACATAAATACCCTGCTCGCGAATACCATCGCTCGGCCTGCCGTCGGTTTGGGTAAACTCGTCGTTGATCAGATTTGCCAAACGGATACTTTGCTTACGAAACTTGGCTTTGAACTGGTTGATGAGGATCATTGTTGTCGGGTCGTTCGTATCCATCGCTTCCTGGTTCACTTCAGCATCCTCTTCAACCTGGTTGTGTTTTATGGCGTTTTCCTCTTCCTTTGTGCGCCATGTACCATAGACGAGTATTAATACGCCTCTGCCAGAGCGGTCGGGCACCGAAACTGTATGGAAAATTGGTTTGTGATGCCTATGTCCAACCACTTCCCTGATATGCCTGTCGCCTAATGAGTTGCAATGCAGCGAGATGAAAAGATCGCCTTTGTTCGCATTGGCTATCCTGGCGCGGTCCTGCCAGGCCACATCGTCATCGGTCTTCCTGGTCAATACTGCTTTGACATCGGTAAGCTGATTTTCTATGGCGATCTGTAGTTTTTTCGCAACGGCAAGTGTTACATCTCTCTCATGGGAATAGGTTCCGTCGGCGCCTTTGGAGAAGTATCCGCCGGTGCCCGTGGGGTGCCAGTTCCCGTGACCGGCATCAACGATAACGGTTTTGATCCTGAAGCTGCTGTCAGCCGGGCTGCCGGGGCCGTCAGGGTAAATGGTTTTGAATGAAAATAATGCCAGTGAAACAACAGATGCCGCTAAACCATAAATCAATTTTTTCAATGTCTTATTTTTCATCAATATATTCTCTCTATTTACTGTGTATCTCAAGTGATTGGCCGCCGCACGCTCAAATTTCGCATTTGATGGCTCATGGCTATTTTGCCGCCTGCTCCACTTCCCCCCTGTACTTTTCTACGGCTCTAACGATAGAGGCGGCTACTTCGTTTTGACCTTTTTCTGAATTCAGGTAATCTTCGTCCTGGTGATTGTTGATAAAACCTGTTTCAACCAGTACAGAGGGCATTGCAGTATGGTCGAGCACGAATAATACCTGCTCGCGCACAGGTTCCGACGGCCGTCCATCCACCTGAATAAATTCGTCCCTGATCATATTAGCAAATAAAATGCTTTGTTTACGGTATTTGTTTTTCATTTGGTTCAGCAAGATAACAGCCATCGGATCGTTGGTTTTGTCTTCGATAGAAGTTTCTGCCTGCCCGTTATCGTCCACTACTTCGTTTTCGCGCAATGCCTCTATTTGCGGGCCGATCCTGTCGGTGCTATAAACAAGCACCAGCGTTCCTTTGCCTGATCTGTCAGCCACACTTACGGTATGATAGATGGCTTTATGGTGCTTATGACCTACAACCTAGCGAATCGACCGGTTCGGTAATGAGTTACAATGGATAGATATAAATAAGTCTCCATGATTTGAGTTGGCAATATCGGCCCTGGTCTTGAATGGTACATCGTAATTGGTGGTTCTGGTCATCACTATCTTGATGTCCGGCATCTCTTTTTCTATCTGCTCCTGCAATTTCTTAGCAATTGCCAGCGTTACATTTCTCTCAAACGAGTACGAACCACCTGCTCCGGGCGAGAACCGGCCGCCACCGGGTGCGCGATCACCGTGACCGGCATCGACAATAATGGTTTTGATCCTGAAGCTGCTGTCAGCCGGGTTGCCGGGGCCATTGGGAGAAACGGTTTTAAATGAAAATAATGCCAGGGAAACAACACATGCCGCTAAACCACAAATCAATCTTTTCAATGTCTTATTTTTCATTAATATGTTCTGCCTTTCTGATCCTCGGGGGTATTACCAGATTATTCCGTTATATCGTAAGAAATAATCTGAGGGTTTCATTATTTTTGAGCGCTGTTAACAATACAAAAATACTATTCAATAATCGATTTTGAAATTCGTTAGCCTGTCTTTTCTGCCAGCGTTATTCTTAATGGCCAACGTAACAGCATTTGCAAAAACAAGCAAATTTTACGGCCGCAAGATGGCTATGGATACCATCATTAAGCTGGATACCATAAAAGACAAGAAGCTGCTTAAAAATAAAAAATCCACAGCCAATACAGCCGGCAAAACTTCGGACACTACCAAAAAAGGTCTTCAGTCCATGGTTACGGCGCATGCCGAAGACTCAACTTATTACGACGATACCCGCCAAATATTGTATCTGTATGGTAAAGCGCGTGTCACTTATGAAGACTATGAACTGGATGCCGATTATATCAGGGTTGATGAAAAAAACAAAGTGATATTTGCCAGCGGGCGAATCGATCCAATCACGAAAAGATATGTCGGTTATCCTATTTCGAAACAAAAGAACGAAAAACCAGTTCGCACTGACTCGCTGCGTTATAATTACGAAACCAAAAAAGGAAAGTTCTATAACGCTGCGACGTCGCAGGATGAGAACTACTTCTCAGGCGGGCAGGAAAAAATATTGAACAGCAACGAGATCGCCTACCGGAATGTGATCTTCAGTACTTGTGATAAACCATACCCTGAAACGCACTTCGGTATCGTGATCACCAAAGGCATCGGCGAAAAGAACCAGATCATATCCGGCCCTGCCTTCCTTGAGATCGAAGGCATCCCGTTGCCGCTTGCCATTCCGTTCGGTTTTTTTCCAAAACCTAATTCGCGGGCTTCAGGTGTTATATTACCAAGCCCAGGCGAAGACGCCAGGCTGGGATTTTACCTGAGGGGCGGGGGGTATTATTACGTAGTGAACGATTACCTGGACCTCACCACTACAGGTACTATTTATTCAAAGGGCTCGTATGAGATTAACGAGACCATGAGATACCTTAACCGGTATAAGTATTCAGGCAATATTTCCTTAACGTACAGCTCCACCAATAACGGTTTGCCAGGCGACCCTGCGAGCAAGGACTTCCATATCGACTGGAGCCATAGCCAGAACCCAAATGCCAATCCCGGGACAACTTTCAGCGCTTCGGTAAATGCCGGTACGTCGGGTTTTGCGCAGCATAATGGCGCTGCGCTGGGTTATAATTTAAATACGCTGACCGAAAACACGCTGCGGTCGAGTATTGCTTACGGCAAGACATGGGCCGGCACGCCTTTCAACTTTACCGCTAACCTGTCGCACAGCCAGGACCTAACCCAGAAGACGGTCACGCTTGAACTGCCGACATTCAACTTCAACATGGCCACCATCAGCCCCTTCGATTCAAAAGACAGGGTAGGAGACCAAAAATGGTATCAGAAGATCACGGTGGGTTACAGCCTGCAGGGTACCAACAGGATAAACGCCGTGCCTGAGTCTGAATTGTTTCAAAGTGAAACGTTCACCAAAAGGCTGCAAAGCGGGCTCGAACACACAATACCTATCGGCTTCAACCAAACCATACTGAAGTATTTTCAATTCAGCGCAAACGCCAACTACACCGAGCGCTGGTATTTTTCGAGTATCCGCGAAAAGTTTGCGCGAGGCAGCGTTCCGGGGCGCGATTCATTGGTTTACGACACGGTAGGCGGTTTCAAACGCGCCGGCGAATATAACCTTGGCGCCAGTTTTTCGACGAAAATATACAGCCAGATCAATTTTAAGAGCGGCTCAATCAAGGCTATAAGATACGTGGCTACGCCAACTATCGGTTTTGCTTACCATCCTGATTTTTCGGACCCGAACTACGGTTATTATCAGACTGCAGTGAGCGATGCGACTATTCCTTACCAAATCAGCTACCAGCGTTATTCGACCTTGTTGAACGGCCCGTTTGGCTATCCATCGGCAGGCAAAACCGCGGCGATGACATTCAGCCTGAACAATAACCTGGAAGCAAAGGTGCAGCCAAAGAGTACCGATACATCCAAATCAGATAAGAAAATAAAGATACTGGAGGATTTCTCGATTTCCACGGCGTACAATTTTGCGGCCGATTCGCTGAACCTGTCGCCGATCTCGTTTTCGGGCCACACCTCCTTATTTAAGGACAAGGTGAATGTTACTTTCAGCGGCACGTTGGACCCCTATGTCACCGAGGTCCGCGACTCGATAGCTAACGGCCAAATATTGCATTATAAAATTCCGATCAACAGGTTTACCTTACAGGATGGAAAATTTCCATCACTCATCTTCTTCAATTTTTCGGCCAGCGGAACGCTAAACCCGGCGGTCTTTCACCCGCAGCCACAGGCGCCCGCACCCAATACCCTGCAAAATATAAACCCGGAACAGGCCGCAAAACTGGCGCTGCTGAACAGCGACCCGAGCGCCTACGTCGATTTCAATATACCCTGGAACCTGTCGATTAATTACAGCTTTAGTTACAACAATTTTTATACCGGTACGGGTGTCACCAATACAATCATGATTAGTGGTGATATGAATGTCACAAAAAATTGGAAGGTACAATACACCACTAACTATGACATTCGTAAAGGCCAGTTGAGCAGCGCCACCTCGTTCGGCATTTACCGCAACCTGCACTGCTGGAATCTGTCGATGCAGTGGCTGCCATTTGGATATTTTAAGTCATATACGGTGACGCTTAAGGTAAATGCTGCTATATTGCAGGACTTGAAGCTGACCAAACGCAGCGACTATACAAATAATCAATACTACAACCCGTACCAGTAATAATGCAGGCCGAGATCATAACCATAGGCGACGAAATACTGATAGGCCAGGTGGTGGATACCAATTCGGCCTGGATAGCCCAAAAGCTCAACAGCGTAGGAATAAGGGTAAAACAAATCACATCGGTCTCCGACGACAAAGAACATATTTTGACCGCGCTGAAAGAAGCGCATCAAAGGGCTGATATTATTCTTATAACAGGCGGCCTTGGCCCGACCAAAGACGATATCACCAAAAAGACCTTAGCAGAATACTTTGGCGTGGGACTGGTAGAGAATAAGGCGGCTCTGGCCAACGTTGAGGCCATCTTCAGGCGGATAAGAGGTACGCTGACAGAATTGCTCGAAGTGAATAAGCTGCAGGCCATGGTTCCGGAAAACTGCGAGGTGATCCTGAACCGGAATGGCACTGCGCCTGGCATGTGGTTCAATTATGACGGACGGGTTTATATGTCGATGCCGGGTGTGCCGCATGAGATGATGTATATGATGGAAGAGGCGGTAATACCCAAATTAAAAGCCGCGTTTAGTCTGCCGCATATCATTCATCATACGATACTGACAGCGGGCGAGGGCGAATCTTACCTGGCTGAAAAGATTAAGGATATCGAAGAATCGCTGCCTTCTTATATCAAATTAGCCTATCTGCCAAAACTCGGACAGGTTCGTTTGCGTTTAAGCGGGTACGGCGGGGATGGGGCTGCGCTGCAAAAAGAAATAGATCAATTTGCGGCGAGAATAACCGAACGGGTTGGAAAGTCGGTAGTTGCGCAGGAAGATATTCCGATAGAAAAAGCCATTTTGAACTTTATGGCCGAACGGGAATTGACACTGTCAACTGCGGAAAGTTGTACAGGAGGCTATATTTCGCACCTGATCACACAGCATCCGGGTTCGTCCAAAGTGTTCTTTGGCGGCGCGGTTTCTTATTCGTATGAGCTGAAGGAAAGCATACTGGGCGTAAAGAACGAAACGCTTTGGCAATACGGGGCGGTAAGCGAGCAAACGGTAACGGAAATGGTGGAGGGCGCTTTAATGAACTTTAAATCCGATTATGCTATTGCGGTGACAGGCATAGCGGGCCCGGATGGAGGGACGCCTGAAAAACCCGTCGGGACGGTGTGGATAGGTGTTGCTAATAAGGAAAAGACCGTCACAAAGAAATTTTTATTTGGCAATAAACGTCAGCAAAACATAGAAAGAACGGCGATTGCCGCATTGAACATGCTGAATATTTTGCTGAAGGAATTAAAGTAATTACTAATTTTGCCCCCGAAATATCTAATTCTATGGCTAAATACCAATTGTTACTGCCGAAAATGGGCGAGAGTGTTGCCGAGGCTACCATTATCAAATGGAATAAAGCCGTGGGCGACACCATAGAAACCGACGAGGCGGTAATGGAAATTGCTACTGATAAAGTTGACTCCGAAGTCCCTTCACCGGTATCGGGCAGGCTGGTCGAACAGCTTTGTAAAGAGAATGATGTGGTGCAGGTGGGTTCAGTGATCGCGATCATAGATACCGGGGGCGATGCGGAAGAAGCAGTTGAAGCTCCGGCAGTGTCGGAAGCCCCGCAAGAGGTCAATGCTCCCGACACACCTGCGGTAGAAGAGCCAAAGGTCGAAGCGGCGATAGTTGAGGATGTTGTCCCGGCGGAAGTCCCCGGCCTGGACCAGCTGAAGGAGAAAGAACCGGTTGTTGAAAGCCCTGCCGAAGAACCGGGTAAAGGGTCCGGCAGGTTTTATTCGCCGCTGGTAAAAAATATAGCCGCGCAGGAAGGGATAAGTATCGAGGAACTGGACCTGATTCCCGGTACGGGAGCTGAAGGTCGTTTGACTAAGGACGACTTGTTGAACTATGTTCAAAACCCTGCTGCTTACAAAGCCGGGGCTGCTAAAACTGAACCCGAGGCTGCCGTTCAGCCGGAGCAGGTAAGACCGCAGCCTGCCCCGGAGCCAAAACCAGAGCCCGCATACGTTGCACCGGAACCACAAAGACCTACTCCGCAGCCTGCCCCGGCCGTGTCAGTTTCGGGCAGCGACGAGATCATTGAGATGGACCGGATGCGTAAGCTGATTGCCGATCACATGGTGATGAGCAAGCAGACTTCGCCGCACGTAACGTCGTTCGTTGAGGCTGACGTGACCAATATTGTGCAATGGCGCGATAAGGTGAAGAACGCGTTTGAAAAGAAAGAAGGCGAGAAGATCACCTTCACGCCCATATTTATTGAGGCCGTAGTGAAAGCCATCCGCGATTTCCCGATGGTCAACGTTTCGGTAAACGGCAACCAGATCATTAAGAAGGCTTCGATCAATGTTGGTATGGCTACGGCCTTGCCAAGCGGTAACCTCATCGTTCCCGTGATCAAGCGGGCGGATCAGCTGAACCTTGTGGGTCTGACCAAAGCGGTAAACGATCTGGCCAATCGATCGCGCAACAACAAGCTTCAGCCCGACGAAGTAAAGGATGGCACATTCACCATAACCAATGTCGGCTCGTTCGGCAATGTGATGGGTACGCCGATCATCAACCAGCCGCAGGTGGCAATCCTGGCTGTCGGCGCGATCAAAAAGAAACCTGCGGTTATCGAAACCCCACAGGGTGATATGATTGGCATCAGGCACTTGATGTTCCTGTCGTTATCTTACGACCATAGGGTAGTAGATGGCGCCCTCGGCGGATCGTTCCTGCGCCGTATTGCCGATTACCTTGAAGGTTGGGATGTGAATAGAGCGGTCTAGTCTGAACTATAATGGACCTGATCTTTTGATCGGCTATGATTTTTTAATAATCATAGTTTTCATTTAATCATTACAACCATAATTCAGACAAATAAGAAAGGCTCCCATTGCGGGAGCCTTTTGTTGTAAACAAGGCCCGAAAATCAGAAAACTTCGGCGGCCTGTTTTTTTACCGTGGCCAAACTGACCCCTTTTAGCTCATCGGCAAAGGCTATAAAAGCCCTGCCTGACATACGATGCTGGTTCTCGATCAGTTTTTGCAAATTGATCTTTCCGATAACAAATTTGTAATTGCCTGAGTAATAGCGTTCATGAATGTATTCAAAGCCCAATTCATCCACTAACTCATCGTCTTCATAACGCAGATAAATGTTGAGTTCGATGTCGTTGGTGAAGTTAAGATCCTTTTTAGCTTTAGCTTTCTTATACTCATACTGGTAATCATACCGCAGCGCGGCGATATCCGATAACACTGCCGAGCCAGTCGGGTGCCCCCCCGCGCCTTTGCCAAAGAAGAATTGCTGATCGGCAAAGGCAGCCTGCACGATTACGCCGTTGTATTCATACTCCACATTATAGAGGAACTCCTGTTCGTACACAAACTTCGGCAGAACGAAAAGCGCAACATGCCTGTCGTCAAGTTCTTTGGCTACCGGCACTAATTTGATCTTCAGGTTCTTTTCACGCGCATATTGCAGATCATAAGAAGAAAGGTCCTGTATGCCCAGGTTAAATACTTCTTCCGGTTTCACCACCACGCCATAAGCATGCGCAGCAGCGATTACCAGTTTGAACTTGGCATCAAATCCACCCACGTCCATCGTAGGGTCGGTTTCGGCAAAGCCTAAGTCCTGGGCTTGCTTTAAAGCAGACGCATAGTCGAGCCCCTCCAAAAAT
>JAFDZL010000403.1 GCA_018266935.1 Bacteroidota bacterium | reverse complement strand
TGCCAACTGCCAACTGAAAACTGCCAACTATAAAATTATCTTTTCGATCGGCATTACTACAATACCCTGCGCGCCGGCCTGTTTCAGCTGGCTGATCCGGTCCCAGAAATCGCGCTCCGGGATAACTGTGTGCACCGCCACCCAGCCTTCTTCCGCCAACGGCACTACCGACGGGCTTTTAACGCCGGGCAGCAATTTGGTTATGGCCGGCAGGTTCGCTTTTTCCACGTTCAAAACTACATACTTGGTTTCTTTGGCACGCAATACCGACTGTACCCGTTGGATCAGTTCTTTGATCAAGTCCTCGTTCTCGCTGCCCCTGCGGCCGATCAGCACCGCCTCTGACGACATCACATCGGCAAAAGGTTTCAGCCCGTTGCTTTTTAGCGTGCCGCCGGTCGATACCAGGTCGCAGATGGCATCGGCTAATCCCAGGCCGGGCGATATTTCCACCGATCCGGATATGGTGCGTATCTCGGCCTCGATGTTTTTCGACCTTAGAAATTTGCCCAGGATAACCGGGTAAGTGGTAGCGATGGATTTGCCGTTGAGCTGTGACAGATCTTTAATATGCGCCGTATTGGGCACCGCGATTTTCAGCGAGCAGCGGCCGAAGCCCAGTCTTTGCAGGTAGCTTACCTGCACCTCTGTTTCCTGTATCACGTTTTCGCCCACGATGCCCAGGTCGGCGATGCCGTCCTGTACATATTCCGGGATATCATCATCGCGCAGGAACAATATTTCAAGCGGGAAATTGGAAACAGGGGAGATGAGCGAGCTTTTGTAATTCTCGAAATTAAGACCGCAGTTTTTCAGTAATTCAACTGATTTTTCGTTGAGCCGGCCAGATTTCTGGATGGCTATTTTGAGTGTTTTCACTTGTATTTTTTAAACTATTAAATGGAACGGTTGGGGTTATTTCACGTAGAAACAATACATTATCTTATCGCCTGGTGGCGATGGTGCAGATGAAGATGATGTAGCCTGTAACCGTTCATTTTTGTATAGTTAACTATAGACGAAGTGCGGCAAATATAAAGTTTATTTAACAAAACCAAGTGTTAAGTTTAAAATATGTAATGAGCGACTGGATTTGTTGAGAGTTTCGCAGATGAGTGTGGGGGTGTCATGCTGAGGTACTCGAAGCATGTGGGCAAAGGCCCAGCGCTCACCCTTCCAGTGCCTCAGGGTGACAGCCGTTTTATTTTCTCTCACTCAAATAAACCTTCCCCTCTTTCGCCCCGCCGATCATCTTCAATTGCCTGTGCGCCATGATCTCTTTAATACCAACGAGCTCGCTATTATATAAGGAGTCGAACCAGATCAGGTAAAATTTCTTTTGCTGGTAAAACTTATCGACGTCTTTCTGAAAGAATTTATGCGGCACCAATTGGGAGTTGAGCCCTGTGCACAGCCAAACTGCTTCATTGGCGTCGGAATAGATCGGAATATCTGGCTTAAACATCGCTTTGTGCTTTTTCAGGTAGGGCAATATCTCCGATTGGTTCCAGCTATCATCGCTGTAGCCGGGAACGCCGTAGTCGTTCTCATCGTCCCAGCGCTGGTAGTCGATCGTTACGGTTGAATATTCAAATATCAGCATAGCGATAACGGCGACTCCGGCCAGCGAATGTTTCCAAACCTTCGTGTGAACATCCTTTAAGACATCCGGAACCCAACTGGTGCAAGAAATGAGCAGCGGAATGAACATCGGCGATAGCAAGCGGCTGTTGATCGGCTCGAAGCGCGAAAACGTCGCCAGGATGATCATAAATAAGCCATACACTACCGCAAAAGCAATGACGATATTCTCGTAACTGTTAATGCGTTTTTTAAAGGTCTTCCAGGCCAGCACGCCGATGAGCGATAACAGGATGATAGAAGCGATCGGTATAGCGAAGGCGTCGGCCTTATTGCTGAGCGCGCCCCAGTCGTTGATTACGGTGCCAACCCTGAAGAGATTTTGGCTGAAAGGCGTAATGGATGGTTCGCGTGTGCCGGTGCTGAGGCCGGTCACAGTACTGTTGTAAAGCAAATTGGCGGTAAGCAGCGATAAGGACACAGCGCCAAATAATAATCCGTGAATGATCTTCTTTCTGAAAGGAAGCTCATCATCCAACAGTATAAGCAAGCCGCCTGTACCGATGATCGTCACCCCGGCATAGCGCGTGATGC
Source organism: Bacteroidota bacterium (assembly GCA_018266935.1). GTDB lineage: Bacteria > Bacteroidota > Bacteroidia > Sphingobacteriales > Sphingobacteriaceae > Mucilaginibacter. The sequence continues at coordinate 2,984 of JAFDZL010000403.1, read as the reverse complement.
AGCTGATAGCTGTTATGATAGCGGCGATCACCAGCCATTTCGTGCTGTGATCGTGCATGTATTTCCAATAGGCGAGAATGAAGAACAGAATCTCGAGGATGAACAGCGTCTCTGACCATAAGAAAGTGTAAATTTCAAGCAGCCCCGGACTGATAACGATAGCGATCAAGATAAGCCATTTGTAGATCCGCGAGTGTGAAACAAACCGCTCCATGATCCAGCCGCTGGTAAAGACCGCGCCCGCAAACAGCAGCCGGTTCACCATCGCACCAGCTTCAATAGGATTCACCCTTGAAAAGAAATCGATAACACCGAGAAAGAACGGATAAAATACCGGGAAAAAGGTTATCGGCGTACCGGTAAAGGTGATAAAATTACCGTGTGCTGCAAAATGGTCGGCCGCGCTGGCGTACATCAGCGAGTCGGGTGAAAGTCCCACGCCGCTGTAGGAGGTATATAAATATATCGCATAGAAACCTATGCAGGCAAATATGAATGAATCGAGGTTGGTGAGGTAGCGGTATAACTTCATTTTTATAAAACCGTCATGGCGAGGAACGAAGCCATCTCTGCACAGGACATTCAAACAGCACAATTTCGGTAACAGTTCAGAGATTGCCGCGCTATCGCTCCCAATGACGAGCGTTTTTTGGTGATTGTTAAGTTAACAATATAAATCCTAATATAGTTTATTAGTCGATCAGGTCTAAAATCTCACTTATCGGCTGATCACTATCGATCAAAATACCTTTCACGCCTGCGGCTGTTCCCGCGATCACATCCCGCTCGCGGTCGCCGATAAAGTACGACAGCGCCGGATCGAGATTGTATTTTGCGATACCTTGTAATAATAGTCCCGGCTTCGGCTTCCGGCATTCGCATTCGCCGGTATAATCCGGGTGGTGCGGGCAATAAAAAATTTCAGTTATTTCAACCCCGGCTTCCCTATAAGTATGCAACAGTTTCTCGTGCATTTTGGCCAGTTCTTCTTCGCTGTACCAGCCCTTGGCCAGGCCGCCCTGGTTGGTGGCTACCAGCAACAGGTAACCGCGGTCTTGCAGGTCTTTTAAGGCCGGGATGTTGTATTCCAGTATATGAAAATCCTCTATCCGGCACACATAATCGCCCATTTCTTTGTTCAATACCCCGTCGCGGTCAAGGAAAACGGCTTTGTTCTTTGCAGGTTCATCCATCGGTGCAAAGGTAATAATTCCGGCGTTAGCATAGAGGAGGTCCATTTTGCCCATTGAGGCAAACCACCAGACGTTCCTACGGAACGGAAATAATTTTTTTATTATGTTGCTACCAACCAGGCGTCCTTACAGGACGCTCGCGTTTCTCTTTCGTCCCGTAGGGCCGGCCGGTCGGTAAAAAAATTACTCAATAATCACGGTCCATACAGGACGCTTGCGTTTCTCTTTCGTCCCATAGGGACGGCTGGTCGGTAGAAAAAATTAATCAATGACAGCGTTCCATCGGAACGCATGGTGCGTGCACGAAATGTAATTTCAGGACATGTGAATTGTCCGGAACCATAACAAAAAATCAGCGCATAGTGTAAACTCTACACCTATTTTTACCGTGATCATAGCGATATACCGCTCCCAGAATGTTATGCAGGCATACTAACTAAATTAACCGTATTATGAAATTGATATATTATTTATTGATTTTTTAACAAAGTGATAAAATAGCGAATATTGATGTGATTGTTTTTAACATAATCAGAAAAATTTATGAATATTTTAAAAAAGTGATGTATATTTTGTAATTTCGTCATTGCACCAGTTGTAATTTTTGAGAAGAAACAACAAGGATTAAGATGGATCAGAAGGATTGCCCCCAGCAGGGCCTGTACAGGCCTGAATTTGAACACGACTCATGCGGAACCGGTTTTATAGCCAACATCAACGGCCATAAAACAAACCAGATCATCGATGATGCCCTGACCATGCTGGAAAACATGGAGCACCGCGGCGCTTGCGGTTGTGACCCGGAGACCGGCGACGGCGCAGGTATTTTGATCCAGTTGCCGCACGAATTCCTGATGGAGGAATGTTCCGACCTGGAGATCAGTCTGCCTGAGCAAGGAGAATACGGCGTCGGGATGATATTCCTGCCGAAGGACGCCTCACTCAAAAAAGCTTGCCGCATGGTGATCGCCAACGCGATAGAAAAACTTGGCATGCAAAAACTGGGCTATCGTAAGCTATCAGTTGATTCGTCAGTGATAGGCGAAACGGCCCGCCAGGCCGAACCGGATGTGGAGCAGCTATTTGTTCTGCGCCCGCACCGTATTACCAATGTGGACGATTTCGAGCGCAAGCTGTACGTGCTGCGCCGCTATATTAATAAGACCATTACCGAAACGATTTCAGGGGCAGGGGAGCATTTTTATTTCACTTCCTTTTCCTGCAAAACCATCGTTTATAAGGGCCAGCTAACCACTTACCAGCTGCGTCAATACTACGCCGATCTGCGCGACCCGAGGATGACTTCGGGCCTGGCGATGATCCACAGCCGTTTCTCGACGAATACCTTCCCGTCGTGGAAGCTGGCGCAGCCGTTCCGCCTGCTGGCGCATAACGGCGAGATCAATACGCTGACTGGTAACCTTAACTGGTTCTATTCGGGTGTAAGGTCGTTTGTTTCTTCCTATTTCAGTACCGAAGAGATGGAAATGCTGTTGCCGGTGATCGATAACAATCAGTCGGATTCAGCATGTCTGGATAATATCATAGAAATATTGCTGCACTCGGGCCGTTCGCTGCCGCACGTGATGATGATGCTGGTTCCCGAAGCATGGGATGGCAACGAGCAGATGGACCCGATCAAAAAAGCCTTCTACGAATACCACGCTACATTGATGGAGCCATGGGATGGCCCGGCCGCCTTGACATTCACTGACGGCAGGTTAATCGGCGCTACATTGGACCGTAATGGTCTGCGCCCATTACGTTTTGTAGTGACCAAGGACGGAAGAG
>JAFDZL010000402.1 GCA_018266935.1 Bacteroidota bacterium | reverse complement strand
TCAACGGACTGCTGATCGTTATTTTTGCAATGGTGCTCATTCATAATTTAGATGGCAAACGACACCCGCTTAATTATATCTGCGCCGGCTCGCTTGTGATAGGCGCTGGTTTTGTGTTGCTGAATTATCTGCCTGCCTCGCCCTATTCAGCATTGGTTGTTTTATTGTTTATCACGCTGGGCGAAATGCTGGCCATGCCATTTATGAACTCGTTCTGGATCATGCGCACCAACCCGGCCAACCGGGGGCAGTACGCTGCTATGTATACCATCGCCTGGTCCACGGCGCAGATTATCTCCCCAATAATTGGCGGCCAGGTGGTGACCTATTCCGGGTACTATGCATTGTGGTGGTTAACAGGCGCCATGTGCCTGGGCGCATCGTTTGGCTTTATGATGCTTTACCGCAAAAACTTCAAGGAAAAAACTGTACCATTGGAAGAAACTGTATTCTGATGAAAACCGGCCTGATATTCGATCTTGACAATACCATTTATCCGGTGAATTCCATTGCGGACAACCTTTTTGCGGAGCTTTTCGGTTTGCTCGACCGGCATGCGGCGGTTATCAATGCAGGTCATTCTGAAACGGTAAATCGTATTAAGGAGGAAATGACGCGCAGGCCCTTTCAGTATATTGCAGACAAATATGAGCTAAACGATGCGATCAGGCAGGATATGGAGGAAGCTTTGCAGAGTATGACTTATGACCTGCCTATGCAGCCATTTGAAGAATATCATCGCCTGAAAGATATCCCGATAGAAAAATTCCTGGTGACTACCGGCTACCCAAAACTGCAATACAGCAAGATCAGGCAGTTGGACATTGAAGATGATTTTAAAGAGATATTCATCGTTGACCCGGATACAGGCAGTCAAACCAAAAAAGATGTATTCGCGGCGATCATAGAAAAGTATGGCTATCGAACCGAAGAATTACTGGTCATCGGCGACGACCCGGCATCAGAGATCAAAGCCGCACTGGAACTGCGAATAGACACCTTCCTTTTCGATCCGAATAATATTTACCCCGATGCGGATGCTACACACCGCTCAAATAAATTAACCGGCGTGCTCATGCTATTGAGTTAAGCTACTTCGATTTTTCATTGCCTTTCGTCAGAACTATCTTGATCTTTCTTCGCTTGTAAGCGACATTACCTTTAAGGTCGGTTCCTTCCACGATCACGGTATATGTCGACGGATTACCCGCGGCATAAAACGATACCATTGCATGCCCCGCGCTGTCGGTTGTGATATTGGGCTCCCAGTCGATGGTTGAGCGCAGGTCAGCCTGTTTGATGGTGTCCTTAATGGTATATTTCGGCCTGTAAAATTGCTTCGGCCAGCTGAGGGCTAAGGGTTTGTAAAGATATAAGCCTGGCGTGTACTTGATCGCAGCGCCATGACCTGAACGCGTTGTGATCTCCACGAACGCCACCTCATTCATTTCTATGGCTAATGCCCATTTCATAGGAATGTACTTATAAGTGTATTTTGTTGAAATATTAATTTCCAATCCTTTCAGGTCTTCAGCGCTCGATGATTTAAGATAGTTAGTGATGTTATTAATTGCCATCTCGTTCGCGGCCAAAGGTTGCGAAACGTATAGCGGCACACC
>JAFDZL010000401.1 GCA_018266935.1 Bacteroidota bacterium | reverse complement strand
CGCGGGGCGGCTCATGTCGAAGTTTTCTGCCAGGCTGTTGATCGTCCGGCTTTCTTTTGAAAGCATCATCAGCATTTGCCGGCGGCTTGGGTCGGCAATTACCTGGAATACGTCGAGTGCGGGTAGCGCCATAATTTTAAGCGTTTAATTTGTCGTTCATCTTGTGCATATTCTCAAGCCAGCCTTTCTCCATGGCGTTGAAAGCAGTTATGCTCTTCATTATAATAAAGTCGCCGTGGTCAAGCAGAACGTTGGTGCCGTTGTCCTTTGGATGCAGTTCCCAGCTTACCGTCGAATCGATGTTAACGGTGCCGTCGCCCGGGCCCATCTTCCACGTATAGGAGAGCTTTTTGAACGGAACGATCTCCAGCACCCTGCAATAGACTATCCCGTCGAAGTCCATGCTGGGGATGGGTTTGATCCTGAAAGTGAATTCGTGCCCCGCGATGGGTTTGAAATCGTTCGGCATAAGCCATTGCTCCATTAATTCTGCGTTGGTCAGGTATTCCCAAACCGCCTCGGGCGGGTGTGGAAAGAATAGCTGGTGGTTTATTCGTGCTGCCATAATAATAAGTAACTTTAAAGTTACCCAAATGTATAAGTAACTTCTGAGTTACGCAAATTTTTTTTGAAATTTTTTGAGGAATGCGCGGTGTATGTTAAATAACACTAAATTTATCGGGAACAAATGCTGCCTGAATATGAAGAGACAGGGCGAGCACCCGAAACCAAACGATCAAGTAAATCAACAAAGCACCGCGGCCGGCAATCCCGTTGTCAATGGCTTTGACTATAGCCCGGTGGCAACCATCGGCATTAGTTTGGCCGGGACGGTTACTTATATCAACAGCGCGGCTGCGTCCGAATTCCATCTTGAACCGGCATCGGCGGCCGGCCTTTCTTTGTTCGATCTTTTCAGGGACACGTCGCCGGACAGAGCGGTTGAAGGATCAATACGGCAAGGATTGCCTGTCAAGGACCGGGAATTTACTTTTACTGACCATAGCGAACAAAAATGGGTTTTGATCAGCTCAAGCGCCATTCCCGAAAATAGCGGCGATACAAAAACCTATGTCTTTATTCGTGATGTAACCAGGTACAAGAAACGGGAAAACCTTTTTGCCTACCTGAACCAGGCGGCCACCTCACTGGCAAAAACGCGCGACACGGCCACGGCACTCCAGCAGATAGCCGAATTTATCGTCCCCATGTTTGCCAACTGGTTTACAGTAGATATTATAAGAGATAACAAGCTTGAGCTTATCTTGCTAAAACACGAGGATCCCGCTAAAATTGAATGGGCCTATCAATACCGTAAAAATTACCCGACTGACCTGAACGGCAATACCGGGGCAGCGGTTGTTCTAAAGACAGGTAAACCGGGATTTGTGCCGGTAGTCACAGAGCAAATGTTCGATTTTATAGTTGTGGACCCCATTCAGCGGGAAGAGGTGAAAAAGATAGGTATGCATTCGGTGATCGTTGCGCCGATGTGGACGGATGATAAGATCACGGGGTTGGTGAATTTCATATCGTCAAGGCCTGATAAGCATTTTGACCAGGAAGACCTGGAATTCGCGCTCAACTTTGCCAATATCATCAGCATGGCGCTTGAGAATACCAGGCTGAATGAAGAAGCCGCGAACGAGATCGCTTTAAGAAAACAAAGTGAACAAAGGTTCCGATTCCTGCTTGATGCGATCCCACATAAGATGTGGACGTCGGGACCGGATGGCCGGGCTACCTATTATAACCAGCAATGGCATGATTATACTGGTGTAGAGGGCTTTGAAAACCTGCGGGAAAAAATATGGGGATTTATCCATCCCGACGACCTGGCAGAGGCTGCCGGGCGGTGGCCGGAGGCTATTGCCGGTGGCAAGGACATGCATTTGGAGCACCGTCTTCAGCGGTTTGACGGAGAATATCGCTGGCATCTCAGCCGTTTCACGGCATTTAAAGACGATCGGGGCCAACCGGCGCTTTGGGTCGGTACGAGTACAGACATTCATGACCAAAAAATTTATGAAATAGAACTGGCGGCCGCCAACGAGGAAATAACGGCAACCAATGAGGAGCTGACGTCGGCCAATGAAGAACTGGAAGCAGCCAATGAGGAGCAGGTGGCGACAAATGAACAATTGATATTGGCCCAGGAAACCCTTCAACGCATTATCCAGGATCTGGAAATCGGCAGGAAACGTTTTCAAACGGTTTTAAATTCGATCCCGCAGATAGCATGGGCGAGCTCAGCCGGGGGCGAAGTGGAATACTACAACCAGCGCTGGTATGAATATACGGGACTGACATTTGAAGAAACGAAGAACTGGGGGTGGAAACAAGTGATACACTCTGATGATCTTGCGCTTTGTATGGAAAACCTTGACGCCATTATCCAAAGCGCCGGGCCGGGAGAGTTTGAGATCAGGGAAAGAGGGGTTGACGGAATATATCGCTGGCACCTCGTGCGCATCTCGCCTTTGTTTAACGCGGCAGGACGGCTTGAGCAATGGATAGGAACCGCGACTGATATCGATGAGCTGAAAAAGATCGAACAGCAAAAAGACGACTTTATCAGTATTGCAAGTCATGAGTTGAAAACGCCTTTGACAAGTCTTAAAACGTCCATTCAATTGCTTTACCGGATGAAAGACGCACCGATAGCTGACAGATTCCCGAAGCTTATCGAACAGGCCAATCGCAGTACGTATAAAATGAGTAACCTGGTCGAGGATCTGCTTAACGTCAACCGGATCAAGGAGAAACATCTCCCGCTGCAGAAACAGTGGTTTGTTTTTTCAGAATTGGTAAATGCCTGTTGCAACCACATCGCCGTGTCGGGCCGGCACGAGATCGACGTGCTGGGGGATAAAATACTGCAGGTGTATGCCGATGAGCGTACCATAGACCAGGTGATTGTCAACCTGGTAAACAACGCGGTAAAATATGCGCCCGCATCAAAAAAGATATACATTATCATCGAGAACAACGGCGACCATGCAAAGTTATCGGTGAAAGATAGCGGGCCGGGCATTGCCCCTGAACAACTGCCGTTCGTGTTCGACCGGTATTACCAGGGCGGAAAGCAGGACTACCGGAATCCGGGACTTGGGCTTGGTTTGTACATCAGCTCCGAGATCATCAAGCGGCACGGCGGCAAAATAGGCGTTGAAAGCGAACCCGGCAAAGGCAGCACGTTCTGGTTTACACTGCCATACTCGCCGTAATGATCGATAGCGCACATAGCATTCTCATTAGTCAGGATTATTACTTTTCTTTGAGGGCATGTTTGCGCACACACGCGCTGTGTTAATTAATAATGAAGAAGTTTTTATCACTCTTGTTACCTGCACTTTTTTGCATGCGTGCTGTCTTTGCGCAGGATCAAAAGGGACGGGTGGATTCAGCTTTGATGCCGGCGCTTAGCCCGCATTACCAGGATGAGTTTACATTTGATAAGCCGGTCAATCCTGCCTTGTGGAACTCTGTACAGGCGGCGCATGTAAGCTTTGGCTCGGAAAATGATCTTTATTTCAGGACAGAGGTTCCGCCATTGCAGGAAAGTTCTTCGTGGACGGGGTGCGGATGGAGGGGCGAACGCCTGAACGCGCAGATCGTGGTATGGTCGGCAGATACGCTGGAACAGGTGCGCTTTAAATGCAGTGATCTGACCGACGGACATGGGTATAAGATCGATAAAAACAACATCAGCCTGAATATGGTGCGTTATGTGCTGGCCAATTATCCGTATGGTTCCGATAAGGTGGATTGCGGAGGCTCGCCCTACAAAGATGGCTACCTGATGCCCGATCGGTTCGAGCAGTTCGACAGGTTTGATGTGCCTGCGAAAACGGCGAGACCGGTTTGGGTGACGATAAATATACCGGCGGGTGCATCGCCCGGTCATTACAAGGGGAATATTGAAGTGCTCGGTAAAGGGTTCAGCAGATCTTTAACCGTAGCGGTCGACGTGCAGAACCAATTGCTTCCGCCGCCTCACGACTGGAAATTCAGGCTCGACCTGTGGCAAAATCCATGGGTGCTGGCCCGGGGCAATCATTTGCAGCCATGGTCGCCGGAGCACAAGTTGCTTTTAAAAAAGCATTTGCAACTTTATGCTGATGCCGGCGGTAAGTACATCACGACTTACGCGGTCAACTCGCCATGGAGCGACAATTCCTATACGATAGAAGGTGGAATGATCGAATCAACCTTACAGAAAAATGGTAAATGGAAATTCGATTATAAGATATTTGACGAATATGTCGAGCTTGCGATGAGCGTAGGCATTGATAAAGCGATAACGGTTTATACGCCCATCCCCGGCAATTACAGGTTCCGGTACATTGATGGCGCTACCGGAAATTATATCACGGAATCATGGCCGCCTGGTTCGGATAAGTTCAAAGCATATTGGGGGCCGTTCCTGGACGATTTGAAAGCGCATTTGCAGAAGAAGGGCTGGCTCAATAAAACATATATAGGCATCAACGAGAACCCTATGGATGAGACGCTGACGGCAATCAAGTTCGTCAGGGCTAATTGGCCGGGCTGGAAGATCACTTACGCGGGTGACTGGCATCCTGAACTGAAAGATATGTTGACCGATTATTCCTATGTTAAAGGAAAAGAATCGCCGATGGATGTTATAGCGGAGCGCAAAGCAAAAGGGTTTACCACCACCTATTATGTTTGCTGTACCCCGCCTAAACCCAATACCTTCCTCTTTTCTCCGCCAATTGAAGGCCGGTGGATAGGCTGGTACGCATCGGCTTATGGTTATAACGGTTTCCTGCGCTGGGCTTATGATGCCTGGACCCAGGACCCCAACAGGGACGGCAGGCATGGAAGCTGGGCCGCCGGCGATTGTTACCTCGTTTATCCGGGTGCAAACAGCGGTATTAGATTTGAAAAATTAAGAGAGGGCATATCCGATTACGAAAAGATCAGGATTTTAAACGAAAAGGCGTCCGTCTCAACCGACAGGAAATGTAAAGGATTGCTGGCTAAACTGAATGCACACATGAAAGTAGTGGCTGGTGAGACTGGGTTCAAAGAGGATACCTTAAAGGCACAGGTAAGCGACGGCCAGGAATTGATTCGTGAATTGAGTGACCGTCTTGCAGAAAAAAAATGACATGAAAGCACTTTTTTTAAAAGAGCCACAATTTAATTTGACAGGGTAAATTCTTTCATTGAAAAATCCTCTTTTGGCGAATCACAAACGGGGCAAGTATAATTTTCTATTTTTTCGAATTGCCGGCCGGCCGGAATGTCGTTCAGTTCATCTCCATAACGTTCGTCGTAAACACACAGGCAATTTTTGCACTGATAGACGCGATAATGATCCGCCTTTTCATCATGATCTTTTGCCTGTTCTGTGGAAGCGCTTAAGCGGACGTCCTGAACGTTAGTTGCATAATAATGCTCACACAGACCGGTAAGGTTTTGTGCGAGCTCGCCGGCGTCCAGTCCGGTTTTATAATTGACGAGGTTTTTGTTATTGGGGTTGAAATCGCGCGTGTGCTGTATGGCAAATATCCCCGGCGATTGTTTTTTGATGATCACCGAACCCAGCAATCCTGTTTTGGGTTGTGTTTTAATAGCAAAGCTGAGCCGGTACGTACGCAGATCCGCCTCTTCGAATTCCCGAACAAGCTTATGTTTAAGGTTTAACCCCTCTTCGCACAGGTCCTCTATCTGCCAGTTGAGCTCGTTAGCGGCATGGCGCACATTAAGCCGGTATTTGTCGAGAATATGCCCCCATTCAGCGCGGTCGGCGGGTTCGATCCCTTTGATGATGATCGATTTCCAGGGCGTGGTATAGATCTGGCCGATCCTGGTCCTGATGCATAACGAACAAACATCTTTCAGGAACTCAAGGGGAAACAGCTCGTTGCGCCGGTAAATACCCAGCCAGTAGTTGCCGTTGCCGTATTTGTTAAAGCCCTCGTAATAGGGAAGATAAAAGTCTGGCAACTTCAGTGGCTCACTTCGGTGGCTTAGCGCGGTGGGTATTTTGGAGCTAACCATCTTATAAAAGAACAACTCATTAACCTTTTGCTGGTCAAAAAAATACTCTTTTTGTCCAAAAATCACGTCTTCAGCGATCTTTGACAACATGGCTATGTCATCCGAATAAATTAACGAGGGCCATTGGTAAAATTGGTTGGATTTTGGAAAGCGGATATAAAAATGCCAGTAATTACTGATGTCGGACGAGATGAAATTCAGGTTTCCGCTAAAGAACGGCACGAAGGTTTGCTGCTGATCAACCAGATTTATCTTAAGCCTCGGCTGATGATTGAACAAGTCGAAAATATCGCGGTAAACGCCTTCCTTCAGCCAGCTCTCATTGCTGAAAATGGTATCGCACACGTAAGAACTGACAATATTGGCATGTTCGTCGGCATCCACTTCATAGGAAATGTTCACGCGAAGCATTTCCATCTCCAGGGTTTCAAGCTCATCTTTCTTAACAGTGAAATACAATTGGTGGCGGTTACCAAACTGCACGTCTTTCGCGCCGGCATTTTCGGCGATCAGTAATATTTCATACAGGTCGCCCGCGGAAATGTATCCTCCCGTGAGGTTTATTTTGATAGTATGCTCCATAAACTATTATTCCTGCGGGATCAAATTTCTTAATGCTTCGTCAAGTAAACGTTTTACCTCGGGCCGGCACGAGCCGCAGCCGGTACCCGCCCCGGTGGTTGCGCACAGATCCTTCATGTTATCGCAGCCTTCTGCTATCTTTTTATTGATGTTTCCGCTTCCGACATTGTTGCAGCTGCATACCAGGGTGCCCAGTAACGGATCAGCTTTGCTGCCGCTGCGCAGTAGCTGGAGACGCTTTTCGCTGAGCTCAATTTTGCCGGCTATCAGTTCCCTGAATTCATTGAATTCGCTCTTGTCACCGATGAGGATAGCCCCCACCAATTTATCCTCGTGAATAATGCATTTTTTGTAATAACGCTTAGCCTTATCGATAAAGATCACCTCCTCGTAATTGCCCTCTGCCGGACACTCGGAGATTCCGATAGTGCACAGATCGAAGCCATGAATTTTGATAATGTTCATCAATGTTGTGCCTTTGTAATAACTGGCGATATCCCCGTTCAAATATTTAGCCGCTACTTCGGCTTGTTGCTCGGCGGCAGCTGTGAAACCATAGAGCTCGCCGTCATGCTCGGCAATTTCACCAACGGCATAAATAGCCGGGTCGCTGGTTTGCATACGCTCGTTCACTATCACGCCGCGGTTGCAGTTAAGACCGCTATTTTTGGCCAATTCAATATTTGGTGTAGTGCCGATCGCAATGATCATCGCGTCACAGTCGATCTTGCGGCCGCTTCGCAAACCGATACCCGTCAGCCTGGATCGGCCGTAGTATAGTTGAACCTCGTCATTGTAGTAGATATCACAACCCTGGTCGGCCATTTCCTCGCTCAGTAATTGACTGCCCAAAGCATCGAGTTGCTTGTTCAGGAACCGGGATGTACGGTGAATGATGGTAACCCGCGTACCCATTTCACGCAAGGCGGCTGCCATTTCCAGGCCGAGCAAGCCTCCGCCGACGATCACCACATGCCCGTCAGGGGGCATATGCTTTTTAAAGTTGTCGGCATCTGTCCGGCTGCGCATGGTGAAAATACCCGGCAGCATCGGCACATTTTTTGGCCGCGCCGGGCTGCTGCCAGTAGCCAGGATCAGGATGTCGTAAGAATATTTCAGCCCTCTCGAGTCCGTTACCTGTTTGTTGGCCCGGTCTATCCGGTCAATACTTACACCTCTCAGCAGACGTATATTGTAGGCCGGTTCCTCCGAATCTTTCATCTTCACCAATTGATCCCACTGCAGCCCGCCGCTGATATAATCGGGCAGCATCACCCGGTTATAGAAAGGGAAATTTTCCTTACTGAAAATCGTGATCTCGTCATGCGGGTTCAATTCTCGGTAGGATTTTACAAAACCAAACGCCGCAGCTCCGGCGCCTACCACGATAATACGCTGTTGAGGCTTCCGGTATTTCTGAATGTTAACCGCGCAGTATTTAAAATCAGGCTCTTTCGAGATCGGGTCCACAATATCATTGGTGACGTTATTGGCACGGTTAAGATCGCTGCCCAGTACTTTACCCCAATGCATCGGCAGGAAAACAACACCTTTTTTGATCCCGGGTGTAATTTTAGCTTTTACCCGAACCTCGCCGCGGCGTGAGCTGATGACCGCAACATCGCCGTCTTTCAATTTCAATCGCATTGCTTCGGCCGGATTGAGCTCGACAAAAGCTTCCTTCAGGTGCTGTTTCAGTTTGTTCACTTTACCGGTTTT
>JAFDZL010000400.1 GCA_018266935.1 Bacteroidota bacterium | reverse complement strand
GATGATCAGCTCCTCAAATTTCCAGAGCACCATGGCGCTTACCACAAGTGAACAGGTAATAATTGAAATATAAGGTGTATTGAATCGGGGATGCAGCTTACTGAACCATTGCGGCAACAGTTTATCATCCGACATCACTTTTGGCACGCGCGATACCGACAACAGCACCGCCGCGTAAATGCCCAGGTAACTGGCCATACCGCCAACCGCGACGATGATGCCCAGCCAACGGCCGCCAATGAGCGAACCAAGAAACGGAAAGCCATCTTCCTCCAATCCTGTAGGGTCAACGTGCGATTGCTGCGCCACCAGCACGCTGAGAAAATAGATAACGATCACCAGTGCGAACGCCGTGAATATGGATACCAGGTAGGACCGCACCGGCTTCTCGATCTCTTCAGCATAAGTTGTTACATTATCCCAGCCCAGGCAGTTCCACATCACCACGTACATCGCCATGCCCAGCGATGGGAATGCAATGCCTTTCAGCGATTGCGATGGTATGGTCATGGGTCCGGTATGGTGATAAAAGAACATGCCGATCATTACCAGCAAGGGTATCAGTACAACAACGCTGAGCAGCAGCGAAATTTTCCCGACAGGGTTGATCCCCAAAATATTCAGCCCGGCGGATATCCAGATAATGGCCAGGCATACTTCTATTTTGTAAGCATCTATCCCCGGGAAAAAGAAAGTCGCATAGGTTACAATATACACGGGGTAAATGGCCAGGTCGCAGAACGTATAGAGCCAGGTCCACCAGCCTTCAAAAAAACCCCACCTGGTTCCCAAAGCGTGTTTTACCCATTGGTAATATCCACCTTCGACCGGCATCATGCTGTTCAGCTCAAGCACGGTAAAAATTGCCGGGACATCCCAAAGCAGCGGTGTTAGTAACAACAACAGAAATACGCCATGGCTGCCCGCGTATTTCAATAAAGGCTCAAGTCCGTACGGCCCGCCGGATACGGTAAAGAATATTACCGCGATCAGCGGCAAAATGCGCATCTTTTTGACGAGGGACTTAGCGGGCATACCCGATAAAAATATTGTTTTTGCCGCTTATATTTGGATAAATCCGCCATATATGAAAAAGCCGCTACTTTTTATTGCTTTGGTTTTTTGCTTTAGCGCATTGACAGCTCAAAAACAGCCACGTTTTCATGTTATCGCACTTTATGAAAATGGAGGGCACCATATAGAATATTCCAAAGCTGCTAAAATATGGCTGGACAAACTGGCGGCCGACAGCAATTTCAGCATCGATTATATCCGGAACACCGATAAGATCAACGATGAATTTTTGAGCCATTACCAGCTTTTCATCCAACTGGATTACCCGCCCTATGGCTGGAAACCTGAGGCGGTCTCAGCATTTCAGAAGTACATTGATGAGGGTCGCGGCGGGTGGATCGGTTTCCATCACGCATCGCTTTTGGGTGAATTTGACGGTTACCCCATGTGGGACTGGTTCCACGATTTTATGGGGGGCATCCGCTGGAAAAACTACATCGCAACATTCGTACAGGGGCAAGTGAATGTGGAAGACAGGAATCACCCGGTAATGAAAAATGTGCCCTCATCCTTCATCATCAAACGTGAGGAATTTTACACTTATGATAAGAGCCCGAGGCCGACTGTCCATGTCATAGCCAGCGTTGATGAAAATAGCTATGTGCCCGATTCGAATATCAAAATGGGCGATCACCCCGTGATATGGACCAACAAACATGTGAAGGCCCGTAACGTTTATATCTTTATGGGACACTCGCCTGAACTGTTCAGCAATGATGCTTACAAAAAGATATTTTCCAATGCCATTTTCTGGGCCGCGGACCGGAATTAACTCAACATAAGTGAACAAAGTGCATTAGTCTGAAAACCATGTTTCGTTATATTGCGCCAAAATTGCAATCATTTGAATTATGACTATTAAAGACATCTTCGGGTACGACTTTGACCCAAAATATAAAAAATCAGTGGCCTACTTCAGCATGGAATTCGCTGTAGATCAGGCTTTAAAGACATACAGCGGCGGACTTGGGTTCCTGGCCGGTTCGCACATGCGCAGCGTTTATGACCTGAAACAAAATGTGGTCGGCATCGGCATGCTGTGGAAATACGGCTACTACGATCAATGGCGCGAACAAAACGCCGACATGAAGGTGACCTTTATCGAAAAAGGCTATTCCTTCATCGAGGATACCGGCATCATGTTCACCGTGCCGGTACACGATTCGCCGGTGTTTGTAAGAGCCTTTCTTTTAAGGCCGAAAACATTCGGATCGGCGCCGATATTCCTTTTAACTACCAACCTGAATGAGAACGATGAACAATCGCGTTCTATCAGTTACCGATTGTACGACTCGACCGAATCGACACGCATCGCGCAGTCGATTATCCTGGGTATTGGTGGCGCCATGCTGCTCGACAAATTAGGGTTGAAAATCGATATTTATCATATGAACGAGGGACATTCGCTGCCGCTGAATTTTTACCTCTACGATAAGTTCAAGAGCCTGGAGGAAGTAAGAAAGCGCGTGATATTCACCACCCATACACCCGAGGCTGCCGGCAATGAAGAGCACAGTTTCGATCTTTTAAAAAAGATGTCCTTCTATTACGGGATGGATGTTGATGCGGTGAAAGAGTTATTGAACGTGGATAGCTATATGCTGAACTATACCCTGGCGGCATTGAAATTTGCTAAAAAAGCGAACGGCGTATCCAAACTGCATGGCGAAGTAGCCCGCGAAATGTGGAGCCATAACGAAGGTATCTGCGACATCACTTCGATCACTAATGCGCAAAACAAAACGTTCTGGAAAGATGATGCCTTAGAAAAGGCGCTTGCAGCTAGCAATGATGAAGCGATCATCGCCCGAAAAAAGGAGATGAAACGCGAGCTGTTCAAATTGGTGGCCAATCAATGCGGAAAGCTCTTTGACGAAGACGTGCTGACCATTGTTTGGGCGCGACGCTTTGCTGGTTATAAACGGGCCGACCTGATGACCTACGACTGGGACCGTTTTATCAGGCTGATCTATAGCACCGATATGCCTGTACAGCTGATTTGGGCGGGCAAGCCTTACCCGGAAGATTACGGCGCGATCGCGCAATTCAACCAGATCATCCATAAGATGTGGCCCTTTGCTAATGCCTGTGTGCTGACCGGCTACGAATTAGGACTGTCCGCTATCCTAAAGAAGGGCTCGGATGTATGGCTCAACAATCCGCGTATGTACCGGGAAGCATCGGGTACCAGCGGCATGACAGCTGCGATGAATGGCAGTATTAATTTCTCGCTTCCCGACGGCTGGGTGCCCGAATTTGCAAAAGACGGCGAGAACTGCTTTGTTATAAAACCTGCAGATGATAATTTGTCGCAGTATGCCAAAGATATGACGGAGGCGCACAACCTGATGGAAACGCTGGACAAGGTGATCCGCCCGATGTATTACAATGACAAGAAAAAATGGGTATCTATGATGCGTCGCGGCGCCGCCGATGTAGCCCCGGCTTTTGAGTCGGGCAGGATGGCCGACGAATATTACAGGATGATGTACAATGCCTGATAACAAAAAAGCCCCGTTCGGGGCTTTTTTATGTTGTTACCTTCATCTTATCAATGATGCCTGTGTATCCGGCGAAGATGCATACGGCGATGAACTCTATGGTGCTGTGCAGCATCGGCCGAACTCCCTGTTTTAGAAGTTTTTACCTGCACCACCGGCTTCGTAGCCGCCGAGGCAGTAGAAAATTGCAGGGCAAATACTGCCATCACCGCTGCGATAAAAAATCCGATAAATTTCATAGTCAAAAGAATTTATGATCAAAATTACTATTAAAATGCCAAAAGCTGGTTGCCGATTGAATTTTTACGACCACTATTTAACGTATTTATTGATCATTTATTTTCAGGGATGCGGCGGTGCCGGTGGCGGAGGTGGCGGTGGCGGCAGCTTCACTTTGATATGCGGACGATGAATATGCAGCCTGTGCAGACGTGGATGCGCGGGCGGAGGCGGCGGAGCATGCGGTTTCGGCGGCTTTGGCGGAGGTGGCGGCAGTTGTTGCGCCCGGACAGTCCTAATATCGGCCAAAACCGCTAATAAAAATACTGCAATAAAAACTTTGATGACCTTCATCGTAAAAAAATTAGGTTTTGAACAATTCGTATTGAACAGTAAAAGTAACACTTTGTTTCAATTGCTGCCGTCTCACCATGTTTTGCTACTTTTGGAGCTGCACAAACGATATGACGGGCTTATCCAACCAGCAACCGGATGCTATAACTGCGATGCAGGAAACCAAACTCAGAGAACTTGTAAAATATGTCTCTGAATATTCGCCGTTCTACCAGGAACTATTCGCCAAACACCGCATTGACCCGGCCGGTATCCGAACACTTGGTGATCTGAAAAAAATCCCGACTACTGAAAAAGACGACCTGCAACAGCGTGAGCATGATTTCCTATGTGTGCCTGTTGACAAAATTGCTGAGTACACGTCCACATCGGGCACCTTAGGCAGCCCGGTAACCATAGCCTTAACAGCAAACGACCTGGAGCGCCTGGCCTGCAATGAGTATAATTCATTTACCTGTGCCGATGGCTCAAAAGAGGACATTTATCAATTGATGCTAACGTTGGACCGGCAGTTCATGGCCGGTATTGCTTATTACTCCGGGATCAGGAAGATCGGCGCCGGAATTATCCGGCTTGGCCCGGGCGTACCGGCATTGCAGTGGGAAACGATAAAAAGACTAAAACCGACAGCTATCGTCGCGGTACCTTCATTTATTTTAAAACTGATCGCATTTGCGAAACAGAACGGCATCGACATTAATCAAACTTCCGTCAAGAAAGCAGTTTGCATAGGCGAAAACATTCGCAACACCGATTTTAGGCTGAATATTTTAGGCAGAAAGATCACCGAAGCCTGGCATATCAAGTTGTATTCTACCTACGCGTCCACCGAAATGCAAACCGCTTTTACAGAGTGTGGTGAAGGGAAAGGCGGTCATTATCAGCCTGAACTGGTGATCGTTGAGCTATTAAATGAAAATAACGAGCATGTTGGCCCAAATACCCCGGGCGAGGTAACGATAACGACCTTAGGCGTTGAGGGGATGCCATTACTGCGCTATAAAACCGGCGATATCTGCATGTACGACGATGCGCCCTGTGCCTGCGGACGACATACACTGCGCCTTTCGCCGCTCATGGGGCGTAAGAAGCAGATGATCAAATTCAAAGGGACGACATTATATCCTCCCGCCCTGTTCGACCTGCTGAATGAACGCGAGGAAATACTGGACTTTGTGGTTGAAGTATATTCCGACGAGATCGGCCTTGACCAGGTGCTTTTATATATCGTACCGGCCGATAACAGCGAAGAATGTGATCACAGCATCCGTGCATATTTGCAGGCTCGTTTAAGAGTTAGCCCGCAGATCAAATACGTTACCCCTGAAGAAATACAAAAGATCCAATTCAACGAAGCCAGGCGTAAGGCTACTAAATTTATCGATAAAAGAGTTTGAAGACGCTTCTTTCGGGCTTTCGCGGTCCCGATAGCTATCGGGATTCCGACTTACGGACTTATTTCCTACTTTAGCCCTTTAATTAAAAAACCGAAAAACATTATTGCCCATGATACAAGTTGGACAAGGTGCGCTTTCCTTAGATGATTTTGCGGAACTGGTATTCAATCATAGGGAAGCAGCTTTGGATGTGGTCGCCCTGAAAAAGGTGAGCACCAATTTCGAGTTCCTGAAAAAATTTTCGTCCAATAAGCTGATCTACGGCATCAATACCGGTTTCGGGCCAATGGCTCAGTACAAGGTAAGTGAGGAGAATATCCTACAGCTGCAATACAACCTGATCCGGAGCCATTCATCGGGCAGCGGCAAACTAATGCCGGCTCAATTGTCCAGGGCGTTAGTAGTATCCAGGTTGAACAGCTTTATGCAAGGTTTTTCAGGTGTTCACCCGGAGACGGTTGAACTGCTGAAACAGATGATCAACCATGATATCTGCCCCTGCATCTATGAGCATGGCGGTGTTGGCGCAAGCGGCGACCTGGTGCAATTGGCCCACCTGGGACTGACCATGATCGGGGAGGGAGAGGTTTGGTTCCAGGGCAAAATATACCCGGCTATCGAGATATTCAACCGTTTTAATATCAAGCCGCTTTCCATCCATGTACGCGAAGGCTTAGCAATAATCAATGGCACTTCCGCAATGACCGGTATCGGGCTTATCAATATCGTACAGGCAAAAAAATTGCTGAATTGGGCGGTGCTGTTTTCAGCGATGATCAACGAAGTGGTACAGGCTTTCGATGATCATTATTCGCATGAACTGAACATCGTCAAGCATCACAAGGGCCAGAATGCCGTTGCCGGCATGATGCGCGGCATTCTGAAGGACAGTAAAATGATCCGCGACCGCTCGGAGCACTTATACAACCCGGACAACCTCGACCAGGAGGTTTTTGAAGATAAGGTGCAGGAGTATTATTCCCTGCGCTGTGTAACCCAGGTTTTAGGGCCGGTTTATGATACCATTGCCGGGGCCGAAAATGTCCTGGTAAACGAATTAAATTCGGTAAACGACAACCCGGTTATCGATCACGAGAATCATAACATATTTCACGGCGGCAAGTTCCATGGCGATTACGTTTCATTGGAAATGGATAAGCTAAAGATCGCCATCACCAAGCTGTCGATGCTTTGCGAACGCCAGCTGAACTACCTGCTGAACAACAAACTGAACCAGAAATTCCCGCCGTTCGTGAACATGGGCGTTCTTGGCTTTAATTTTGGCATGCAGGGTATGCAGTTCACGGCAACTTCGACAGTTGCAGAAAACCAAAGCTTGTCGTTCCCCATGTACGTCCATAGTATTCCGAATAATAATGATAACCAGGATATTGTGAGCATGGGCTGCAACGCCGCGCTGATGACCAAACGTGTGATTGACAATTCGTTTGAAGTGCTGGCTATCCACCTGGTTACCATACTGCAGGCTATCGATTACCTCGATTGCCATGATCGCCTTTCGTCGGCATCAAAAAATCTTTATGATAAGGTTCGGCCGATCTTTCCGAAATTTGTTGAAGATAAAGCCCGTTACAAGGAAATGGAACTCGTTAAGGATTTTCTTGAGAACTCCGACAATTTTGTTATCAGTTCCAAATGAAATGCGCATTAGTCACCGGCGGATCAAGAGGCATCGGCCGGGCCATTTGTCAAAAAATGGCCGGCCTGGGTTATTACGTGCTGATTAACTACAAAAGCAATCGGGCCGAAGCCGAAAAAACACTCGCGCTGATTGCCGGCACGGGCGAACTATTGCAATTTGACGTAGCGAATAAAACACAGATACAAAACGTGTTAGGCAATTGGATCGAAAACAACCAAAACAACCCGATAGAGATATTGGTGAATAATGCCGGCATCCGCGACGACAGCCTGATGGCCTGGATGGATGAAGAACAATGGGAGAAGGTACTCAAAACCAATCTCGATAGTTTTTTTTATGTGACCAGGCTGGTTTTGAACGACATGATGGCCCAAAAATATGGCCGCATCATTAACGTGGTTTCGCTTTCGGGTCTAAAAGGGCTGGCCGGTCAAACGAATTATTCGGCTGCCAAGGCCGGCGTCATCGGCGCCACCAAGGCGCTCGCGCAGGAAGTCGCCCGGCAGGGCATAACTGTCAACGCTTTAGCACCGGGCTTCATCAAGACCGATATGACTGAAGGGTTGGATGAAAAGGAATTAAAAGCACTGATACCGGCTAAACGTTTCGGTCTTCCGGAAGAAGTAGCAGCAGCGGCGGCCTTCTTCGCCTCGCCGGAAGCATCATATATTACCGGGCAGGTGCTATCGGTAAACGGAGGGCTGTACACCTGACGCTACCCATTGAAGATATTGTCCCGCTTATTCCTCAGAAACCGCCGTTTGTGATGGTAAGCATGTTGGTCAGCACGAACGAGAATACCACTCTCAGCAGCTTTACCATCAGCGATGATAACATTTTTGTCAGGGATGGCATATTCCAGGAAGCGGGCCTGATGGAAAATATAGCGCAAACCGCCGCGCTGCGGGCCGGTTATATCGCCAGGAAAGAAAATAAGCCGGTCGCCGTCGGGTACATTGGTGCGGTTAGTCATTTCGAGATATTTGACCTCCCGCGTGTGGGCGACGAGATCACCACGATGATAGCAACGCAAAACCAGATATTTGATATCACCGTGCTTTCGGGCAGAGTTTGGCTTGACGACAGGCTGATCGCGCAATGCGAGATGAAAGTATTCAGCAGAAATGAGTGAAATGAAACGGGAGATTTTTGTTGTTGCCGACAATATTTTCACGCCGTTGGGTAAAACCACCGCCGAAAACTTTGAGAACCTGAAACAAGGCAAGTCGGCTATCAAACAGCACCACAATGCTGCACTATCAAGGCAGCCATTTTATGCTGCACTATTTGATAAAAAAGAATTTCCAAAAGAAGATCGATATACCAAATTCGAACAGATAGTGATCGCATCGATAACCGATGCCTTGCAGCAAAGCGGATTGAATACATCGGATGAGAAGACTGTCTTTATTCTATCTTCAACCAAGGGCAATATCGGCCTGCTGGAAACGGAAACACACACACCCGAACTGTTTGACCGTATCTCGCTGTCTGCATCGGCAAAGCTGATAGCGGAATATTTCGGCTTTAAAAATCAGCCCATTGTTGTTTCCAATGCATGTATTTCAGGGGTCGTAGCGATCATAACCGGGATGCGCCTGCTGCGAACCGGACAGTATGAAAATGCGGTAATTGCCGGGGCCGACGTGATCTCTGAATTTATTTTGTCGGGATTCGAGTCTTTCCAGGCATTGAGCCCTGGCGTTTGTAAGCCATTTGACAAGGACCGCGATGGGCTAAACCTGGGCGAAGGCGCGGGGACGATCATTCTATCGTCGAACCCAAAATACGCGGGTAACATCAAAGCTTTGGGCGGCGGCATCAGTAACGATGCCAATCATATTTCAGGGCCATCACGCACCGGCAAAGAGTTAAGCCTAGCCATTGATCAGGCTATGAAAGATGCCGATCTTTCTATTGGAGACATTAGTTTCATATCCGCTCATGGCACAGCAACGTCTTATAATGATGAAATGGAAGCTAATGCCATCGCGCTATCAGGCCTGGAATCCGTTCCTTTGAATAGCCTGAAAGCAAACTACGGTCACACGCTTGGCGCGGCGGGGCTGATTGAAAGCATTGTTTCGGTTCAATCTCTTAAAGATCATGTTGTCCTTCCGACAATGGGTTTTGAAGAACGAGGTGTTACACGATCCGTAAATGTTGCTAAGTCAATAGCAGCATCTTCCAAACCAAACTTTCTGAAAACCGCCTCGGGCTTCGGCGGTTGCAACGCGGCTATCGTTTTTGGCAAATAATCGGTTATTTTTGAATATGAGTTACAAAAATGTTTGTTTGTCGTGCCGAAAAGCATTTAGCAGAGGGTTGGAAAATCACAAACCACGAAAATGCCCGGAATGCGGTAACGATTTTATTCCTTACAATCATAAATTCAGGCCGCCTAAAAAAGAAGATTTAAAGGCATGGCAATTAGTTTCATTTCTTTACGAACATGGATTTACCTACCAGCATGTATATAAGGATCTGAGCTTATATCGACTGTATGATATGGACAACCTCGCGGAATATCCGAAGACATTAGACGAGGCAAAGGAATTCATTGTGAAATACAAAAATCAGGCACGGTCTGAAGTATCATAAATTGCCACCCCAAATAACATATATAACAAGTAGCTGTGTCATCAGCCAGGGGATCGTTTTAAAAGACGGCAAGCAGCTTTTTGAAAATAAGGCTGCCGATGTACAGGCTTTTTTGTTAGCGGTCTATCAGCATTTCGGTCTTAATTATTCCAAGTTTTATAAAATGGATAACTTGAGCAAGCTGGGCTGGCTGGCCTCGGAAGTCTTGCTGGACAATACCTTAAAAAAAGGGGATTACCAGCCTGAGGAAGTAGGATTGGTTCTGGCGAACAGGAATTCAAGCCTGGATAATGATCTGAAATATTTCGATTCGATAAAGGATATTCCAAGTCCCTCATTGTTCGTTTATACACTGCCGAATATCGTTATCGGTGAGATATGTATCCGCAGCCATTTCAAGGGGGAGCATGCCTTTTATATTCAGGAGAATTTTGACGCTGGTTTTATCGAAAATCAGGTAAATTATTTGCTAAATAATAACATTTTGCAAGCCTGCATTTGTGGCTGGGTGGATATACTCGCAGATCATTACAAGGCCGCTTTATTCTTAGTGGGAAAACAAAACAATGACGGCGCAATTCCGTTTTCAGCGGAAAATATGAATGCTGTTTTTAATCAACTGACATGAATTCAACAGTATATATCGCAGGTTTAGGCGTTATTTCAGCGATCGGAAATAATGTGGCTGAACACCTGGCTGCTTTCGAACAGGAGCAGGCCGGCATGGGCGATATTACGCTATTCGACTCTATTCATAAACATCAACTGCCGGTTGCTGAAGTAAAATTGAGCAACAGGCAATTGATAGAAATGACGGGCCTTCCGGAACGCAGCAGCCGCACCACCCTTTTAAGCTGCATTGCTGCGATGGAAGCCTGGGACGACGCGGGGTTAGGAAACACGAGCGGACTGCGTACGGGCTTTATATCAGCCAACTCGGTAGGCGGCATGGATAAGAGCGAAGATTTTTTTGTTGAATTCTTGGCCGACAATAACAAAGGCAAACTGCGGAATATATTCGACCATGAATGCGGCAGTATGACCGAGATCGTGGCCGATAAACTGGGCATCAAAGATTTTATCACGACGTTGAGCACCGCCTGTTCTTCATCAGCTAATGCGATATTTTACGCGGCCCGGTTAATCAGGAACGGGGTAATCGATATTGCAATAGCCGGCGGCGCGGATGCGCTTACTAAATTCACGCTGAACGGATTCAACACGTTAATGATCACTGATAAGCAATTCTGCAAACCGTTCGACCAAAATCGTGAGGGCCTGAATTTAGGTGAAGGCGCCGGCTATGTCGTGTTGGTATCAGACAAAGTGATGAAAGCACTGAACAAACAGCCGTATTGCATGATCAGCGGGTACAATAATAGCAACGATGCTTATCATCAAACCGCGTCATCACCCGATGGTACGGGTTCATACCTGGCCATGAAAGGCGCTTTGCAAAAAGCGGGCCTTCAGCCGTCTGATATCGATTACATCAACCTGCACGGGACCGGCACGCCAAATAATGATAGCTCTGAAGGCATCGCTGTAAAAAGGCTGTTCGATCCGAACTACCCGCCTATGAGTTCAACCAAATCATTTACCGGTCATACCCTGGGTGCCAGCGGCGGCGTGGAAGCCGTGTTTTCCGCGTTAGCTATTAAACATGGATTGATCTATCCCAACCTTCGCTTTGAAACACGGATGGAGGAATTGCCTTTCGAGCCGGAGAAACATTTTCAGTCGGGGCAAAATATCAGGCATGTCATGTCCAATTCGTTTGGCTTTGGCGGAAACTGCACATCATTGATCTTCTCGGCAATATGAAAGCTTATATCCGTTCAGCAGTCTGCATATCGCCGCAAAAAACTTTTAACAGCGAAGGTTTTTTGGATGAAATTCTCAGGTATAACGGCACGCGACTGACTGTCATCGAGCCGGATTATAAGGACTATATCGATCCCAAACTTGCGCGCCGCATGAGCAGCATTATTAAGCGCGGCGTAGCCGCGGCGAAAAAATGTCTTGAAGGCACGGGGATCGAAGCGCCAGATGCGATCATTGCCGGAACTGCATTCGGTTGTATGGAAGATACAATCACGTTTCTGACCCGGATGGTCGAGATGAATGAAGAAATGCTGCCACCCACAGCTTTTATACAATCAACGCATAATACCGTGGCCGCCCAGATAGCGCTGGCATTACAATGCCATGGCTATAACAACACCTTCGTGCATAAAGGCATTTCGTTTGAAAGTTCATTATTCGATGCTTTAATGCTGCTCGACGAAAAAGAGGCGCATAACATTATCGTCGGCGGAACAGAAGAAATGGTAGATGTTAGTTTTAAAGTATTAAGCAGGCTTGGGCTTTACCGCCGTCAACCGGTTTCAAACCTCGATCTTTTGAAGGCCGAAGCCAAAGGCACCATGGGTGGCGAAGGTTCGGCGTTTTTCCTGGTTACGGATCAAGCGTCAAACGATAACCTGGCTGAGTTGACAGCAATAAAAACTTATTACCAACCGGAAAATATCGGGCAAACCATTGTCGATTTCCTCGAAGAAAACAAGTTAACGACATCAGGCATCGACCTTATCATCACGGGCCGGAATGGCGACATCAAAAATGACGCTGTATATCACCAGGTAAATTCGGACTTGTTCAAGGATAATGCCTTAGCCAGTTACAAACACCTGTGCGGCGAATATCCCGTTGCTTCATCCTTTGCGCTTTGGCTGGCCGCGAACATGCTTAAAAGACAGGAAATTCCGCAGGCGGTTATTGAACGCGGGTCAAAAGAAAGAGAGCTGAAAAGAATTCTTATCTATAATCACTACCAAAATAAATATCATGCTTTGATGCTGGTATCTGCTGTATAACTTTGTATCATGTCTGCCGGCCTGCTCACAGTTGTTTCTTTAGTTCACGAAAACCACCACATTAAAGCTGTTCTGCATATTAATGCCGACCATCCCGTATTGAAGGGCCATTTTCCCGGGCATCCGGTGGTGCCCGGTGCGTCCATGTTACAGGTAGTAAAAGAGGTTTTGGAAGATGCTCTGAGTGCGCCGCTTCAACTTAAAAAAAGCAACCAGTTAAAATTCATGAACCTGGTCGATCCCACAAAGACTACTGAAGTACAACTGGAGATCGATTACCGTACAAGGGAAGACGGCATTCATGCCAATGCCAAATTAAGCGATAGCGACACGGTTTGCTTTAAAGTGCAGGGAGTATTTGCTAAAGTTTGATTATTTAGTACGATTTTTCTCAATATACTCCGCCATCGTATTTACATCCACCAGCACTTTGCGGCCTACTTTAGGGTCCTTGATGTCGATGCCATATTCGCGTTTGAGCAGCACGATCAGTTCGAGCGAGTCGATCGAATCCAGGCCTAAGCCATCGCCGAACAGGGGCTCATCGTCCTTAATATCGGCAGGTGTTAGGTCAGTAAGGTTCAAGAATAATATGATCTGGCTTTTCAGCTTTTCTTTCAGTTCGGTGGTTTCCATCAGGTAATAATACTCTTTTTATCAATAAATGTAAATCAATTTGTCTTCAAACCTTTGATTGCGGACAATCTAAGCTGGCGGTTGTTACCAAGCGTTCCGATGGAACGCTAACACCGATTTTTTTATT
>JAFDZL010000399.1 GCA_018266935.1 Bacteroidota bacterium | reverse complement strand
GGCTATGGCGTGTATGAATATTAATGACCGAAACAACCTTTATATTGTCGCATCCAACCCTTTTCCTGCAACATTTGGAAGGTAATTTTGTATATATTCAAAAGATATAAATATGTTCAGGGACACACGCGCATTCAGCAGCTTTTCGGTAAACGATATTGCCAAAGCAAAAGACTTTTATCAAAACGTTTTGGGCATTGCGGTAAAAGATCTGCCAATGGGTCCGGAAGGGTTATTAGAACTTCATATCGCCGGAGGCATACCGGTTATGATCTATCCAAAACCAAACCATGTACCCGCGACCTACACCGTCCTCAACTTCCCGGTGGATGATGTAGAAAAGGCCGTTGACACCCTCACGGCGAAAGGCGTCAAATTTGAGCACTACGACATGCCCGGCATCAAAACAGATGCAAAAGGAATTGTCCGGGGCAATGGCCAGGGGCCTGATATCGCCTGGTTTACCGACCCGGCGGGAAATATCCTGTCGGTACTCAAGCGCATGTAAACCACATCGTTAAGCTTTCCACATCCTGGTCTTTGTAACAGTTATATTGAAATTCGCAAAAGCGTTGTAATTTGCGCTATACTTGAAGTATCAATATTAACTGCATCATGAACAAATTACTCCTCGCGGCAATACCGCTGGCCTGCGCGCTTTCGGCTGCGGCACAGCAAAATACACTGACCACACAAGATTACCAGCGCGCTGAAAGCCGGCTGAGCTACGGCACAGAACCCTATATCGACAACGGGGCAGTCCGCCCCGACTGGCTGGCGAACGGCAAATTCTGGTACCGCAACCTGAACGCCCACGGCAGTGAATTCATTTTGGTTGACCCGGTGAAAAAGACCATGACCGCAGCTTTCGATCATGCCAAGCTTGCGGCGGCGCTTTCGACAGCAACCGGAAAGCAATATTCCGCCTTGATGCTTCCGTTTACGGGTATCAGCTTTACGCCCGACGAAAAAGCTATTATTTTCAGAGCCGATGGACAGCAATGGAAATGCGATCTTTCAACTTATGTTGTGACCAAAGACGACTCCAAAATGGAAAGCCGCGGCGGAACCGGCGGACGGCGCAGAGGCGGCGCACTCGAAGTTTTATCACCCGATGGCAGCAAAGCCGCCTTTATTAAAGACTGGAACCTTTGGGTACGCGATGTTGCTACCGGCAAAACCACCCAACTGACTACAGATGGTGTAAAAGACTATGGCTACGCCACCGACAACGCAGGCTGGAAAAGCAGCGACGGACCGGTGATCCGCTGGTCGCCTGACTCGAAGAAAATCGCCACATTTAAGGACGATCAGCGCGAGGTTGGCAACATGTACCTCGTCACCACCAATGTAGGGCATCCGACTTTGAAAGAATGGAAATATCCGCTGCCGGGCGATAAAGTGATCCCGATGATCGAACGCGTGATCATCGAGGTGGACAACCCAAAAGTGATCAAACTGCAGGTACCGGCCGATCCGCACCGCGCAACGCTGAGTGATGATATATCCAGCAGCGGCACTTTCGACGACGTGGACTGGAGCGAAGATGGCACACAACTGGCATTCGTATCCACTTCACGCGACCATAAACAGGAAAAATTCCGCATTGCCGATGCCAATACCGGTGCGGTTCGCGAGGTTTTTGAAGAAACGGTACCCACCCAGTATGAATCAGGCTGGGGTGCTATCAACTGGCGCTATCTGCCAAAAACCAACGAGATCATCTGGTTCTCGGAACGGGATAACTGGGGCCACCTGTACCTGTATGATGCCAAAACCGGCAAAGTGAAAAACCAGATCACTACCGGTGACTGGGTGGTGACCCGAATGATAAAGGTTGACGAAAAGAAACGACAGATCTATTTTGACGCCGACGGAACCGATAAGAAGAACCCGTATTTCACACACTTTTTCAGGGTCGGCTTTGACGGTAAGCATTTAACCGACCTTACACCGGCTGAAGGCAACCATCAGGTAACCTTCTCTCCTAACGAGAAGTATATTGTCGATACCTATTCCCAGCCTGATGTTCCCTCGGTTTCTGTCCTGCGCGACCTGAACGGCAAGGAACTGTTGACGCTGGAGAAAGAAGACGTATCACGCCTCGAGGCAACCGGCTGGCACGCCCCTATCCCCTTCTCGGTAAAGGCGCATGACGGCAAGACCGATATTTACGGCCTTCTTTTCGTTCCTGCCAATCTCGATCCGAATAAGAAATATCCTATTATTGACTATATCTATCCCGGTCCGCAGGGCGGCAGCGTAGGCAGCTGGTCGTTCGTCGCTTCGCGCGGGGACGACAATGCTCTCACCGAGCTGGGCTTTGTGGTAGTTGAGATCGAAGGCACCAGCAACCCGCTGCGTTCCAAGAGCTTCCACGACATGAGCTACGGCAATATGGCCGAGAACACCCTGCCCGACCAGGTTACCGGCATCCGCCAGCTTGCACAGAAATATGCTTATATCGACACCACCCGCGTTGGCATCTGGGGTCACTCCGGCGGCGGCTTTGCTACCGCGGGCGCCATGTTCCGTTATCCTGACTTCTTTAAAGTGGGCATATCC
>JAFDZL010000003.1 GCA_018266935.1 Bacteroidota bacterium | reverse complement strand
TCTTCAAAAACAAGTCATAATCCTCAAAATAAATCAAAAATCTCACGTCTCCAATCTCGCATCTCACGTCTATTCGTTATTTTTGAGTCGATGCTTACGCCGACTGCCCATACGCTCGAAAAACTGGAAACACTCCTCCGTAGCGGCGGTTATAAAGTACGATATGAGAAAGGCAATTTCAAAACAGGCGCGTGTATGCTGCTGAGTAGTAAGGTGGTCGTGGTGAACAAGTTTTCGAACCTGGAGAGCAAAATACACGCTATCGCCGACCTTATCCGCGAGCTGGATATCGATCAAAACCTGCTCGACGATAAACAAGTTGTCTTTCTGCAACAGATCAAACAAACGAGGCTGCAATTGTGACCATCACTTTCTTAGGCACCGGAACATCACAGGGCGTACCCGTCATAGCCTGCAACTGCGAGGTGTGTACCTCGCCCGATCCGCGTGACAAGCGCCTGCGTTCGTCGATCATGATTGAAGAAGATGGTAAAGTGATCGTCATCGACTCGGGACCCGATTTTCGCTACCAGATGCTGAGGGCGAAAGTAAAGCACCTGGACGCCATTGTGTTCACCCACGAGCACAAGGACCATATAGCCGGCATGGACGACATCCGTGCCTTCAACTACCGCCAGGAATCGGCCATTGACGTTTATGCGACTACGCGGGTACAGGAAGCCTTAAAGCGGGAGTTTTCATACGTTTTTGCGGAAATGAAGTATCCAGGCATCCCGGAAGTGAACCTGAATACCATCGACCTGAAACCTTTCATCATAGGGAATATTCATTTCAGGCCCATCGAGGTGATGCACTATAAACTGCCGGTGCTGGGTTTCCGAATCGGCGATTTCACCTATATCACCGACGCCAAAACCATTTCGGAGCACGAAAAACAAAAGATCAAAGGCACGAAGACCTTAGTGATCAATGCGCTGCAGATTGAAAAACACATATCTCATTTTACCTTTGTGGAAGCGATCGCTTTCGCCAAAGAGATCGGCGCGGAAAGGACTTACTTTACGCACATCAGCCACCGGCTGGGGCGGCACGGGCCGGTCGCGAATCTGCTGCCAAAGAAAATTCAGCTGGCTTATGATGGGCTGGTGCTGGAGGCGTAAGAATATCGAACACCGAATATCAAATGATGAATAATGAAGAGATTTCGGCGTTCGATATTCGACATTCGTTATTCGAAATTCAAAGCTTGACCAAACTTACCCTGTCTATCGTCGCCGTGTATTTGTTGTGGCTGCCTTTATTGTGCAGATCGATGCGGCCGCGGATGGTGATGTACCTGTTATTGAGTTGGGTAAACTGGCCATCGTTATACTCAAACAAGCCCTGGTGCGTGCCTGCAAGATACAAGGGACAATCCTGGCTGAAATTAACCCAAAGGCCGTCCGAGTCGGCTACGTGGTCCGCATCACTAAATAAAGCGGACAGATCCTTGTCTTCCCGGTACTTACCGGATACCTCGACGTATTGCCGGTCGAAATCTGTGATGCTGTCCATTAGCTGGTGAAAGCTCACTTGCTTGAAATTCACGTCCAGGTCGCAATCGCTTTTAAAAACTCTCTGGCTGTGTTTGCACGCCGGCAGGGCGCAGCAAAGGATGGCCGCCGCGATCAGCGCGGTGCAATAGCGAAAGGTTTGTCGTGGTTGGGGTAAGGCCATAACAGTGATTTTAAACGGACATAAGTATTTTAATCCCGGAAATGCTGCTATGTGACGGCAAAAGCCGCTGATGGTTTAATCTTAGCGTATTTTTTACAATATGCCCAGACAAAAATCATTGATAAGCGATCTAAAAACTTAATATTGTAATACCATCCTAAAACAGATAAATAATGAAAAAGTTATTGGCCGCAATACTGCTCCTGACTGCCTGCACCGGTCGCGCTCAGCAAAACGTTATCCCTTTGTACAAAGGCGCGGCACCGGGCTCCGAAAATTGGAATTATGACGAAAAATTGGCGCCTTCGGCAACTGATCCCCTGGCATATGATGTATCACGCCCGACGCTTACGGTTTACAAACCCGATCCGAAGTTTAACACGGGCACAGCAGTGATCGTTTGCCCTGGCGGAGGGTTCTTCATTTTGGCGGTCAAAAACGAGGGCAGTGATGTGGCCGATTGGCTCGCTCAAAAAGGTATCACGGCATTTGTATTAAAGTACCGCGTGGGCCATAGCTTAACCAACAACCCCGGCAAGGAAGTATGGGACAATATTCATAAACCTGGTTTCCAGGACAAGATCAAACCCATCATTCCATTGTCAATTGCCGATGGCAGGGCGGCCATAGCTTATGTGCGCGCTCATGCCGCCGAATATGGCATCTCGCCTTCGCGAATAGGCATAATCGGTTTTTCCGCGGGCGGCACGGTGGCCGCATCAACCGCGTACAATTACACACCGGGGAACAAACCGGATTTCGTAGCGCCGATTTATGCCTATATGCCTCCAGATTTGCAGGGCGCCATTCCCGCCGATGCGCCTCCGATGTTCCTGGCTGCGGCAAACAACGACGACCTGGCGCTCGACGCACATAGTATCGATCTGTACAATAAGTGGACAGCCTCCAAACATTCGGTGGAGCTGCATATTTACGCTAAAGGCGGACATGGCTTTGGCATGCACAGGCAAAACATACCTACGGACGAATGGATAGACCGTTTTGGAGATTGGCTTGATCAGCAGGGATTCTTAAAAGCGGCCGATCCAAAAATTGCCGAAGCTATAGCGAATGCCAATAAACCCGACTGGCCGAACCTGAGGAAGTATGATGAGGCCAATAGCCGGTTGCCGCTACCCGCAGCCGGGAAAAAACGTGTGGTATTCATGGGTAATTCGATAACGGAATTTTGGAGATACTCGGATTCGGCCTTTTTTGAAAGTCACGGTTATATCGGACGGGGTATCAGCGGGCAAACCACACCGCAAATGCTGGTGCGCTTCCGTGAGGATGTGATCAACCTGCACCCGGCGGTGGTAGTGATACTGGCAGGCATTAACGACATCGCCCAAAATACCGGCCCCATAAAGCTGGAAGATACCTATGGCAATATCCGGTCGATGGTCGAACTCGCACAGGCTGCGCATATTAAGGTAGTGATCTCATCCGTGCTGCCGGCCAATCATTTCCCCTGGAGGCCGTCCATCGACCCGACCGAAAAAGTCGTGCAGCTCAATAAAATGCTGAAGGACTATGCCGATGCCAATAAAGTGGTTTACCTGGACTATTATTCGGCTATGGTTGACGACAAAAAGGGCCTGCCGAAAAACCTGTCTGGTGATGGCGTACATCCGACATTGGAGGGCTATAAAGTAATGGAGCCTATGGTTGAAAAGGCGATAGCGGAGGCGTTGAAAAGGAAAAATTAAAATATCTAAGACTTACGAAGTTTTAGAAACTTCGTAAGTCTCTCAACTGGCATATTGAGTCGTTCAACTTCTTTTGCTCTCGATATTGGGCAGGAGGGCCGTTAGTATGCCTATCAGCGGGAGGAAAGCACAAACTTTGAATACGTAATTGATACTGGTAGCATCGGCCAGGCTGCCCAGTATTGCCGAGCCCAAGCCACCCATACCGAAGGCCAGGCCGAAAAAGAGTCCCGCGACAAGCCCTACCTTGCCGGGGATCAATTCCTGCCCGTAAACCACGATCGCCGAGAACGCCGATGAGATGATCAAACCGATGCAAACTGAAAGTACGCCCGTCCAGAACAAATTGGCATAGGGCAGCAATAGGGTAAAAGGAGCGGCACC
Source organism: Bacteroidota bacterium (assembly GCA_018266935.1). GTDB lineage: Bacteria > Bacteroidota > Bacteroidia > Sphingobacteriales > Sphingobacteriaceae > Mucilaginibacter. Next base: position 33,789 of record JAFDZL010000003.1, on the reverse strand, counting down.
CAAAATGGAAAGCCAGATGATGTATTTCCGCCCGAAAATATCTCCTAAATGTCCGCCGGTTATGGTGCCTATAGCTACTGCGATCAGGAACATACCGAGGAAATACTGTGAATGCTGAACGGACACATGAAATTTACCCATAAGGTAAAAAGTATAATAACTGCTCATGCTGGCCAGGTAAACGAACTTGGAAAAAATGAGCACCAGCAGTATGAACAGTGAAAAAACCACTTTTTTGCGCGAAAATTCGGGGTGGCCTGTCCCGGCTGACCTTTTGGCTGTGATACGGCTTAGCATTTTCTGTTTATACCAGCCTCCCACCCTCGACAAGATGAGGATAGCCAGCCCTACGGCGATCATGAACCAGGAAATGCTTTTCTGACCCGATGGCACAATGATCCATGCCGCCAGGAATGGGCCCAGGGCGCTACCGAAGTTGCCGCCAAGCTGGAAAATAGATTGCGCCAATCCCCGCCTGCCGCCCGAAGCCAGATAAGCGACCCTTGATGATTCAGGGTGAAATATCGAGGATCCAATACCGATCAGCATTACCGAAACTAATATGAGTTCATAAGACGGCGCGCGCGAAAGGCAGAATAACCCGATCAGGGTAAAGCCCATCCCTATGGGTAATGAATATGGATGCGCTCTTTTATCCGTATAAAGACCCACTATAGGCTGCAATATCGAAGCAGAAAGCTGGAAGACAAGCGTTATTATTCCTATCTGGGAATAATTAAGGTGATAGTTTGTCCTGATCAGCGGGTAGATCGCCGGCATAAGCGACTGCACCATATCATTCAGCAAATGCGAGAAACTGATGGCGAACAGGATCACAAACACCGTTTGTTCGGCATGTGATGTTTCGGCAGTTGTGAGGGAACCGGCTTTCATCCGGGTAAAAATAAGTATTAAGGGCAAACCTGAAAGCACCGGGGTTCACAGATGGCAATTCTGTGATACTATTTCCCGTAGTAATCCCAGGCGGCTTTGGCTATTTTGGCGATCACGGCGTCCCGCGTGGCTTCATCGGCTTTGGAATTGCACACCATCACAGCGATGACCAGATGCTTACCGTTGGGCAGGGTAATGATGCCGATATCATTGGTCGCCGGGCTCAATCCTTCAGCATTGGTGGGCGAAGTACCTGTTTTGTGCGCAACAACCGCATCAGCCGGCAGCAGCCCCCTGAGCCGGTGCGGACCGGTCGTCGTCGCCAGCATAGCTTTCATCAAAAAATCATTACTGGCCTTCGACAGCGCACTGTCGTTATAACATATTTCCAGCAGTTGTACCAGGTCGGCAGGCTTGCCCCAATTGAGGTATTGAGCGGTCCATTCCGCTGCCATCTCTGCTTCAGAAACCTTTACCGCTATACCTTTTACGCCCAGGCTTTTGATATAATCGTCCACCACCTGCGGACCACCTAACTTTTTCAACATGAAATCGCATGCCGTGTTATCGCTCTGCGAAACCATGTAATTCAATATCTCGCTTAGCGGTATCTCTGCTCCGTCCGGATATTTATCGCGCATGGGGCTCCAGGTATTCGGCGCCATATCTCTCTTGCGAACTTTTATCTTCTGGTCGAGCTTGTATTTGCCTTTATCCACCAGGTTTAATACGGTCATGGCAATAGGTAACTTAAATACGCTGTGCATCACTAAACGCGAATATGCATTATAGCTAAGCGTATCACCCGATTCAAGCACATGGGCATATACCCCGACAATGCCTTTGGCGTCGGCGGAAATGGTTTTTACCTGTGTCAGCAGATCATTGTTTTGTGCGAACGAATACGTTGCAAAAGCGGCCAGGAAAATAAATGGGGCAAAAATCTTACGCATAAAAAAGGGCGTTAAATTGTTTCATTAACGCGCCGCAAATTAAGAAATTACTTTATTCCGCGGTTTTATCCGGATGGTGGTTTTTGTAATAAATATAGGAGTAAATAACGGGTATCATCACCATCACGAACAGTATGCTCATAAAGGCAATGGTTCCGGCCTTCGGCGGTAGCAGCAGCGCCAGGATGGTGAGCAGGATACCGCCGGCAAACCAGAGCTTACCTGCCAGGCGGTGCGTAGCCCGCCAGGTATCATTGTCTTCCAGCGTCCAGGGCGTACGCAGACCGGCGAAATAATTGGGTTTGATACTGTGCATCAGGTTGCCCATAAAGGCAAAGAACAGGCCCATCACCGGAAATACCAGCTTGTCGGTTTTAAAAACGCCGGTCGTAGCAGAGATCATGATCGCGATATTTAGCGCGGCCATCAGCACGACAATGCCCACGCCTATTTTCTGAAACACCGGCTCGCCGTATTTCACATATTTTTTGGGGTCGATAGCGGGTAAAAACTTCATCAGCAGGTAAACCAGGACAGACATGCCCATCAAGATAAGCGGACCTGCCAGGAATTCGTCTTTTGAGCCGTACCTGTCGGGCGTGCCTTTAAAACCGAAGTGTACGGGGAGCGTATCGGGCAAACCGGGGTAAATATAGAACAGGTAGGCGGCCGGCAACAGCCAGATGACGATGGCGGCTGCATCCAGTGTATTAAACTTCTTCATTTTGATTATTTTTTTGCGGTGATTTAAATTGCATGATCCATTTCAAAATCTCGTCCATGACGGTGGTATTGAGCGAATAGTAAATAAACTGCCCCTCCTTTACCGAGACTACCAATTGAGCTTGCCTCAACAGATCGAGATGATGCGAAATGCTCGGCTTGGAGATGTTGAACTTGTCGGCTATGTCGCCGGCGGTCATATCCCTTTCTTTCAGCAGTTCAAGTATGTCCCTGCGGGTCTGGTCGTTCAATGCTTTGAATAATGAGTTCAAGAGATTTTAATATTTATATAATTAGACAAATATCTAAATAATTGTTACAGTACTTACGTGCTTTTTCTTTTTATTATTTAATTGCGGCCGCCAAAAAAGGATAATCAATCTGCAGATATCCAACCGGCTGACCGCCGCGCATTAGTTTTTTAAAATGTAGGTCTATTGTGACCAGGCAGTTTACCGACTGGTCATTCATTTGCGCCGGTGCCCACTCGAGGCTTTCAAGTGCGTTATCGACGGATTTAGCCAGATCTTTCGAAACACCATTGGCCTCAACCACTTCACAATTTTTAACCTTCCCTTTTTTGTTAATTATGAAGTTTATTTTTAACTCACCTGTATCAGGCTTCGCGCTTATCGCATTTAGAAAGTCATAAAATTTACCGTTGCATTGAGGGAACAGCAGCAAATTTGCTTTATATACCGAGTCTTTTAAGGCACTGTCAAACAGCTTTTCGGATGGTATTTTCAAATCGTGCACTTTTAAAAAAATATAATTTGTTTTCTGTGAGCCTTCTCCAAGTGATACGATCATTGTATCAAGCTTCATATTGATCACATGAAAAAAAACACCACCTATTTGAAGTACATCGTCATGCTGCTTGTATAACAATTTATATTCATTGAATAGGGCGTTAGTACTTCTGTCCACAAAGCCATCGTCGGTAAAGTTGAACTTCAGAAAATTACTCATTTCATGCTCAACCACCGCATCCTGGCCATCTTTTTGAACTTTTGCTTTAACCCAAAGTCCGGTAAGCTCGGGATTGATTTGAGAGAAAGAAAACAAAGGAAGAAAAAGGATTACAAACAGCAATCTCATTGCAATAAGTTTAGTTTGTTAAATATAAAGAAATTGCTGAATAATCAAGAAGACTGCATTTTTATTCGAATGCCGGTTTTTCTTTCTCAATAAATTGAGGCCTATGCAGATTTGTTCCCAGGGCTTTATTTAATTCCTCAACCACATAGTCGCATAACTCGGGCGAATAGCGCTCATCATGCTGGTGCATAAAGAACCAAACCGACTGAAGCCCCTGCTCCTTCCAGTCCTTAATGCGGGCCACCCAATCGTCCACACGTTTATAGTCCGTACGGTCGAGGCTGTTGCCCACGAAACGGATGAAAGCGTGCGGCGTCGGGAGTTCCATGTGTACGCAATCGCGGCGACCGGAAGCGTCTGTGATCACCGAACCGATATTGAGATCATGGAGGGTATTGAAGAAGTTTTCGCGCACCGCCGGGTCGGCATACCATTCCTTATGGCGGACCTCGACGAAAACAGGCACATCTTTCGGCAATTTCTCCAGGTAGGCTTTCATGTCCGGGAAGCTTTTGGGCGTGTAGTTGTCCCCAACCTGTAAAAACAGCGGACCGAGTTGCTCGCCAAAGGCTTCGATACCGGCGTAGTATTGCGTAGTTAGTTCATCCACGTTCTTCAGCCTGCGCAGATGCGTGATGCTCTGTGAGAATTTCGGGCAAAACTTAAAATTTGGATTGGTTGCCGCTTTTTCCTTCCATTTGGCGATGGTTGACGGCCCGTAAACCTGGTAAAACGTAGCGTTCAGCTCGATACAATCGAAATGCTTCACATATTCATCCAGGAAGTTGGCCTCTTTGGTTTTGAGCGGGTATATCTTGCCCAGCCATTCCTTACGGCCCCATTTGGCGCAACCTACATGCACCTGCAGTTCGCCTTTGCCTTTGGCGGCTTTCAATGTTTTTATCGTCAGCGCCGGATCAGGCGGCAGGGTGAAATCGATCAGGGCCAGTTCGTGGGGGTCAACGCGTCCAAATTCCATAGATGATTTGTTTGAAACTATTTATATTTTATATGATCTATTTCAATACCAGCAACACATTTAGTTAAATCCTTATTCAATGCACACTGATAATCGTGTTCGCCAAAATTACCAAAATCATCTAGTCCCTTGTAGTTTACATAAATTATCCACGCTCTCACAAACGGCTTATAATGTTTTCTGATACTGTCAATCTTTAAAGAGTCCCTCAGAAACTTCTCGTAATTAGGATCATCTTCATAACTGGAATAAATCGGGTGAAAATGACTGAATCCCAAAATTTCATATTTAGATGTCTTATTCAGACTATCTAGATAGCGGCGGACTACCCCTTGCGCTTTAACATTATTGGGCATACGCATTGTGCACGAACTTAGCGCGATACAATACACGAGGAATATTCTCGGAAGTGATTTCAAGTAAAGATGGTTTTTAAGGCAAGTTAGTATTTACCCGTCAAACTGCTAGAAAACTTTCGCTCTGATTGTCCGAAATCGTCCGCCTGTGCACGGCGAGTGTCCGCTTGCGAACAATTGACTCGTTGCTCAAAAATTTTTCTCGTTGATTATCAATCACTTGCAAAATGGGTATCAATTTTGGCGTACCCCTGTCAAAAAGATACGATTTCGAAAATATAAAAAATACTAAAATGAAAACTTCAATTCTAACACTCGCATTTGCTTTCATGGCCCTGACAGGCATTAGCAATATAGCTCATGCCGCAGCTCCCGGCAAAGAGGTAGTAACGATTTTAAGCCAGCCGGTACCGATCAGCAAGATCGAGGTACGCGGCAACGTTGAACTCTATGTGTCCGAAGGTGCAGAAAACCAGGTTAAAGTTTATAATAACTATTACGCAGAATCGGCCATGGTACAGGGCCAGGACGGCACACTCCGTATTGCTTCCTACAGCGATCAGAAACTGGTGGTGTGGGTTACCTCGAACTCCCTGCAAAAATTGGCGGTTTACGACAATGCTTCAGTTAAATCATTCGGTAAACTATCAGCCATTGAACTTAATGTGGATGTATATAACAGTGCATCAGCGCAACTCGACCTTGAAGCCTATGTCATCAAACTGAAATTGCACGACCGCGCAAAGGCTGATCTGTCCGGTTCGGTTTCGCGGGCCGACCTGAGCTGCGATTATTCGTCTTCGCTGAACTATGCAGCACTGAACGCGGAGCAACTGGATAAAAAAGTAAACTTCCAAAACCCCAAGGAAAACCTGGTTGTAGCCATCCCGTAACAATAATAAGATCACCATATCAACAGGCATAGCCGCATCGCTGGTTATGCTTTTTTTATGCTTAACTATTTTATTTTCAATTATTCTTTGAAATAAAGATAGGTTTCAGTAAACTTGCGTAAGTACTTACGTAATATTTTGTATCATGAGCTTTTATAATAAAGTAGGTAAAATGGCAATAGGTTCAAGGCTGCGCGGACTGAGTGATATCATCACCACCGATGCGGCCCAATTGTACCACATCTATGGTGTGGACATCCAACCGCGCTGGTGGCCTGTATTTTATTCGCTTATGCAGACGACTGAAAATTCGATCACGGCTATCGGTAACGAGATCGGTCAGTCGCACGCGTCAGTGAGCCAGGTGGTGCGCGAAATGGCCAAACAGGGCTTTGTGACCGAGCGTAAGAACAAGCACGATAAGCGCAAAAACTTTGTATCGCTCACTGAAAAAGGTAAATGCGCAGCTACGAAGCTAAATGATCAGCACAAGGACGTTTCCGCAGCTATCAATAAAGCTTTCAGCGAAAGCCAGTATGACCTGTGGAAAGCCATTGAAGAATGGGAGTACCTGCTGGAGCAAAAAAGTCTGCTGCGCCGTGTGCAGGAAGAAAAGAAAAAACGCGAAGGCGGCATGGTACAGATCGTCGATTACACGCCTGAACATAAATGTTTATTTAAGCAGCTGAACGAAGAGTGGATACGCCAGTATTTCAAGATGGAAGAATCGGACTATAAAGCGCTCGATCACCCCGACGAGTACATCGTTGCACCCGGAGGTCACATCTTTATGGCTGTGTATGAAGGTGAAGTTGTGGGCACCTGCGCCATCATCAAAATGAACGGTAAAAAATTCGAGCTGGCTAAGATGGCGGTATCGCCCCGGGCACAGGGCAAAAGTATCGGAACTTTATTGGGACAGGCCTGTATTAAAAAAGCGAAAGAATTAGGCGCTGATACGGTTTATTTAGAAAGCAATACCTTGCTGAAACCTGCCATCAACCTTTACCTGAAGCTGGGTTTTCAAAAGATCACCGGGCCGCCGTCACCGTACGAGCGGTCGAATATACAGATGGAATTGGCGTTGTAGAGATTAGAGGTTAGAGATCAGAGGTTAGGCAATAGGGTTTTTCCAGTATTATACAACTATGTCACGGCTCAAGTCACTATATGGGTAATGGCCTGATTCCCGGAGTTTTGCTAATAGTTTATCGCCACCGTGTTTCCATGCAAATTCTATTTCAGTTTTAAAAATTTCAATACACAAAAGCAAATGATGCTTGCGTTGCCCTATTATAAATTCTTTTCCATCTGGCTGGTACAGATCAAAGACCAAATATTTATTTTCCGAATCGCTATTACCGGGCAATTCGCACGTTTGGGTGGGATTTAAGACCGCATCGAAAGAATAATTTCCTATCCTAGTAAATATTCCACAAAAACGCCTTTCGATCTTATCAAATGCTGTTGGTGTTTCTTGGGTTCGGTTAAATGGCTGCCTGGTAAAAGCTACGAGTTCATATGTTCCGTACTTGTTCGGCTTGGGGCCGTTACCTTCGGAGTCCAGTAATTCCATGGTGGCAAAACCAGTTCCGGGAATACAATCTGAAAAATAATACATATCTACCGCGCCACCAACCTCAAAAGGGATTATAGCGTGGCCCACGATATTATTCATCTTTCCTAAAACACGTTCAAGACCGGCGACTTTGGCTTCATAGTATGCATCTTCTTCAACACCATGATCCTGAGGAGTCTCACGTATCCTTCCTTTCTTTTCAAACATTTTTTTGAAAAAGCCCATTTCAAGTTACCCCAGCAGATCTTTCGTAAACTTCGGCGGCGTACGTTTCTTCGTCGCCTGCTCATAAGCATAGCCTAATTTGATGATGTTTGCTTCGTCATAAGCCGTGCTCACGAAAGACAAACCTACCGGCAACCCGTAAATAAAGCCCATAGGCACCGTGATGTGCGGGTAACCGGCCATGGCCGCCGGGCCCGAAAAGGAATAACCGTTATCATAGTCCCCGTTCACCAGGTCGATGCAGCAGGCGGGGCCGTTGGTCGGTGCAACGATGGCGTCGAGCTTATTATCCTTCAATATTTTGTCGATCACTTCACGCGTGATGGTAGTGGTTTTATTTACCGCGTCGAGGTATTCTTTGCTGTTGAGGTCGCCTTTTTTATTGGCCTGTTCCAGGGTCTCCTGCTTAAAGAACGGCATGGCCTTAGCCTCATTTTTTTGGTTGAATTCGATCACATCCGCCAGTGATTTCATTTTACAGTTGGCGTTTTTCAGGTAATTATTAACCCCATCCTTAAACTCGTACAGCAGCACCGTAAATTCAGCTTTGCCGGCTTCTTTGATCTGCCCGTAGAGATCCACTTCCACAATGGTCGCCCCCTGGTTTTTGAGCAATTCGATAGCGCCGTAGATCAGTTTATCCATAGCCGGGGTCACATGAAGGCTATTCTTTTCGATTCCAATGCGCTTACCTTTCAGCCCGTTGGGATCGAGAGCTTTCGTATAATCTGCCAATGCTTTGCCCTGGCTTGCGGCGGTGTAGCTATCCTGTGAATCGACACCTGCGCAAGCAGCTAGCAGCACTGCCGCATCCTTTACTGTGCGTGCCATGGGGCCTGCGGTATCCTGTGTCTTGGATATCGGGATGATGCCTGACCGGCTCCACAAACCTACGGTCGGTTTAATGCCTACCAACCCATTCACCGACGAAGGCGAAACAATGGAGCCGTCCGTTTCAGTGCCTATCGCTATCGCGCACAGATTCGCTGATGCGGCTGAACCCGATCCCGCGCTCGATCCGCTCGGATTTCGGTCGAGGATATACGCGCATTTGGTTTGCCCGCCCCTGCTGCTCCAGGCACTGGTGGAGTGCGACGACCTGAAATTAGCCCATTCGCTCAGGTTAGTTTTACCCAGCAATACCGCACCTGCTTCGCGCAACTTTTTGATGATGAAGGCGTCTTCTTTCACAATATTCCCTTCCAGCGCCAGCGCGCCGGCTGTGGTCATCATTTTGTCGCCGGTGTTGATGTTATCCTTAACCAAAACGGGGATCCCATGCAGCGGCCCGCGTACTTTGCCGGCAGCGCGCTCTTTATCCATCGCATCGGCAATGGTCAAAGCGTCAGGATTTATTTCGATCACTGCTTTCAGTTTCGGACCCGCTTTATCGATCTTTTGAATACGGTCGAGGTATTTTTGCGTGATCAACCGCGAGGAATATTCCCCGCTTTTCATTTTTTGCTGCAGGGTGTCGATGGTTACCTCGTTCAATTCGAAGTCATCGGCCTGGTTAGCATCATTGTTGCCGGTTGAATCGGTAGTACCGGCCTTACACGATGTGGTCATCAAAGTAGCCAAACCTGCCACCGAGCCTGCTTTAAGAAAATTTCTGCGTTGCATATTACCTGAAATGGATTAAGCAACACAAGTAACGGATTTTTAAAGAATTAAACAAGATGTCCGAAATCCGAGGTCGGAAATCGGAGGTCGGATGTCAGAGCATGGCGGTCAGCTATTACAAGTTAAACCTCCGGCTTTTCAGCGTATGCTTTCCACAGTTCGTCTAAGTCTTTGCCGGTCATTTGTTTCCAGCTATTGTTGGTAAAGCTGTGCGTCCGCAATTGGAAATCAAGCGTCCTGACGACGCCAGGCTTTACTTTTTCTTCAATCCAAAGCAGGAAGCGCGCAGTGACGCGATAAGCGTTGTCGTAGTTTTGAGTTGACTTGTAAGCCGGTAACGACCAGTTTGCGGCAGCGTTGTTCACACCAAATTTATAACGCGCATAATCGGCGATGCCTTCCGTTAACCAACCTGGGCCAACACTATCACCGTAGTCCTGCACAATATGCATTACCTCGTGCGTGATCACGTCGATGTCCTCGGGATGTTTATGCATCCAGGCCGAGCTGATGGTGACCTTGCCATTATCCGTCGCCGCAACGCCTTTGTACGCTGTATCGATCGTTATCATCACTTCTTTCAGCGTTCGTGGGTTATATTCGGTGGCAAGTTCGGGATAGACCTTGAAAAAAGTATTGATCATACGGGTTTGCAGGGCGGTGTCTAAAGTCTTGTCCTGGTTAAAGAACGTAAGCTCATAACCGTCCCTTTTAAGCACGCTTAAGGTTTGCGCTTTCGCAGAAAATCCGGCGAGGAAAGCAATCGAGATAAGGATATATTTTTTCATAGACTGCAAATATAACAGACAAACCTAAATCCGAATGTAAAATTGCTGCGAGCGGCACGGCTTATACAGCTACTTCTCTAAAAACATTTACTTTTGCTGCTCATCCATGACCGACATAAACGAACTATACCAGCAGGCTATCGATCTATTGCGGCAACTGATTGCAATACCCTCGTTTAGCCGGGAGGAGGATAAAACCGCCGACCTGCTCGAACAATACCTGAAGAGTAAAGGCATCGTCACTCATCGCAAAAAGAACAACATTTGGGCATGGAACAAGTACTTTGATCCCGCGAAACCTACCATCCTGCTCAATTCGCACCATGATACGGTGAAGCCCAACACCGGCTACACCCGTGACCCATTCGACGCGAAAATTGAAGACGGAAAATTGTACGGCCTGGGGAGCAATGATGCCGGCGGCTGCCTGGTGTCGCTGATCCATACTTTCCTATACTTTTATGATAGGCAGAACCTGAAATACAACTTCTGCCTCGCGACAACTGCCGAAGAAGAGATCTCCGGCGTGAACGGGCTGGAGTTGATCATACCCGACCTGGGCAAACTGGATTTCGGCATTGTAGGCGAACCTACACAAATGCAACTGGCCATCGCCGAAAAAGGATTAATGGTGTTAGATTGTGTTGCGCACGGCAAATCGGGTCATGCGGCACGTGAAGAAGGCGTGAACGCCATTTATAAAGCGATAGAAGACATCGACTGGTTTCGCACCTATCGTTTCCCGGTTGAATCTGAATTGTTCGGCCCGGTTAAAATGTCGGTTACTATCATCAACGCAGGCTCCCAACATAATGTGGTCCCGGCAAGTTGCGCGTTCACGGTTGATGTAAGGGTGACCGATGCCTACCGCAACGAGGAAGTTCTGGGAATCATTCACCAGCATGTGCAATCAGATGTAACGCCTCGTTCCATCCGCCTGAAACCTTCAAAAATTGAAAAGAACCATCCGATAGTGCAAGCGGGGTTAGCATTGGGTCGAACTACCTATGGGTCTCCTACTACTTCCGACCAGTCATTATTAGATATCCAGTCGCTCAAAGTTGGCCCCGGCGATTCAGCCCGGTCTCATACAGCCGACGAATTCGTTTACCTTGATGAGATCAGGGAAGGGATCGACCTGTATATTCAGATGCTGGAAAAGATTGTTTGAGTCGGGAAGTCCGAAAGATATATTTATCTTAGGTGACGATGAGTTTCCGTGTCACCAAAGTAAAACTTGATGAAATATTGCCGTTAAGGGCATTGTTCCTGCAGGAAAATAATTTCCAGGTGCGGTACAATGCCTGCCACGAGCGGGGCTGGAGCGATTCCTATTTGATCAGATCAGTTGATACAGCGATCGGCTACGGTTCGGTAAAAGGAAAAGAAGACCTGTCGCAACGCGATGCCATATTTGAGTTCTACCTTTTGCCCGCCTGGCGGAGCCGTTCAAGCGAGATCTTCCGGCAACTGATAAAAACCTCAAAAGCGACCTTTATCGAATGCCAGAGCAATTCGGTTTTGATAACATCGATGCTTTACGAGTTCGCGATGAAGATATCTTCCGATGTGATGCTTTTTGAAGACGGGCCGGTCACCACGCTTGATTTGCCCGGCGCTTTGTTCCGCGAATGGCATGAAGGCGACAATGTATTCAAACACAATTCCGAACCCGAAGGCAGTCATGTTTTAGAAGTCGATGGCGAAGTGGTTGCTACGGGCGGATTCCTCCTGCATTACAATAAGCCCTTTGCCGATCTGTATATGGAGGTCCGCGAAGACCAGCGGCGGAAAGGCTATGGCAGCTATTTGATACAGGAAGTGAGAAAAGTTTGCTACGAGGCCGGCCGCATACCGGCAGCACGCTGCAACATCACCAACAAAGCTTCTAAAGCTACTTTGCTGAAGGGCGGGCTAAAGATCGCGGGCTATATGCTTTCGGGTGAAATTAAAGGCTGATTAATTATTTACGATTTTAGAATTACGATTTACGATTTGGATAGCTGGTAAATCGTAAATCCGAATTTGAAAATCCGAAATCCGAAATTCCCCTATCTTTGGTAACAATTAACCGTCTTATTCATCCAATTCCTAAACTCAAAAAATGGACCACACATTCGTTACCACCAGCATCAGCCTGGAGGGTTATAAAGTAGTAAAACAATTAGGTTTAGTGCGCGGCATTACTGTTCGAAGCCGGAGCGCGCTGGGCAACATCGCCGGCGGCTTCCAGTCGCTGTTTGGCGGCAGGCTTTCTATTTATGTCGAGCTCTGCGAGAACGCGCGTGAAGAAGCTTATCAGTTGATGATGCAACACGCACAGGTGATGGGCGCTAACGCCATCATCAATATGCGTTATGATGCCAACGAAGTAATGCAGGGTGTTACCGAAGTCCTTGCCTATGGCACGGCCGTAGTGGTTGAACCTGCCTGATCAAAGTAAAGGTGAAAATAGCCTGACCAGCCGCTCGGGCAATCTTTTGTAAAAGGGACGTTTTTTCCATGACTTTAAGCTGATCTTCACCGAATGCTTCAGGTCGCCGTAAAAAATGTCCCTTAATTCTTTGGCCGTTTCCGGGTCGTATATCATACTGATCACTTCGAAATTCATTTCGAAACTGCGGTTATCCATATTTGCCGTACCGACAATGGCCAATTCGCCATCTGACACCACGGTTTTAGCATGGATAAAACCCTTTTTATATTGATATATCTCCACGCCCGCTTCCATCAGTTCGCTATAGTACGAACGGGCGGCCATATTAATAAATGCTGAATCAGACTCTCCTGGAACGAGCAATTTGATCTGCACGCCGCTCATCGCTGCAACTACCAAAGCATCCATGATCTTTTGGCCGGGGATAAAATATGGCGTGGTGATCAGCAATTCCTTTTCGGTCAGGCTGATGGCCTGTTCCATCGAAAACATCAGCGTCGGATGATCTGAATCGGGCCCGCTGGCAGCGATCTGTACGATGGCTTTGCCCTTAGCATCGGGTGTTGCACAGAAATAATCCGGATGCAATTTCAGGCGTTTGCCCGAACAAAAGTTCCAGTCGCAAATGAACAAATATTGGAGATAATAGACCCCCGGCCCGGTAATCTTTACGTGTGTATCGCGCCAGTACAACTGCCCCGGCTTATTAACGTATCTGTCGCTCACGTTGATGCCGCCTGTAAATCCAACGCAGCCATCCACAATGATTATTTTCCGGTGATTGCGGTAATTTACCCTGTTGGCAAGCAGGATAAATAAAACTTTATAAAATGGGTAAGCTTCAACGCCATTGGCTCGCAGTTCATCGACAAAGGCTTTGCGGATCGACCGGCTGCCAAAGTCGTCGTAAATAAACCTGACCTGCACGCCTTCACGCGCTTTTTGTATCAGCACATCTTTGATCTGGTCCGCTATCTCTCCGTCTTCGAAAATATAATACTGGATATGGATATGATGCCGGGCATTGTGCAGGGCTTCCAGCACTTCGGGAAATTTCTGTTCGCCATTGACGAGCAGCTTAACCTCGTTATTGCCCGACAAGGGGCTCATGCCGTCGTTCAGCAGGTAAAGTGCCAGTTTCTTATGCCGTTGAATGACCGGCTCGGGCGAACTCCAGGCTTTTTCCGATTCAAGTTTGATCCGGCGCTGCAGCTCTTCACGGATAGTCTTGTCTGTTACGATCTTTTTACTGTAAAGCTTGTTTTTGCGGTAATCAAGGCCAAAGGCGAAATAAATAGCTATACCGAGGAATGGCACAAAGATAGTCACCAGCATATAGGCCAACGCCTTTTCTGTGGAATGGATATTGGAAACGATATGCAGGCACGTCGCTACGATGATAACGATGTAAATGATGGTGCCGACTAATTCCCAATCCATTGGTCAATTTCGCTTATAATATCATTTCGTTCCCGCCGGGTTTCAAGGGATATGCTTTGCCCATCCAATACAGCATACCTGTCGTTTTGCCGGGTAACGTTACGCTGATCTTCCATTTGCCGTCGCCTTGTTTATCATACCGAACCGCTACGGTACCGGCCGGGTGCGGAATCGATCCACCGATATGCGTCAGAGCACCTAAATGGGGCTCTAGTCTCACGACCTTGAAGCCGGGCGCACCGCTGTTGATCCCCAGAACCGTGCGGAATAACTCGATATTCGGGCTCGACCCCCAGGCGTGGCAGTCGGACCTTGATGCGCTGATGTCAGACATTTCGGCCCAGGTGGTCATACCCATTTTGATGTTGTCGCGCCAGATGCCCAGCCAGTTGACATACTCGTTACCAATACCCATTTTTACCAACGCCTGGTAAACATAATATTTGAAATAAATGGACGCCTGCACCAGCGAAGTGTCGGTAAGCAGTTTATGCGCGATAGTTTTAGCCTGCTCACCTTCGGCGACCCCCGTCAGGATGGCCAACGCATTGGCATGTTGCGAGAATACATCTTTCTCGGGCCTGTCAGCATATATACTCCTGGCCGGTACCCAGTATTTGGCGCGAATGGTTTGTTTCAGTTGTGCCGCGCGTTTTTCATATTCCGCGGTTAGCTCTTTACTACCCAGATGGCTCTCGAGTTCAGCCGCTGTTTGATAGGCCCAAAGCAGCTGCATATCCAGTATCGACGAATTGCCATTCGCCCCTATCGGCGGAGTGCCGCCATCCCAGCCTTTGCCGTTGGCCCAGTCGATAAATTCCCAATATGGCGCGTTCTTCAGCGAACCGTCGGCCTGCTGGTATCGATTGAAAAAGCCAAGAACCTGCCGTTCGCCCGGTAATTTATCTGCGACAAAACGGTTGTCGTTGCGGTACATATAATAGTCGTGGAGCATGCCTATCCACCACAATGAAAAGGTGGGGATCAACTGCCGGACGGATGTCGGAAAACGGCTTTCCGTTATTCCTTCAGCTAACCGCGAGTGGTCGAGCAACGCAATAGCATTCCGCCCAAGCCTGTCGTCGCCGCTGTCGTAATAAGACACCATAGCCTGAATGCGCGTATCGCCGATGTACTGCAATTGCTCGTAATACGGGCAATCCATATAAGTTTCCCATGAACACAGGCGTGCGGTATGCCAGCCGATCTGCAAAATGGTATCCAGTTGCTTGTTTTCCGATTCGAATGTCGCGTTATACTTAAATGGATATCCTGTGGCAGTGCCGTACAAGTCGTCAATAACGAGAGGCTCATCTTTAGTCTGAACGATCAGCTGCAAATAACGGTAAGTCCGCCAGTTGAATGGCGTAAACTGCTGCTTACCATTGCCGTCGCTGATAATGCTGTCTTTTCGTCCGACAAATCGTTTACCTTCGATCTCGTTACGGTTACCCTTCCGTTCCTGAGCGCGCCAATTTTTATTACCCGGT
Source organism: Bacteroidota bacterium (assembly GCA_018266935.1). GTDB lineage: Bacteria > Bacteroidota > Bacteroidia > Sphingobacteriales > Sphingobacteriaceae > Mucilaginibacter. Next base: position 18,311 of record JAFDZL010000003.1, on the reverse strand, counting down.
TCAATGATATACAAGCCTTCGGCGTAGCTCATGGATATACCCGCGCCTTTGCCTTTGCTGAAAATGATGGTCGGATAAGCATTCGTGAGGTAGGTTTGATCTAATAAGATCGTCACTTTGGTATTGGCGGGGATTGTAACTGCCCCTTCCTGGGCAGGAAACGCCGAAGGCAAACTTACGCCGTCCGCTTTGCGCACAGTTTTCAGCCGCTGCATCACCATTTGGCGCGCGGGTATAGGCGATGGAACCAATTCACGACCATCGTCGAAATTGAATTGCCCTTTAGGGTATCCTTTCCCTAGTTGGTTAGCGTTTGGCCATGCACTATCATCAAAACCGGCCACTTGCCAGTTTTTAGGCTGCAATTTCATATCCACCTGTTCACCGGGGCCTGCTACATAATAGCTGTAAACGATCAACACGTCCAGCGGGCTATAAGCAGAATCTCGCAGGCATTTCCAGCTTTTGTTGGTATTGGCTATTTCTTCCGCCGGGGTTGCTCCCTGCAAAATAAAACCCGTGCCGTACGACATTTGCGCCACGGGCCGCCAGGATCCTTCATTCACTACGATGGCGCTTAACACGTTATCACCTGCCTGCAGGTAGGGCGCCAGGTCAACCGTCTCATAGTTCCAGTGATAAAAATCACCCCGCGCCGGACCGATCGACACCAATTTCCCATTCACGAACAGCTTGTAGCGGTTATCGCCGGATACTTTTACAACGAATGATGATGGTTTTGAGCCGAGATTGACCGTTTTGCGGAACAGGCAATATTCATAGTCCTTTTCCTGCCCGGGCACGTCGATCCAATGTGCATTCCAGGGTTTTCTGTCCACGGAATCCTTTTGTGCCGAAGCGCGATTCGACGTGAACAGGCAAAGCAGCAGCGCGGCTGAAATAAGCAGGCGAAGTTTCATAACAGCAGGTTTATGAAACGAAATATAAGATTTTCCGCCCGAAAGAAAATTGATCTTTATCCGAAAGTGTTGTAAAGTGCGCTCGGCAGGCCATCGATGCTAACCTGGTTCTTTTCCTTTTTATAGGCCTCGAGGCCATCCGGACCTTTATGAGCGGCCCATTTTTCGGCCTGGTCGCGTTCGCCAAGGTATTCATAATATGGTACGCCGTACCCGCAGGAAGTTTGTACCATGTTCACATCGGCCACGATGATCTGCCGCGTGGAAATATGCAATTTAAAACGGTCAACCAGCAAATCCCATTCCGCGCTGCCCGGCAAAACTGTATGACCGTTACCGTAAAGCCGCAGGATATTCGGCGGTCCTTCGAATGCGCAAAACATGATAGTCATACGGCCGTTCTCGACCAGGTGAGCCGAGGTTTCGTTGCCGCTGCCAACAATATCCATGTAAGCCACCTGATTGTCTCCCAATATCCTGAAGCTATCAATCCCTTTAGGCGACAGGTTCACATGCCCTTCAGCGCTTAAAGGCGCGCTGCTTACAAAAAATATCTTCTGCTTTTCGATGAATTCGCGGTGCTGGGGCAGAATACTTTCGAAGAATTTGGCCATACTATTTGAAATAAGACAGCGGTATAGTCTTCCACATGCCATGTGAGAGGTGGCCTGATAAAACTTCATAAAGCAGGTAGATCGGCCAGAATATCCAGCAAATGATCAGCAAAATGATCGAATGATTGTAATACCAGCTTACCAGCAGGGAATATATGCCAAGTATCATGTAAATGATACCGGTATCTCTTTTTCTGTCGCTCATAATAAGTTTTGTTATACAATATTAAGCAATAACACCCAAAACTTGCTTTGGTGTACGTCAAAAATTGCGTAAAAACCGCATTCAAATACAGTGAGAACACTGCTGTTTTAAGATTTTAAACGCGCTAACTTTAAACTATTGAAAAACATCTGCGTCAGAATGATCATAAACAGCCAAAATATCGGGCTCATTACTATGAGAAAATATTTTACAGCATTCATGGCCATTGCTTTAGCCGCAGCCCTGTTTTACATCGTCAAAAGAAACTATACAGGGTACAACGCGCTGGTTTCGATCCGTAACACCCGGTGGGAAAAAGTTCATATACAGGTAAGAACGGCCGATAATACGCAAAAGCTTGTGTTTGATGAATACCTCTATAAAGGGCAGTCAAAAGCTTTCACGATGAGCAGCGGCAACAAAATAATTTACCGTAGGGATCTGGATCCTGATCTGCCCGACGGGGTTCATTTCACCGGCTGGACGGCGGCAAATTGCGGCGACTCATCGGTTTGCACGATAAATAATCCATAATTATTTGGTAAAACGGTAAAAAGCAAAAAAAAATAAACAAATTAGCACCCTAAGGGTTAAATCTAAATTAAAAACAAACTTATCATTATCATCATGGCAAACTCAAGTGGAATTACCGCCTACTCGGTAAAAACGAAAACCAAGAATGTTCCTATGATCGATCCCGTGATCGACGTTAAATCAGGCAGATATATTGCAAGCGGCAAAGACAGCGCTGGCAACAAGATGTCAGCTATTATGAGTAAAGCTACCGCCGAGCAGCACGTTAAGGCCGGTAATGCCAAAAAAGGTTCAGGCTGGTAAAAAAAACCAGTATCTTGCCGGTTACTGCAGGCGCCGGCTATATTAACAACAAACCCCGGAGGAAAACCCCGGGGTTTGTTGTTAATAAGATTTAAATCCGGTCAGTTACCCACGACCACCGTGGCTGTTGGCATCGTCGGGTGAATGGTGCAGTGATAGCTATAGGTTCCGGCTTTGTTGAACGTCATCCTGTACGTCTGGTCAGCCGGCACATCGCCGCTGTTAAAGCTACCCCCAACGTCGGTAACCGTGTGTGTTACGCCATCTTTGTTTGTCCAGGTTACTGTGCCGCCAATGGTGACATAAACGGTTGCGGGACTATAAGCCATATTCACAATGCTAACCGATGGATTTGGCGAAGGCGTTTTGCCATTTGACGTCGGGTTCTGGGAATTGCTATTGCTTTTTCCGCAGCCACTGAACAATAACACACCCGCCGAAAGCAACACAAGGGCACAGATAGATTTTATCTTTTTCATACGTTTTATTTTTATGGTTCTCATATTAACATAACGGCCAAAAGCTCCGGGAGGTGGCCTGTAAACAAAAAAGACTTACCAAGCTTCAGCCCGTAAGTCTCTTTTTTCCCTGGAATGTTCTTGTTATTGCTTGCTGTTCTGCAGGTTATCCACCCGGTCGTAAAACTCGTTCTGCAGTTTCAGGGCGTTCTCGTCAGCCTTAACTTCCTGTAGTGCTTTCACGAACGATGCGATCTCATGGTCGCTGATGAATTTTCCGAACTCGGTTGTCGCCTTAGCCCCTTCGCCCGCGTAGTGGTTGGGATAAGCCGCATACCACCAGATGGGCGTGTAAAGACCGGGGATATTGTCCAGCCGGTGTTGATTGGCGCCGGATTGCGCTGTCGCCCGGTCCATACGCATCAGGTCGGGGCGGTAATACAAAAGCACCGATGTTTCGCTTTCGCCCGCGTGCTGGTCGTTACGCTGGTCCGACTTGTGCATTTTATTGTATTGCGCCTGGTAATCGGCGTCGCGGTCCTGCGGCGCATAAAAATAGATCACATAATCGTGCCGCTTGTTCAGGAACGATTGCATAAAGAAGCGGATAAATTCGGGGTTACCGCCATGACCGTTCAGTATCACGATCTTTTTGAAACCATTGCGCGCGATCTCGTCGCAGGTAGCCTCCAGCAGTTTGTATATTACATCGCTGGGCAATGCGAAAGTACCGGGCTGATGACGTGCCTCATTGATCTGGCCGTAGAAATAATCCGGGAATATGACCGCATATTCCTGCTTAACGGCGCGGGCCGCCCATTCGCGTACATGGATCAAATCGGTACCGATCGGCGAATGCGGGCCATGTTTTTCGAGGATACCGATGGGCAGAATACAGGTTTTGGCCGACTTGTCCATCGCGGCCTGCCAGTCGGACGCGGTAAGCTCGTCCCAGCGGGCGGGAATGTCCTGCGCGAAAACAGTACCACACACTAAAAATAGTGCGAAAAATAAAATAGCTTTCATGATGTTGAGAGATTTAGTTAATGGAAATGAAGTTAGGGAATGTGATCAAGACTTACGAAGTTTTGAAAACTTCGTAAGTCTTTTTAACCGAATTGTTACTTCACCAGTCCTTAAATGGATGTTTAGATAATGCCGCATTAGTATAACGCCCGTCCTCTGTTACCTCATCGGTTACCCAGTCCGGTTTTTCAAATGGCGCGTTTTCGTCGTCGAGTTCTATCTCCGCTACGATAAGGCCCTCGTTATCACCCACGAAAACGTCCACTTCCCAATCGTTCCCGGCAAACGGAATTACGTACCGTATTTTTTCGGTGCTGGTCTTTGTGAATGAATCCAGGATCTCTTTGCCGTCCTGCAGGGGTATCTCGTACTCATACTCATTGCGGGAGACCTGTGAGTTTTTGCTTTTCAGGTTGAGAAAAGCATTTTTATCCGAAATACGCACACGGACGGTGAGGCCTGGGTCAGCCAGGATATAACCTTGTTTGTAGTGTGTGCCTTCAGGCTTTTGAACTTTGGTCCATTTATCGTGATCGACCAAAAATTTGCGTTCTATCTCTACTCCCATCCTTAGCTCCCGGCAACGTTCACCATTTCCTTGTCGGCGTAGGTCGCTCTTTTCCAGAAATCGGCCGAAAGCCTGCGTATAGAGGTTTGCAGCCTGGTATGCTGCCTTTTGATGCGCATAACAACCGGTTTGGCATTGATTTGGGGCGACGAAAATAGCTGAATGGCCAGTATGGTGTCATGCCACTCGCCTATCTGGCCCTGCAGTTTATCTAAATAGTCGCTGTTTAGATCCAGGTTACCTTCCAAAGCTTCGCCCGCAACTTTGCGGTTGTAAACCAGTGTTTTAATGCGTTTGCGGCAGTCGTGCAAGTCATCACCGAACTGGTTCGAACTTAACGCCAGGGCAATTTGTTCGAGTTGCTGTTTGTAAAATTCGCTCACCTGTTCGTCGTCTATCCCCTGCAGCTTATGCTCCAGTTCACCATGAACCTCTTTGATCGTTTTAAGATGTTTCTTTCCATTATCTCTGAATTCGATGATCGCTTTTTCCATCCCGTCAACCTGTTCCTGTATAAACTCGTCGTTTTTCAGGTCGTAATGAGAGCTCAACTGGATGTTGATATAAGCCTCGCGGATCACGCCGCCCTGTTTGAATATTTTACGTACCGGCTTAAACCCTTTTGACAGAATTTTATCGCCCAAAGCCGTGTCCAGGAGCAAAAGCAGGGCTCTCAGCTTTTTAACCTGCACCCTGAAACGGTGCAGCTTTTCCTGCTCCCCGTTATGCAAAAAGCCGCCGAGGGATGACTCCATTTCATCCCAAAGTTCATTGAAATAAGCTTTCTCAGCTTTTCGCTTCATTTTGTCCGCATGAATGTAAAAAATAAGTATGTCACAATCAACACCTGCACTTATTCGTTACAAAAAGCGTCGTTTAAAGATTTTGTTTGAACGGCAATTTGTAAAAAATGTTAAACACAACCCGGTTTTTACTGCCAGTAATCCGAAATAACTATATTTAGCCCGCGCCTTTGACAAAACTTGCAATAGATGAGCCTGAAGAGATCTTTTTTTATACTTTTTACCATACTTAACCTTGGATGCCTTTCTGCTGTCGCCCAGCAGCGCGACAGCCTGGCCCTGACCACCCTGATCGATAAAACTTCGAAATATTTTGGCGGGCATCCGGTTGAAAAAGTGTTCCTGCATTTTGATAAACCATACTACGCCCTCGGCGATACGCTTTGGGTAAAAGCTTATGTAACCACCGACTTACATGTGCCGTCGCTCCTAAGCAAGATAGTCTATATAGATTTTGTAAGCGACCAGCGCGTACTGATGGCCGAACTGAAACTGCCGCTGGTTAACGGCGTGGCCAATAGCTATTTGCCGCTCCCATCCACCTTTTTTAAGCGGGGTAATTACCACGTAAGGGCCTATACCCGCTGGATGCGAAATTTTGACGATGCGTATTTCTTCAACAAAACCATCAGCATCGGCAGCACCGAACAAAACCAGGTATTGCCCAAAATATCCTTCAAAAATGACATAACGGATAAAATATCGAAAGTTAACGCATCTGTTATTTACAAGGACCAGGATGGTACGCCCTACGCCAATAAGAAAGTGAGCTGGAAGGCGGTAACGAGCGAAGATGACAACTTGAGCAAAGGCAGGGGTGAAACTGATGCCAACGGCAAGCTGGACATCAGCTTTTCGACCGACAAGTCGCAAGCGCTTGCAACAGCAAACATTGTGGTGGATATGGACCTGGAGGATAAAAAGACTGACAGCAAAACCTTCCCGATACAAACCACCACCGAGGGCATCGACTTCCAGTTTTTCCCTGAAGGGGGGTACATGATCAACGGCATTCGGTCGAGGGTGGCTATAAAAGCCGTAAAGCCTAACGGATTAAGTATTGAATCAAAAGGCACAATCACCGACGACAAAGGAAACGTGGTTGCCAACTTCGCATCAGAACATTCAGGCATGGGAGTGTTCGCTATACAGCCTGAGGACGGCAAGACTTACAAAGCCAATATCACTTATGCCGACGGTACACATGATCAGATCGACCTGCCAACGCAACGTTCAGAAGGCATTAACCTGTCCCTTAACAATTCAAACCCGGACACGCTATTCGTCAAAATTGTGGCTAATGAACTGTATTTTGAGAAATTCCGCAATAAGGCTTTTTATGTCATAGCACAAAGTCACGATATATTGTGTTACGCAGCGCAAACTACGCTGAGAAACAACGTTTATGCCGCGGCCATACCGAAAAGTAAGTTCCCTACCGGGGTATTGCAAGTAACATTGTTCTCGTCCAAGGGTTCGCCCTTAGGTGAACGCGTCGCGTTCATCAGGCACAACGACCTGCTAAACCTGGCCATGACCTCCGATCATCCATCCTATTCGCGCAGGCAAAAAGTGAATATGACCGTGTCGGCAAAAAATAAAACCGGTCCGGTGGAAGCGAATTTATCGGTGGCCGTAGTTGACGAGAACATTGTGCCTTATGATGAAAACGACGAGATTACCATCCTGAGCCACCTGCTGCTAACGTCCGATCTGCGCGGATTTATCGAAAAGCCCAATTACTACTTCAATCACCCCACAGACCAAACCAATGCCGACCTCGACCTGCTGATGCTCACGCAGGGCTACAGGCGTTTTTCCTATCGAAATATCGTTGCGGACAAGATTGCGCCAATCACATTTCTGCCCGAACAGGGGATCGACATATCGGGTACGCTGCGCACCAACACCGGGATGCCGGTAAACAAAGGCAATGTACGCCTGCTGATACCTGATAAGAATTTTTCGGCCCAGGCCACGACTGACGTGAGCGGCACGTTCAGGTTTTCCAACGTGATCGTACCGGATACATCAAAAGTGACGGTGACGGCACGGGATAACCCCGGCGGCACCAATATGGTGCTTACCATCGATCCGATAGCCCAGCCGCCGGCCAGCCAGTACGTGAACATTTCGGGCCAGGTTGCGGATATGGACAGTACGCTGCACGGCTACCTGCAAAACGCATTGAAGCAGCAAAATTCCCTGAATCAGACACACACCCTGCAGGAAGTAGTGATCAAAGACAAGGCGGCGCCCAAAAAGGTGAGCCATGAAGATTTTCCGTCTATGTCAGGGCTGGCTCCGCTTGCAGACCATACCATTTCCGGTGATGTTTTTAAAGGATGCCCGGTATTTACAAACTGCCTGATCACCGCAGCTCTCGGAATATCTTACGAGGATAACAACCTGTATTTGACGAGGGATTACAACGCCGGGAATAAATCGACGCCCGTCGCCATATATGTAAGTGGGATGGCCGTTGACTATGCTTACCTGAATAATGTTAATGCTGACATGGTGGAATCCGTTGAAATATTTATGAACGATGGCTTCAGTGGCATTAATAAGGGCACAGGTACCAAAGGCGTACTTGAAGTGAATATGAAAAAACCGCCCAAAGGTGAAAAGATCAGCAAAGAACAATTGATGGATCTGCTGCCCAAGCCCTATACGGCCATCTTCGTCCCCGGCGGGTATAACGCAACCCGGCAGTTCTACATGCCGCGGTACGATAACCCGGCTAACCTCAATAAGGGCGTTGACCTGCGAAGTACCATTTACTGGAACCCATCGGTGGTAACGGATAAAACCACCGGTAACACTACTTTTGAGTTCTACAACGCCGACGGCACCGGGACCTACAGGGCTATCATACAGGGAATCGATAAGGACGGCAATATCGGCTGGTATGTTTACCGGTATAAGGTTCAGTAGTTAATAACTTTTCACTGAGGCTTGCTTGTTATTCCTCTGCCTACAGCAATGGTATCAGCAACCACAAAACTCATCAGATCCTGTCCTATAACAAATGGGCCGGAGTAATTTGCTTTAGTGCGTTTTAACAGATCCTCTTCACCCAGACCATAAAGTCTGACTATATGGGAATATGCAGCAAGTTTCGGTTTCACTTCATTAAAAACTTTAGCTGCTTGCTCAGGGGTAGTATGATGTGCCAATATAGAATATCGAGGGTTAGACTGGTGCAATGTATCAGGAGCAATCGCAACTTCATGTATCAATAGATCTGTTCCCCCGGCGAACCTGACCAAGTTTTCCGAATACCTGGTATCACCGGATAATACCACCGAATGTCCTTTATAATCTATTCTATAACCGAATGCAGGCTTAACCGGGCCGTGGTCCACTTCGAAAGCAACAACCTTGACGCCACCCTTTTCATAAATAACTCCCTGATGTATTTCAATTGCATTTAATTTACTCCCATTTTCGGGAGCTTTGTCATCCTTTATTCTAATGTTAATATCAAAGGCGAATGCCTTTTGCAAATCCGTCACCATGTCGTTCGTGCCTGCAGGCCCAAAAACTTTCAGGGGGGCCGCTCTCCTTGAGAGAAGCCATCCGGTGAGCCATAAATCGGGCAAGCCTACAACATGATCTGAATGAAGATGCGTCAGGAAAAGGGCATCTATTTTATCATAAGACAGTTTTATTTGATTTAAACGTTGAAGACATCCGCGACCGGCGTCAAATAACAAAGATTGGTTACCAGCCTGTACAAGAATACTGGGTCCAAAGCGCTCTATAATTGGTTGAGGGGTGCCGGTCCCAAGTAAGGTAACCTTTAAAAATTGTGATTCATCCCTGACTGTTTTGGGTTGAGCGAAAGATGTGAGCACAAAGAAGCAAAGTATGATAACGGAGGCGTGACGTTTCATAAGTTTTAATTAAGGAGGAGAGGAAAGACGGCTAAACTATTTTTGCAGGTTTGAAAGTTCAAAAGCTTTGTGTTGACTATCATTCAAATATGAAATTTCCTTAGTTAATAATTTTGAATGTTTCAATAGTTTTACAATAGTTTTATTTGAAACTTAAATTAAACCCAAAGCACATGAACTTTTCACAAATCAATTGGCTTGCCGTAGTGGCGGCAGGCCTGTCGTCTTTCGTTGTAGGCGGCATCTGGTATGCGCGGCCCGTTTTTGGCAAAGCCTGGATGACCGACAGTAAACTCACCGACGAAGACATCAAATCGGGCAGCATGGCGAAAACATTCGGGTTCACCGCATTCTTTTCGCTGCTGATGGCGGTAAACCTGGCTATGTTCCTGGCCGATGCCAAAACAACCGCGTCATGGGGCGCCGAAGCAGGCTTCCTGGCCGGTATCTGGACATTTTGCGCCATCGCTATCCATAGCCTGTTCGAACAAAGAAGCTGGCGCCACATTTTTATCAATGGCGCCTATAGCGTAGTCTCGCTTACACTGATGGGTTTTATTATAGGGGCGTGGCGCTGAGATCACCTCATATCAATTAATAAAGAAAGCACCCTTCAAACCCTGAAAGGTGCTTTCTTTATTATAATAACAATACTTGCAATAATTGCTATGCCCTGTGGTGATCGGCGCGCCACTCCACAACCGCTCGTTTGATCTCGTCGGGGCTCAAACCTTCTTCCGCGGCCTTGCCGGCCAACTCTACAAATTCTTCATCGGGCGCAAAACGCAATGCCGCGGTTTGGCGCATATTGATGCGTTGGTCCAGCAACTTGCCGGTAAGCACGTAATGACGGAGATTCTCTTCCGCACGGATGGCCCTGTCCTGAACTCTGAGAGGGAATTGCCTCGTAAACCAGAAGAAGAACAGACCGCAAGCAAACGAGTCTTCGATCAGTATCGCACTCACAAACCCTCCATGATTGGGCAGGTGGCGCAACGCGTTCACAGCGGCTATTATGGTGCCCAAAATGAGTAATGAACTCAGCACAAAATGATATCCGGGTATCCAATGGCTGCGATGGTTAGCGTAATTTTGTTTTTTCATTGTTAAAGGGTTTTGGGTTTAATCAAACTAATTTAATCAATTTTTATAAAACAAAAAAAATGCCAATAACCGATCGAACCCGGGTTGAACATTTGCCGGCGACCGATGTTAAACTTTTAGTTAAAACATCAATTTTATGGCAACGATCACATCATTTGAAAAGACCTTCGCTATTGGCGGAGAACTGGACGTGAACCGGCTTGGTTACGGAGCGATGAGAATTACGGGAAAAGGCATTTGGGGCCCGCCGGAAGATAAAGAGGAGGCAATAAGGGTATTGAAACGCGCCGTGGAACTGGGTGTGAATTTCATCGACACCGCAGATAGCTACGGACCGTATATTTCGGAAGAGTTAATTGCAGAAGCACTGTATCCTTACCCGCCGGATTTGGTAATCGCGACCAAAGGGGGGCTGGAACGCTCCGGACCCGATCAATGGCCGGTGAATTCTCACCCCGATCATTTGAAAGAAGCGCTGGAAGGCAGCCTGAAAAGACTAAAGCTTGAGCGCATAGCCTTGTACCAGTTACACCGGATAGACCCCAAAGTGCCTGCGGAACGATCATTTGAATTTCTGAAGAAAGCGCAGGAAGAAGATAAAATAAGATATGTCGGTTTGTCGGAGGTCGGTATTGACGACATCAAAAGAGCGCAGGAATATTTCGACGTGGTATCCGTGCAAAACAAATACAGCGTAGATAACCGCGAATGGGAGCCGGTACTGGACTATTGCCGCGATCATCATATCGCCTTCATCCCCTGGTTCCCTTTAAGCGCCGGAAATGTGGATGCGGATGACAAAATCAGGCTGGCAGCTGCAAAACATCGCGCCACGCCGCACCAGGTTGCGTTGAGTTGGCTGCTCCATCATTCGGACAACATTTTGCTGATACCCGGTACATCAAGCGTAAAACATTTGGAAGAGAATATGCAGGCTCCGCAACTTGAACTTACCGATAGCGACCTCGAAACACTCGATATTATCGCCCCACATTAAGATGAAAATCAGCGCGTTTTAAAAGCCAGTTAAAGCGGGCTGATCCATATTGTATCTCAAAGATTATCAGTTAGATAGCATGGCGATTTGTGGATAACTTTTTCGTTTTGCCCAAAACCTTCGTACATATAACCGCGTAAAAGCCAATAAGTTTAATTACAAGTTCATAGGTGTAAGGTTAAATTTGACGAATACCCCTGCTCAGGCGGGGGTATTTTTTAAATTTCCCAGGCGCGGGCTAAACGAGACCAAAAGATTAACGCCAAAGGAAAATTTATTCGCCCGGTTTAAACCTTTCCGTCATTCCAATGTCACATACGCATTACAAACATAAACCCCCTTTAAAAAATGAAAACTTTAAAACTATCTATGATCGCAGTCGCGCTGGCGTTTTTCAGCATATCTGCATGTAAGAAAGACAGCACTTCTGCATCCGGCTCTGTGTCAACCGACCAGGCCGCCGATTTGGCTGCCAGCGCGCTGTCCTCTAATTCCGGTGGTGTCGCCTCGATGGCTGACGACATTTCAGCTAATGCCGCAATCGTGGCCTCCGTTGGCGGCCCGTCAGTGAATTCAGTGGGCCTGGCTTCCGAACATCAGGCTTGTGGTACTACTTTAACGGACAGTGTCACCCATTCGGGCTCCGATTCGTCAGTTTCCTTCAATTATTTTAGGAAGTATTCCCACACGTTGAACTGTAATGCGCAGTCACAGCCTGACAACCTGGTCAACACGATGGTCTCCAGCGGCTCGTTCAGCGGTCCGCGGATCTCCACTACAGCCAAAGACACAGCAAATGCAACTATTGCCGGCCTTACCCAGGCTGCCGCAAATTTTGTGATCAATGGCGATTTTAAGCGTCATGGTACATTTCAGTCGCAGGTTGGCAATAAAGCTTCAGGCAACAGCTACCTTGACGTAGTGATCACCAATCTGACATTGTCAAAACCGGGCAGGGCAATTGTTAGCGGGTCAGGTACATTTACCCTGACTGGCACCGCCGGAAAAGTAAATTACAGCTACAGCGGCACCATTACGTTCAATGGAAATGGTACCGTTACCCTTAATGTTACCGGTGGTTCAAGCTATACAATCAACCTGGGTTCGGGTGAATGCAAAAGGCACTAATGACTTTATTTTGAATATTACGAGCACCGCATTAGCCGGTGCTTTTTTATTTTATGCGCCAACCAATCACAAGCACCGGCACGGGCAGTCAGGGTCGGCTCCATTATTATTGCCAAAAAACGGATGAATGGCCGGGAATAAGTGTAAAATTTACAATATTTGTCTTCCGTTATTATTTTTAGAATGAAGAATAACTTGCACGCTGAATACAGGAAAATATTTAACAAAGAAGCCGAAAACGCTTATTTCTCGCCCGGAAGGGTAAACCTGATCGGAGAACACATCGACTACAACGGCGGCCTGGTGATGCCCTGCGCCATTACTTTCGGCACTTACGTGCTGGCGTCAGTTAACGATGAAGGTGTTTTCCGTTTCAGGAGCCTGAACTTCGACGATAAGCTCGATATTCCGCTGCAGCAAGGTTATTCCAAAACCAAAGAACACTGGTACAATTATCCATTAGGTATTATCGACTATTTCCTGAAACAGCATAATGAACTAAAGGGCCTCGACTTACTTTTTTATGGCGATATCCCCATCAGCTCTGGTCTGTCCTCTTCCGCTTCTATCGAGGTAGTGACGGCTTATATGCTGAACGACCTATTCGAATGCGGCTATTCAAAGCTCGAATTGGTGCAGCTTTCCAAAGAGGTGGAAAACGAATTCATCGGCGTAAACTGCGGTATCATGGACCAGTTCGCTGTAGCTTTCGGCGAAAAAGATAAAGCCTTGATGCTGAACTGCGATTCGCTGGAATACAAGGCTGTCGATAGCAACCTGGGGGAATATTGCCTGGCGATCATCAATACCAATAAACCCCGCAAACTGGCCGAATCCAAATACAATGAACGCGTGCAGGAATGCCAGGCGGCCCTGAAAGCGCTGCAGCAGGAACTCGATATCCAAAACCTTTGCGATATAGATGCCGCTACTTTCAGGAAGTATCAGCATCTGATCGAAGATACAACAGTACTTAAACGCGCCACACATGTGATCGAAGAAAACGACCGTGTAAAACAGGCTGCTGAAGCCCTGGCTGCACACGACCTGAATGAATTCGGCAGGCTGATGTACGCCTCGCACGATTCGCTTAAAAATCTGTACGAGGTTAGCGGCAAAGAACTGGATGCCATTGCCGAATACGGCAAAACCAACCCTGATGTGGCCGGCGCGCGCATGACGGGCGCCGGGTTCGGAGGATGCGGTATCGCCCTGGTGAAGCAAAACGGCTTCGACCGGTTCAGCAAAGGGATGATCGAATATTATACCGCGAAGATCGGTTATGCACCATCGGTTTATTCTTCTTCTATCGGCGATGGTGTTGGCGTATTAAAGGAACTGGCAAATTCATAATCGCTAACTTTGCCATAACTAATCACTGATCTCTGGTCTCAAATCACCGGCATTGCGCAAGCTTAAACTCGACGAACTTAACCGCGCTTCCATCTCCGAATTTAAGGAACAGGAAAAGTTGCCTATTGTCGTCGTTTTAGACAATGTGCGCAGCATGCACAACGTGGGCTCCGTTTTCCGCACCTGCGATGGTTTTGCTGTCGAAAAGATATGCCTTTGCGGTATCACCGGTCAGCCGCCGCATCGCGAGATCGAAAAAACGGCATTGGGAGCTACGCAATCCGTTAACTGGAGCTACTACGCCGACGCTTTGCAAGCTGTTGAAGAACTACGCAAGGATGGCTATACCATCATTGCCATCGAACAAGCTGAGAAAAGCATCATGCTGAATGAATTCAAGACCGAACCAGGTAAAAAATACGCCCTGATCTTCGGCAACGAAGTAAACGGCGTAAGTGATGACGTAATGAAAAATATAGATGCCTGTATCGAAATACCGCAATTCGGCACGAAGCATTCGTTTAATATCGTCGTTTCGGCAGGGATTGTCCTTTGGGATTTCTTTAACAAGTTGGTCGTTTAGCAATTTTCGATAAGCAGGACGAAAAGATTTATAAGAAATTTACGATTAGATTTGATCGTGTTTATCTGTTAAATCCTGAAAATCGTGTTCAAACAATGTCGCCGTTAGCCAAAAAACTCCTCATCAAACCCGGCAAAAACTGGTTGTTCTTTAACGCCCCTGCGAATTATTTAGCCGCTCTGGAACCTTTACCTGAAGGTGTTACAACCTCTTTTGAAGCGAAAGGCGCTTTTGACGGCGTGCAATTATTCGCGAAGAGTAGCCACGAGCTGACCGAAAACCTGAAAGTCGTGGTGCCAACCTTAAAACCGGATACCGTATTCTGGATCTCTTCACCAAAGAAAAGCTCGGGTATGCAAAGCGACCTGGCCATGATGGGCGACTGGAGCATGGTGACCAATTACGGTTTGGAGCCTGTTGCGGCTATAGCGGTGGATGAAATTTGGACAGCCTCCCGCTTCCGGCCAATCGGCCAGGCAAAAATCTCCAATATCGCCGCGGATGAGATCAGGCAAAATGAATACGGCCAATGGATCGACGTGGATAAGAAGTCTATCATCCTGCGCGATGATATTAAGCAAGCTTTGGAGCACAACCCTCAGGCTCTCGGCAATTATGAAAAGCTCTCCTGGTCGAACCGTAAGGAATATGTGCTTTGGATATTGACAGCCAAACAGGATAAAACACGTGAAGAGCGGTTAGTAAAAATGGTTGATAAACTGGTTGCGGGGAAGAAGAATCCGGCGGAAAAATAGCAGCTTAGGTTTACGATGCCCTCAATAAACTTTCAATTTTCGAAACTCGTTCCTCAAGATCTTCGAGATGTTTGATCCGGTCTTCTAATAGAATGAGCTTTTCAAGTATTCTTTCCAGCTTTTCTAATTTATCAAAAAAACGCTCATTGAACTTTGTCTGCTGTTCCCACTGTTTAACAGAAACCGCCATAAATTGCTCAAGGATTTCATTTGTCCTATCCTGTTTAATAAGCATTTCAGTCATCAATTCCGGCAAGTCCTGATTCTTGTCCACGTTGCTAATTTTTATAAAATTAATGAAAAAATAATTAAAAGCCACCGTCGGTAATATCCGCAAACAAACCGGGCCGCTCACGCGGCCCGGCTCAAATAAAACTTGAGTCTCTTTTCCATAGCATCTTTTTACCCAGGCCCAATTTGCTATCCTTCATTTTTATCGCATCCAATTTAACGACAAACACCTGACCGGTGATCATCAATGCTGCTGGGTATTTCTTATGATAGGCGGTGTAAGCATCTTTTGTCATCGGATGCATTCCATCAAGAATTTTTCCTTTCAGCTGCACGCCCTTTGTCGCAGCTTTATTCAGTTTGTCGGGAAGTACTGTGCCAGCTATCGCCGGATTTATTGCAAGCAATCCTGCGTGGCACGTCTCACGCGGCGATTTAAAGTATAGTAAGTTATTTTCCCTGTTAAACGCGTAAAAACAATTGAAACAATAAGGATTACCGGCCGCGTCTATGCAGCAAATGGTGGCACACGTCTGGTCGTTCAAAAAGTCCGCAATGCTATCCGGCATCATACCCTATCGTTTTAACAGTGCATTCGCCGTCTGCAAGTTCTCTGGTCATGGTTTGGACGATCTCCAATATTTCATCCGCCTGCTGCTGATCGAAATCGGCGTGCTGTCGTTTGGCAACACCAAAATCAGTCAGCTCAATATGCATATCCGGCTCCACGGCGTGGTTATTCAGACAAGCCCTGGCACAAGCGAGCGGACATCCATCGATAACGACGATCTTACGGCCGGATAGCGCCGTTCGGACCAGTTTTTTGACGTTACCGCCAACCCCGGCTATACACGACATTTCCGCAACTTCTCTCCTGTCGAGCTGAACTGCAATATAATTGGCCATTTGGGCCGCGCTCGAACAGCCTGAACAGGAATAAACAATGGGTTTCATATTTTCATTTTTTAACATGGATACCTTTATAAAGCCGGTACTTCAGCAACCGGCATTGCAACTTTTTCAGTAACGGGCATATCGGTCACCTCAGCTTTTTTTAACCACCTCCTGCCTCTTAAAACAAACCAGGTAAGCGGAATAACACCACCAACAGTGAATAAGGCGCCGCCGATAATTCGCATCCAGGTGAATCTTTGGAAGCCGTCGCTTTCAACGAATGAATGGCTGCGGGCATACCACAATCCCTGTTCAGTAACGGTTTTGAACTGCCAGATACCGACAGGGAAAAGGTCGAGCAGAACCATCAATAGTAACCCGATATTGACGGACCAGAAGGCTGTCCGGATCAAGCGCGGCTTCCACCATTCCGTCTTCGTCAGTAATTGGGCGCAAAACAAAACGACCGCTAATGCGAGATTTCCATAGACACCCATTAATGCCGCATGGCCATGGTTAACGGTCAGATAAGTACCATGTTCATAATAATTGGCAACCGGCAGGTTGATGATAAAGCCCAGCACCCCGGCACCGAAAAAGTTCCAGAAATTAACGGCGATTAAAAAGAGAAACACTTCACTGAAGCCGAACCGCTTACTTAAATTTTTTGCGGCGCCGTTACCGTTCTCCAATAACTTCGGCAGTTTGGCAAAGCGCCAGGCCTCAAGCGTCAGCAGTATTAATGGGATAACCTGTAAGGTCGAAAAAACGGACCCGAGCGCTACAGTGCTCACCGTCTTGGCATTCCAGTAAAAATTATGAGAAATGCCAAGCAAACCCGAGCCGAGAAATAACAATGTCGCCAGGTAAATGACACGGATTACCGCCTGTTTATTGACAAGTCCCATCATTACCATAAAATAACCGATCAAAACCGTGGTAAATACCTCAAAAAATGCTTCGGCCCACATGTGCACGACCATCCATCGCCAAAAATCCGTGATCACAAAATTTGTTTTCGGCGTGGCGATAAAGCCCGATATAAACAGGATGATAACGCTGCCGATGGCATATAACAACCAATTGGGCAGCGCCCAGGGTTGTTTTACCTTCATCACCGGCTTGACGCCGCGATAGATGATCACGGCCCAAAGTACAAATGCTGCACCAAGTAACATTTGCCAGACCTTGCCCAGTTCCACGTATTCCCAGCCCTGGTGGCCAAACCAATACCATAATTGGGGCAGAAACCCTTTCGGGCCAAGAAATATCCCTGCAAACGAGCCTGCAACGAGCACAATGATCAGCCAGAAAAGCATGTTGATCAGGATAAGCTGCTTTTTAGGCTGATCCGGTGAAACCAGCGACATCATAAAAAAGGATGCGCCGATCCAGCAGGCAGATATCCACAATAAAGACAATTGGACGTGCCAGCTCCTGGTTACTGTAATGGGCAGCAGTTTAGATATATCAAACCCCCAGAAACGGGTAAATCCGACAAAGTCATGAACAGTTAGTATGCCGGCCAGAACCTGTACCGCAAAAAGTAAAATAGCTGCATAAAAAAATTTATAGGTGGCCCGCTGAATCTTACCGGGTTGAAACTTTTCTACTTCGGCCCGCGTCATTAATGGCTGGGTTTTGCTGGTATATGTTTCGTCGTTCAGTTTATCCAGCCGTCCATGATAATATAACACCAAACCCAGGCCTATAACAAGCCCCAGGGAACCTACAATGCTCCATAAAATGATCTCAGATGTGGTCGTATTTCCCGCCAGTGGATCGTATGGCCAGTTATTGGTATAGCTGTACTTCTCTCCCGGCCTTTCAACACCGCAGACCCATGACCCCCAAAAGAAAAAAGCAGCTAATTGCCTTAGCTCTTCGGGCTTTGCAAGGTAGCCTGCGGGTTTGAATGCACCCGGGGCTGATGCGT
>JAFDZL010000039.1 GCA_018266935.1 Bacteroidota bacterium | reverse complement strand
TTCCCTCTGAGCTCCGACCTCTGACCTCCGATCTCCGACTTCCGACCTCCGAAATTTAGCACGATTATTGCTTTCTGTCAAACTCATGAAAAGATCAACCAAAACCTTATTCCGTACCGGTATCGTTTGTGCGGGTTTGCTGCTTGCCACTTCGGTTCATGCTCAATTTTCGGTTGGCCTTAAGGCCGGGGTAAATTTGGCCACGGAACAATATCCGGGTTTTACCATGCAAAACGCGTTATTGGGCTACGGAGGCGCGTCTGTCCGCTACAAGGTTGGCATTATCGCGTTGCAGGTAGAGGGTGTTTACTCAGGCGAGGGCGGCAACCTGAAAGCGATGCCCGGCGGCCAGGTCAATAAATACCGGGAATCGTACCTGGATGTGCCGGTGCTGCTGCAAAGCCGGTTTCCGTTCGGCGGGTATCTTGAGTTCGGGGTGCAGCAAGGCTTCCTGCTATCATCCACCTACAACTTTAACAGTACCGGCGTGGTGAACACCCGGAATGCCTATACAAGCGGTAATTTTTCGGTCGGCGGCGGCTTCGGCTTCGAATTTCAAAACAGTTATGCGGAGGGCCTGGGCATCAATATCCGGTTCATGCAGGGCACTACGGCCATCAGTTCGTCAGGATACGGGCCCATTAAAACGAGTATGGTGAGTTTGGGGTTGAGCGAGCGGTTTTAGGGGGTTCATGGTTGATGGTTAAAGCGGGTATTGCTATGGACCATGATCCACAAACTACGATCCATTTGGGATATAGGCGGGTTTTTGTATATTAGCGTTATTATGAGTACGACAGAATTAATTGAGATGATCAGCAAACTCCCTTCTGATAAGCAGAAGGAGGTTGAGGACTTTATTAGTTCGTTAGTTGCAGGTACTCACCCGGGCGATTCCAAAGTTCAAAGGGGATATGGCAGTATGAAAGGCCTGATCAAGTATATGGCCGATGATTTCGACGCTCCATTAGAAGATTTTAAAGACTATATGTGATAATGGAGTATTTGCTCGATACTCATGCCTTATTATGGTATTTGGACGGAAGTTCGGCGCTTCCGGGAAAATTGGCTGTCAGCTTAGACCGGTCAGAGAAGCTCATAGTCAGTATCGTTTCGCTTTGGGAAATAACCATTAAGTCAAGCTTAGGTAAAATTGAACTTGCTTTCTCATTGGAGCAAATCCGCGACAAAATGTCTGCCGATGGAAGATTTAAGATGCTGGACATTTCGTTCGATCACCTGATCAGCTTAAATAAATTGCCGCATTATCATCATGATCCGTTCGATCGGCTATTAATTGCACAAGGCACTTCTGAAAACCTGACGATAGTTTCAGCTGATAAACATTTCGCCGCCTATCCTATTAAAGTGCTCTGGCAGATTTAATAGGATTGCTTTAAAAGCATCAACACTATTACCGTAACATCTTCCGGTAAAAGATCCGCCGGTGCCCGGGAGGGAAATCGGTCAGTTCGCCGAATGGTTCATAACCGGCTTTCTCATAAAACCCGGGCGCCTGGAAACTGAAGGTATCCACCCACACGCCCTTGCAGTTTTGTTCGCGCGCGAAAGTTTCCGCCTCGCGCAGCAGCTTTGTTCCGTAGCCCTGGTTGCGCAGGCTGCCGGGTATAAAAAGCATCGAGATATACAACCAGCCATAGGCATAAATACTGTGCAGGCCGCCTACGGTTTCGCCGCCATCGTCGTCGCGGAGCAGCACCACGAAGGGCCTTTGCTCCGGCGTCCCATAGGCCTCCGTATTGTAGGCGAACAGTCCGTTATAGATCACTTTGATATCCTCTTTGGAGGGTTCGGGCTGTATGACGAGTTGGACAGGCATGGGAGGGCGTTTTATCGGTTTGACACCGGGTAAAGGTAATAGTTACGGGGGACTATCCGCGCGACCTTCTGACTTCTGACTTCTGACCTCAGACCTCCGACATCCGACAACGAACTTCGTATATTTGCACGATGAACTGGATAACACAACCCTGGCCCTGGTACGTCGCGGGGCCGCTGATCGGGCTGATGGTGCCCGCGCTGCTGCTGCTGGGCAATAAGCCCTTTGGCATCTCGTCGTCGCTGCGGCATATCTGCGCGGCCTGCGTTCCGGCCAAGCTGCCTTTCTTCAGCTACGACTGGAAGCGCGAAAGCTGGAGCCTGTTCTATGTGGCCGGGGTAGTGATCGGCGGCTTCATCGCGGCGCAGTATATGCATGGCGCCGACGCGGTGAACCTGAACCCGAAAACCACCGCGCTGCTGCAGCAGGAGGGGGTGAAGGACTTCAGCACGCTGATCCCGGTGGATATATTCAACTTCGGCGCGCTGGCCACGCTGCGGGGGCTCATCTTCGTGGTGCTGGGCGGCTTTATGGTCGGCTTTGGTACACGTTACGCCGACGGCTGCACTTCGGGGCATTCCATTTTTGGCATCTCCACGCTGCAATGGCCGTCGATGGTAGCTACCTGCTGCTTCATGATCGGCGGCTTTGTAATGACCTGGTTCATTTTACCTTACCTGCTTAAGTTATGAGAAATATCAAATTCTTAATAGCGGGCGTAGTATTCGGCATCATCCTGGTGAAGTCGCAAGTGATCTCGTGGTTCCGCATCCAGGAGATGTTCAGGGTGCAGGCTTTTCACATGTACGGCATCATCGGCAGTGCCATTGCGGTGGGCATGGTATCGGTACTGCTGCTCAAACGCTTCAAAGCCAAAACCATCAGCGGAGAACCGGTAGAAATACCGAAGAAACAATTCACGTGGGGCAACGTCTGGGGCGGACTGATATTCGGCCTGGGCTGGGCCATTACCGGTGCCTGTCCGGGTCCGCTGTACGCCCTGCTGGGCAGCGGTTTCGGGGTGATTGGCATGACGCTGCTGAGCGCTATCCTCGGCACCTGGGTGTACGGTGCGCTGAAGGATAAGTTGCCGCATTGAATGCCATGTTCCTCAAGACCGCATGTACACTAAGCCCGTTTGCCGCACACGAAATTCGCTGAAACCTGCAAAAAGTGGTTGAAAGTGGTAAAAAGATGCAAATTCGCTTCTTTTTCGCCTGAATCGCTGGTTTTTTCTGTAGAAACTCAAAAGCTGTAAGCGGTTGTTTTGCAGTTGTTTGCATTATTGGCGTTCACAAAAAGGGTCCACTTTCCCAAAATTTGACCCTTAGTGTAAATTTCAAGACCCTAACAATTAAGGTAATAAGTGGTCGAAAGTGGTTGAAACGTGCGTGAATGTGAACGGTTTCAGTTTGCAGTTATGAGTTGGCAGTTTGCAGGGGTTCAAAACCGGTTCTGCCCACTGCAAACCGCCCACTGCCAACTGAATAGGCGAAACTCACCAAAGTGAAAAACGTGCTTCCACCGTAACAGGTAATTGCAGTAACTTAGATATTAGTTGATAACGAATTAACCTGTTTGGCAATAATAAGCGTCCGGGGCTTGAGTGTGCTTCGGGCGTTTTTTTTTGCGGTTGTTTTTGGAAGTTATAAGCAAGGCTGCTATCTTGCGCCGCAAGCATTGATAAATATGAACGCGCACGGGAATAAAATATGCATAGGGGTCGGGGTAACCGGCCTGGCTGTTTCGCGTGCGGTCGATGCTCAAAACATAATTATCAGCAACCGAATTATTGTGCTGCCCGAAAGGCCCGCGCGACGGTAACGACATACCCTGGTTTTGACAGGAAAGAACGTCCGGAGCGCATGAGCCCCGGGCGTTTTTTTTTGCAGGTTTTTGCCGGCGAAAAGGCATTTCAGGCAGAAAATCGGGACTTTATTATGCATGCATAAAAATTGTACCAAAAACCGTTTTTAACTTTGGTATAGTGTGATAATAATTTTATTTCAAAAAATTGACTTAAAACAGAATAAATTATAAAATTTTGGTTTTAAACAAAATAAAATATCGAATTGAAAATAATTTTTTGAACTATTGGACGATGGAAGACATCTGCCTAATTTCAAAAAACCAATCAACGGGACTGAATAATTGTTAAAAATATAATGGATACCACGACTACCACCGAGCTCAACAAATACAGCAAACACCTCACCAGCGACCCGACGCAGCCGGCCGCGCAGGCCATGCTTTACGGCATTGGTTTGACAGATGAGGACATGAAAAAAGCGCAGGTGGGCGTGGCCAGCATGGGTTACGATGGCAATACCTGCAACATGCACCTGAACGACCTGGCCAAGTTGGTGAAAGAGAGCGTTTGGGACGAGAACCTGGTGGGCCTGATATTCAACACCATCGGCGTGAGTGACGGGATGAGTATGGGTACTGAGGGAATGCGTTATTCATTGGTAAGCCGGGATGTGATCGCCGATTCGATCGAAGCCGTTTGCGGTGCTCAATACTATGATGGGCTGATCGCGCTGCCCGGTTGTGACAAGAATATGCCCGGCTCCGTTATTGCAATGGGGCGCTTGAACCGTCCATCGATCATGATCTATGGCGGTACTATTAAGCCCGGTCATTATAAAGGTGAGGACCTGAACATCGTTTCGGCTTTCGAGGCGCTGGGTAAGAAGATCGCTCACCAGATAGACGAGAAAGACTTCATTGAAGTGATTAAACATAGCTGCCCGGGTGCAGGCGCCTGCGGCGGTATCTATACCGCTAATACAATGGCTTCGGCTATTGAGGCGCTGGGCATGAGTTTGCCGTATTCGAGCAGCAACCCGGCTACCAGCGAAGAGAAACGCAAAGAATGCCGTGAGGCAGGCAAGGCAATTAAAGTTTTGCTCGAGCGTGATATCAAACCCAGCGACATCATGACCCGCGAAGCTTTCGAAAATGCTATGGTTATAATTATGGTGCTGGGCGGTTCAACCAATGCGGTATTGCACATGATCGCGATTGCAAAAAGCATCGGCGTAAAACTAACGCAGGATGATTTCCAGGAAATAAGCAACAGGATCCCTGTACTGGCCGATATGAAACCAAGCGGCAAATATGTAATGGAGGACCTGCATAAAATCGGCGGCGTTCCGGCTGTAATGAAGTATTGTCTTAAACAAGGTTGGCTGCACGGCCATTGCCTAACTGTTACGGGGAAAACCGTTGCAGAAAACCTGGCGACTGTTCCCGACCTCGAATTTGGGAATCAGAAAATTATATTCCCCGCAGATAAACCGATCAAAGCGACCGGTCACCTGCAGATACTGTACGGCAACCTGGCAACGGGAGGCTCGGTAGCTAAAATTACGGGTAAAGAAGGCGAACGTTTTGAGGGGCCGGCAAGAGTGTTCGAAAACGAGTTCGACCTGATAGACGGTATTATGAACGGTCGGGTGAAACACGGCGATGTAGTGGTGATCCGTTACGTCGGGCCGAAAGGCGCTCCGGGCATGCCGGAGATGCTGAAGCCTACGTCGGCCATCTTCGGTGCAGGCTTGGGCGCTTCGGTAGCTCTAATTACAGACGGACGTTTTTCGGGGGGAACTCACGGTTTCGTCGTCGGTCACATTACTCCCGAAGCGTACGATGGGGGTAATATCGCTATCGTTAAGGACGATGATATAATAGAGATCGATGCCATAAACCGCACGATGAACCTGAAAATATCAGACGCCGAGCTGGCCTACCGCCGAAGCGAATGGAAGCAGCCGGGACTGAAAGCAAAAAAGGGTCTATTATATAAGTATGCAAAAACCGTTGCCACTGCGGCAGAAGGCTGTGTGACGGACGAATGTTAAGAGAGGTGAAAGCCGAAAGGCGAAAGGTTAAAAGTTCGCCTTGGTTCAATGACAAAACAAATTCGATATTGAAAATTCGAAATTCGAAATAATAGTATGGAAGTTGCACAACAAGAAACACTAACGCCAGCCGCTGAAAAACAAGCGGTTGAAATAACCGGCTCGGCTGCTGTATTGGAAGCACTGATAGCCGAAGGTGTTAAAACGATATTCGGGTATCCAGGCGGAGCAATCATGCCTATTTATGATGCCCTGTATGATTATTCAGATAAATTAGAGCATATCCTCGTGCGCCACGAGCAGGGCGGCATTCATGCTGCGCAGGGCTTCGCGCGTACATCGGGAAAAGTAGGGGTGGTTTTTGCCACAAGTGGTCCGGGGGCAACCAACCTGGTGACAGGCTTGGCCGATGCACAGATCGACAGCACACCGGTCGTGTGCATCACCGGCCAGGTTTTTGCCCACCTGCTGGGTACCGACGCTTTCCAGGAGACCGACGTTATCAACATCACCACACCGATCACCAAATGGAATTACCAGGTGACTGATGCTACCGAAATTCCGGAAGTATTGGCTAAGGCGTTTTACATTGCCAAGAGCGGTCGCCCTGGCCCCGTGCTGATCGACATTACCAAGAACGCACAGGTACAAAAATTCCAGTTCAAGGGTTATACCCCATGCAATCATATCCGCAGCTACAGGCCGAAGCCGATCGTTCGCGCGCAATTTATCGAGCGGGCTGCTGAACTGATCAATAAGGCTGAAAGACCTTTCATCCTGTTTGGCCAGGGTGTGATCTTAGGGGGAGCAGAGCAGGAATTTAAAGCTTTTGTAGAGAAATCTGGTATCCCCGCTGCATGGACCGTTTTGGGCGCGGGCGCTATCCCGACTGATCACCCGCTAAATGTTGGTATGCTCGGCATGCACGGCAATTACGGACCGAATGTGCTGACCAATTCATGTGATGTTTTGATCGCCATCGGTATGCGTTTCGACGACCGTGTGACTGGCCGCCTGGACAAATATGCGAAACAGGCAAAAGTAGTTCACCTGGATATTGACCCGGCTGAGATCGACAAAAATGTGAAAACCACGGTTCCGGTTTGGGGCGATTGCAAGGAAACTTTGCCGTTGTTGACCGCTTTGGTCGAGCAAAAAAGCCACCCCGAATGGCTGCAGCAATTTCATGATCATACTAAAGAGGAGATCGAACAGGTGATCCACAAAGAATTGAACCCAACCACGGACGAAATGACCATGGGCGAGGTGATCAAGCAGCTCAACGAAATAACAAAAGGTGACGCGGTAATAGTGACCGACGTAGGTCAGCACCAGATGGTGGGTTGCCGCTACGCTAAATTTAACAAAACGCGCAGCAACGTCACGAGCGGTGGTTTGGGCACTATGGGGTTTGCTTTGCCGGCAGCCATGGGTGCTAAATATGGTGCGAAAGACCGTGAGGTGGTAGCCATTATCGGTGATGGCGGTTTCCAGATGACTTTGCAGGAACTGGGTACTATCATGCAGGATAACATCGACATCAAGATCATTATCCTCAATAATCACTTCCTGGGCATGGTTCGTCAGTGGCAGGAATTGTTTAACCAAAGACGTTACTCATTTGTGGATATGGCCTGCCCGGATTTTGTGAAGCTGGCAAGTGCTTACGGCATCGACGGCAACTCGGTAGATGATAGGAAAGATCTGCGATCAGCCCTTGAAACAATGATGAGCCACAAAGGCCCGTACCTGCTCGAGGTGATCGTTACCAAGGAGAACAATGTATTCCCGATGGTACCGCAGGGCTGCAGCGTTGCAGAGATCAGGTTAAAATAAGCTCATTTAAAAGAAGAAAAAGTCATGAGCCACGAAGAAGAAAAAAAGGAATTTAACATAACGGTTTACACCGAGAACCAGATCGGTTTGCTGAACCGCATCGCTATCATATTTACACGCCGCAAGATCAATATCGACAGCCTGAATACCTCACCCTCAGAAGTGGGCAGCGTTCACCGCTTCAATATTGTGATCACCGAGACAGAGGATGTGGTGCGCAAACTTTGCCGCCAGATAGAAAAGCAGGTTGAGGTATTGAAAGCTTATTACCATACCAACGACGATGTGATCTGGCAGGAACTGGCGCTATATAAATTATCGACGGATGTGATTGCTGAGAAGGTAAGCGTTGAACGTTTGCTGCGCGAGAACGGCGCGCGCACGGTAGCCATTCGTAAGGATTATACGGTATTCGAAACCACCGGTCATCGCGAAGAAACCGACAACCTGCTGAATGTTTTGCAACCTTATGGTTTGATCGAATTCGTTCGCAGTGCACGGGTAGCCATCATCAAGGACAGTGAAGGCTTTAACAGGAAGTTACGTGAATTTGAGCGTTTGGAGCCAGGCGAGGAAGTGATCGAGAATGAATACTTGAACGATGCCG
>JAFDZL010000398.1 GCA_018266935.1 Bacteroidota bacterium | reverse complement strand
TTCTGGGCAACCGCCTTATCGGGGTAAAACGTCAGATCAACCAATTCGCTCAGGGAGAAGTTTTGCTCTCTCAATTGCGTGCGGAATTTCACCGCATGGATTCGGTTGTCAAACGCTGAAATGTGCTGGATCAACTGTGACTGGGTCATGATGGTTTAAAGTTAGGGTAAGATCATAGGAAAAATGTTGACAACTAATCAACATGTGTTAATAACTGGCACAAAAGTAATACTTTTAAGAAAATTTACAATGTTTTTTAATTAATGGTTAGTAGATTAAGTTGATTGAGTTAAGTGGTTGATTGAATCGAGCAAATGGATAAAATAACTTAATCAACTCAATCCAACTCAATCTAACTAATTAACCAAAACCATTACCTTTGCTCTCCGTTTTTAGATATTACATGGTTAAATTCAACCGATTTATATTAGCCAATGGCCTGAGGGTGATCGTACATGAAGATCACACCACACCGATGGCCGTTCTGAATATATTATATGATGTTGGCGCCCGCGATGAGGACCCGGAGAAGACAGGCTTCGCGCATTTGTTCGAGCATTTGATGTTTGGCGGCTCGGTAAATATCCCGCAATATGACGAACCATTGCAGCGGGTGGGCGGCGAGAATAACGCGTTCACTACCAACGACATCACGAATTACTATATTACCTTGCCCGCTGAAAATATCGAGACTGCATTTTGGCTTGAGAGCGACCGCATGCTAAATTTGGCTTTCAGCGAAAAAAGCCTGGAAGTACAGCGGAATGTGGTGATTGAAGAGTTTAAGCAACGTTATCTCAATCAGCCGTATGGCGATGTCTGGCTGAAATTGAGGCCGATGGTCTATAAAAAACACCCATACCGCTGGGCGACGATAGGCAAAGAGGTCAAACATATAGAGGATGCGCGTATTGAGGATGTAAAAGCATTTTTTAAGCAGCATTACAATCCGCAGAATGCCATTATGGTAGTCGGTGGTAATATCAGCATTGAGAGAGCAAAAGAGCTCGCCGAAAAATGGTTCGGGCCGATACCGGCTGGTGAAAAGTATCACCGCGAATTGCCCAAGGAGCCAATGCAGACTGAAGCGCGCCGCGAAACCACGTCGGCCAAAGTGCCTTTGAACGACCTGTATATTGCTTTTCACATGCCTGGCAGGCTGGAGGCAGGTTACTACGAGCTCGACCTGGTATCGGATATTCTTTCACGCGGGAATTCATCACGGCTTTACCGCAACCTGGTAAAAGACAAGCAGCTTTTCAGCGAGATACACGCCTACAACATGGGTAGCTTTGACAGCGGCATGTTCGTGGTGGAAGGCAAACCCATCGAAGGCGTGAGCATCGAAACAGCTGAAGCCGCAATATGGGAGGAGCTGGAGAAAATAAAGACCGAACCGGTACCTGATAACGAGCTAACAAAAGTTAAAAACAAGACAGAATCGACCATGGTATTTTCCGAAATGTCGCTGTTGGATAAGGCCATGAACCTGGCCACGTTCGAACTGTTCGGTGATGCGGATATGCTGAACCACGAAACGGAAAAGTACCTGGCGATTACGGAGCAGCAAATACAAGAACAAGCACAACAGGTTTTCAGGAAGGAAAATTCATCGACGCTGGTTTATTTAGCCGAAAGTCATTAAGTCATTATGTCATCAGGTCATTTTGGAAAGGCGACCGGTGACTCAATGACCCAATGACCCAATGACAAACACAAATGACATTAAATAGAAAGACCGCCCCCCAATTTCAACCAGTTGAACAGATCAGCCTCATCAGGCCGGAGCATATCAAACTGGATAACGGCAGTAACCTGTTCATCTTCAATTCAGGCGACCAGGAACTGGTACGTATTGAATGGATATTCCACAACCTGCGTTTCGACCCGGCGAAGCCGCTTTTGAATGTAGCGGTGAATAGTATGCTTACCGAGGGTACATCGAGCCGGACTGCATCGGAGATCGCTGATCAGATCGATTTTTATGGTGGCTTTTTGCAGGTGGACTACGGCTACGATACTTCGCAAGTGGTCTTGTTCAGCCTTAACCGTCATTTGCCGAAGACCCTGCCGGTAATGAAAGATATCATTACCGATTCCATTTTCCCACAAAACGAGCTGGACACCTTTATCCGCAACCAGCAGCAAAAACTGCAGGTAAGCCTCCAAAAAAATGATATTGTAGCGCGGCGCAAGTTCAACAAAGCGCTTTATGGTGATACGCTTTATGGCCTGGGCGCTGATTTTGATGATTACAAAACCCTGCACCGCGAGGATATGCTGGCGCATTTCAGGCAAATGTATCAACCCTCCAACTGTACGATCGTTGTGGCGGGCAAAGTTGACCAAACCATTGTTGACCTGATTAAAAGTTCTTTTGGGAGCGATTGGATCAGTCATCCGGTCAAAGCGGATACTCATCAACCTGAGCTCACGCCAAATGAGGAGCATTTTTATTTTATCGAAAAACCGGACGCGCTGCAATCAGCAATTCGCATGGGCCTGCCGATGATCACACGTCAACACCTGGATTTTCCGGCACTGCAGGTATTGAACACCGTTTTGGGCGGCTATTTCGGTTCGAGGCTGATGGCCAATATCCGCGAGGACAAAGGTTACACTTACGGTATCGGTTCGGGGCTGAGCTCGCTGAAAAAAGGCGGGGCGATGTTCATCGCATCGGAAGTCGGCGCCGATGTTTGCCGGGACGCGGTAAATGAGATCGAAAAAGAGATCACGATCCTGAAAACAGAACTTATCCCGGACGACGAGCTGGCTTTGGTGCGCAATTATATGATGGGTTCACTGCTTGGCAGCCTGGAGAATGTGTTCTCGCACGCGGATAAGTTCAAGAACATTTATTTTTCGGGCGTGGATTACGATTATTACGATCGTTATACCGACGTAGTGAAGAGTGTCACAGCTGAAGAATTGCTGCAACTGGCCAATAAATACCTCGACCTGGATAAGTTTTATAAAGTTATTGTAGGAAAGTATTAATTTAGGGCATCAATAGTCCTTATCATGCCCAAATTGTATCAATATGTCGTTTTACTGATCTTTATTTCTAAGCTCGGCTATTCACAGGAACTGCAAATGGTTGAGGAACATCCTTCCGATAATGTGATGATCCAGTATCACGTTGTTGCTGCTCAACCCAAAATTCGCCAGGGTATTTATCAAAAATTTCTAACCGTGTCCTTAAAGCTTGTTGAAGAGGGTTATTACAAAAATGGCTTGAAGGACAGTCTATGGACTTACTTCAATATCCTTGGTGACACTACGGAGAAGGGGTATTATTCGCACGGTTTGAAAAATGGATATTGGAAAAATTGGCTTTTTTCTGGGGGTAAACCTATAATTATTCGGGAAGGTAACTATGGAGAAGGCAAGCGGATTGGCCTATGGACATTCAGGAATACGGATGGGAGTCTTGACAACAAATATGATTTTGATTCAGGAAAAGTAATCGAGTACGGTAAAACCGATAAGTTCATTACGTTGATTGACAAGACGGACACTATCACGACTATCATGGACAGGCCACCTATTCATATCGGTGGATTGGACACATTATATGACGTTTTGGCCAGGAACATTACAATACCTATGGAAATAAAGCGAAACATGAGTAAACAATTTCATTATAAAGCTTTCGTGTCCTTTTGTATCAATGAAAACGGAACATTGGAAAACTATTCAATTGTTAGGGGAAACAACAGAGCCTGTAATGATGAAGCACTTAGGGTAATAAAATTGTGGGACGATGGTAAATGGGTGGCTGGATACTATAACGGCCACGCCGTTAAGGTTATGCAAATCATTCCGATTGTTTTTGACACGACTATTATCGACTACGGTACACAGACCATATTGAACGCGAACGGGTTTCACTAAGCATCATCTCAATGCCATTTTGGATTAATTTTCTGTTAAATCAGCAAAATCCGAATTCGCAATTCCGAATTCCGAAATAAAAGGTTATCTTTGCCCGGCAAATAATAAATCCAAAAATTATTTGCCATGCAATTAGACCCCACCAAATTTGTCGCTGAAGGATTAACTTACGACGACGTCCTGCTCATCCCTGCTTACTCTGAAGTGCTACCCCGCGAGGTGGATACACGCACTTATCTGACGAAAAAGATCAGGCTGAATATCCCATTGGTTTCCGCTGCTATGGATACCGTTACTGAGTCGGCCCTGGCCATAGCGCTGGCGCAGGCGGGCGGTTTGGGCATGCTGCACAAGAACATGACCATACAGCAACAAGCTGACGAGGTGCGCAAAGTGAAGCGCTCGGAAAGCGGCATGATACAGGATCCGGTGACGCTGAACGAAGATGCGCTGCTTTCAGATGCCTTTAAGATCATGCGCGAATACCGGATAGGAGGGATACCTATTGTCAATGGCGATCAGCAATTAAAGGGAATTATTACCAACCGCGACTTGCGTTTTGAAAAGAATGGCAGCAGGCCGGTGCGCGAGGTGATGACCAGCGGCAAACTGGTTACCGCGCCTGAGGGAACTACTTTGATGCAGGCTGAAGAAATACTTCAAAATCACAAGATCGAAAAATTGCCGGTAGTGAATGGCGGTGGCCGCCTGGTGGGACTGATCACTTATAAGGATATTCAGAAATTCAAAAACTTCCCGATTGCATGCAAGGACGAACATGGCCGCTTGCGTGTGGGTGCTGCCGTTGGCGTTACGCCCGATACAATGAAGCGTGTGGAAGCATTGGTTAAGGCTGGCGTGGATGTAGTAGCTATCGACACCGCGCATGGCCATTCAAGAGGGGTGATCAACCAGTTAAAAGAGGTCAAAGCCAAATATCCCGACCTGCAGGTTATCGCGGGCAATATTGCGACTCCTGAAGCGGCCAAAGCGTTAGCCGAGGCCGGCGCCGATGCTGTGAAAGTGGGTATCGGTCCGGGTTCTATTTGTACTACACGTATCATCGCGGGGGTTGGAGTACCGCAATTATATGCAGTTTATGAGTGCGCCAAAGCTTTGGAAGGCACGGGTGTGCCGGTCATAGCCGATGGCGGTATCAAACATACCGGCGATATAGCCAAGGCCATAGCTGCCGGCGCCAGCTCGGTAATGGCAGGCGGATTGTTTGCCGGCGTGGAAGAGTCACCGGGCGAGACGATCATTTACGAAGGCCGTCGCTTTAAATCGTACCGCGGTATGGGATCGATAGAGGCCATGGAACAGGGGTCGAAGGACCGCTACTTCCAGGATGTAGAGGATGATATCAAGAAGCTGGTCCCTGAAGGCATTGTAGGCCGTGTACCGTACAAAGGCACCCTGGCTGAAGTGGCTTACCAGTATGTAGGCGGCTTGAAGGCCAGTATGGGCTATTGCGGCGCCAAGGACATCCCGGCGTTGCAAAAGGCGCGTTTTGTGCGCATCACCGCAGCAGGTATCCGCGAGTCGCACCCGCATGATATTACGATCACTAAGGAAGCACCCAATTATACGAGGTAGTCCGCAAGTCCGAAAGTCCGCATAAGTCCGAAAGATAGTTACCGAAGTGCTATGAAACGTCTTGAATTACTAGTAAGGTAATTTCTGTTAAAAAGTAATAAAACATCTTCCGGACTTCCGGACTTATGCGGACTTTCGGACCCATTCAATAATTCAGTAATTCAATAAATCAATAATTGATGAAATCCATCGCCATTTTCTGCGGCGCCAATTTCAACGGCGACCCTGCTCTAAAAGAAGCGGCTGAACTGCTGACAGAAATTATGGCCGACAGAAATATTTCGCTGGTTTTCGGCGGTGGGAAGGTGGGCATGATGGGCTTACTGGCCGATAACATGCTGAAGCGCGGCGGCGAAGCCATCGGTGTTATTCCCCGGTTTTTGATGGATAAGGAAGTAGGGCATACCGGCCTGACTGAATTGCACATTGTAGAAACTATGCACCAGCGCAAGCAATTGATGAACGATCTGTGCGATGGTGTCATCATGCTGCCGGGCGGTTTCGGCACGCTGGAAGAATTTTTCGAAGTATTGACCTGGCTGCAGCTGGGCCTGCACAGCAAGCCCATTGGCATATTGAATGTGAATGGCTTTTACGATTTCCTGCTCAAACAGATGGACGTAATGGTCGAGCAACAATTCTTAAAACCCGCAAACAGAAACCTGGTCATCACCTCGGGTGACCCGATAGAACTCGTCAGCCTGATGGAAAACTTTGACGCCAAACCCGATGAGGTTTGGTTCCGCGACAGAAATCTTACCTGATCTTTTCCGCTACATTGGCGGTGGGGGCACCGGGGCGTTGTCCTTATTCATCGAGGGATTCGTTGCAGTGTTCGGCTGTGGCCGTTGTGACGGAGCGGGTGCAGGTTTCGCAGCTGCGGATGTTTCGGCCGCGGGAGTGCCGGCAGGCGGGACAGGCGTTGCAGCAGGAGCATTGGAGGCAGCTTGCAGCTTTTCTATATCAAACTGTGAAGGGAACGACGCCCAGTCGCTATGCGGCGCTGAATAAACCACGTATTTACCTGTTAGCCCTGTAAACGAATTGACATCCTCATAACTTTCTCCGGGCTGCAAATTCAGGTGGTGCGTAATATCCCAGCTGCCGTTGCTGACCTGTTTGTACAGCGAAAAATCCATCGCCACCGTATTTTTATTGGTCAGCGTGTAATGCGTTTGGTGGTTCGCGCCCGTAGTTTGTACAACAGTGATGGACTGTCCATTGTCGGGCTGAGCCTGTTTCTGAGCATTTGCCGCATTAGCCCAGGCAGACGAAACAATAACAATAAAAAAGAATAATCTTTTCATTTTCACGAGGTCTAAGGCTTTAAATTTAAGCATTTACTTTAAATCTGTTTTAGCTCCGTTGCAAATCGTTAGCGGATTATGGTTTCTCGCCGCCGTTGGGACCGTAAAATATAACCCAGGTAACAAAATCGTCTGAGAAGTTTTCAAAACGATGCTCAACGCCTGCCGGTACAAACAGGACGTCGCCCGGGCTGAAAGCGCTGCGCTTCCCATTATTCAAAAACTCGCCGCGGCCGCTTATCACCACGTACAACTCATCCTGGCGGTGGGGTGTCTGCAGGTCGGTTTTTTGCGGCCGGTATATTTCGACGGACATGCTCCCATGTTCCATCACCTTGGCGAACAATTGGATTTTATCCTGATCCAATCGGTTTAATGCGGCGTCAACGCTTATTTGCATACTTTCAGTTCTGAATTTTATTGCAAAAATAGCACCAAAATTTGCGCGTTAAACGTAGTAAGCTATATTTGGCACTTCAATTAGCCGACATAGCTCAGCTGGTAGAGCAACGCACTCGTAACGCGTAGGTCGCAGGTTCGAATCCCGTTGTCGGCTCTTTATAATTTCTCACCAATTATCGCTTATCTTTGGGTCAATGCCCAAAGAAGAAGTAGCCGACCTGATGAAATTCCTGCTGCCTTATCCAGACAGGGTGCAAGCGATTGCTTTGTGGATGCGCGATTTTGTTTGGGATCTCTATCCCGATGCGAATGAGCTGATCTATGACAATTACAACGCCGTTGCTTTTGGCTGGTCGCCAACGGACCGGGCAGGCGATGTGTTCTGCAGCATCGCCGTGTTTTCAAATCATGTCAATTTTGGTTTCAATAAAGGTTCCGAACTCGATGATCCCGGGAAGATGCTGACCGGCGACGGAACTATGTATCGGTATATTACTGTGAAGCATAAAGAGGATTTCCACGAATGGTACATAAAGGATTTACTCGCCCGGGCCTACGAGAATGCGCTTAAGGATATGAAACCGATGAAGGATCCTATCAAAGGTCAGACTATTGTGAAGTCTATTTCGCCGGTGAAGAAAAGGCCAGGTCTGAAGTGATTTGTTAACTTGTTATCAGTGATTTGGTAGTTAACAAAAAGAGCGCTTAATTAGCATAATTATCAGATTTTATAACTAATCGCTGGTTAACCAATCACCGGTTAACTAATCTCAATATGGACCTCGAATTCAATAAAAACGAAGATATCAACAAACAGCTTGTTTTCGATTTAAACACCCGGCTGAAGAAAGTACACGCGGGCGGCGGTGAAAAAGCTGCCGCAAAGCAGAAGGAAAAGGGCAAGATGCTGGCGCGTGAACGTGTGGCTTATTTGCTGGATGACGATAGACCCTGGCTCGAAATAGGGGCGTTCACTGCCGACGACATGTACGCCGAGCATGGCGGTTGCCCATCAGGTGGCGTGGTGTGTGGTATTGGTTACATTTCGGGCAGACAATGCTTAGTAGTGGCCAACGATGCTACGGTGAAAGCCGGGGCATGGTTTCCCATCACCGCCAAGAAGAATTTGCGGGCGCAGGAAATAGCTATCGACAACCGGTTGCCTATCATTTACCTCGTCGATTCAGCCGGTGTTTACCTGCCTATGCAGGATGAGATATTCCCGGATAAAGAACATTTCGGTCGTATTTTCCGCAACAACGCCATTATGAGCAGCATGGGCATCATCCAGATTGCTGCTATCATGGGTTCGTGTGTGGCGGGCGGAGCATATTTGCCGATCATGAGCGACGAAGCGATGATCGTGGAGGGTACAAGCTCGGTTTTCCTGGCGGGATCGTATTTGGTGAAATCGGCTATCGGCGAAGATGTCGATAATGAAACACTTGGCGGTGCGACGACGCATTGTGAGATTTCGGGTGTAACCGACTATAAACAACCTAATGATAAGGCTTGCCTCGACTCTATCCGTAATATTATGAGTATGACCGTCGTTTTCCCCAAGGCCGGATTCGATCGCATCAAACCGGCGCCACCGAAACTCAACGAAAAAGAAATCTATGGCATTCTGCCCGATTCGCGCGAGAAGCCTTATGATATGCGAGAGATAATACTACGTTTATTAGATAATTCTGAATTTGAGGAGTACAAAGCGCTTTACGGGCAATCGATTATTTGCGGACTTGGACGTGTCGGCGGCTGGGCCGTGGGTATCATAGCCAATCAGCGTAAAGTGATCAAATCAAAAAAAGGTGAGATGCAGTTCGGCGGAGTGATCTATTCCGATTCGGCGGATAAGGCCACCCGCTTCATCATGAACTGCAACCAAAAGAAAATACCGCTGGTTTTCCTGCAGGATGTGACAGGTTTTATGGTCGGCAGCCGTTCCGAGCAGGGTGGTATTATTAAAGATGGCGCTAAAATGGTAAATGCCGTATCTAATTCAGTGGTGCCGAAATTTACTGTCATTGTAGGGAATTCATATGGCGCGGGTAACTATGCCATGTGTGGTAAAGCTTACGACCCGCGGCTAATCTACGCTTGGCCCACCGCCAAGATAGCTGTAATGGGTGGATCACAAGCGGCAAAAACCCTCCTGCAGATCCAGGAATCTGCAATGAAAGCCAAAGGCGAGGAGATCAACCCGCAACAAGAAGAAGAACTGCTGAAAAAGATCACCGACCGATATAATTCACAAACCACTCCATATTACGCGGCCGCCAGGCTCTGGGTGGACGGCATTATCGATCCGCTCGAAACCCGCAAGGTGATCTCCATGGGCATTGAGGCGGCTAACCATGCGCCGATTGAGAAACAATTTAATGTTGGCATTATACAGACATAGCAAAAGATGAGAAAAACAATAGTATTCATTTTGCTTTTTTTTGCGCAAGCTTTCGCTTATGCTCAACCTTTTCAAAGTAAACGAATTACGATTCCTTTAAATCAGGAAAAAGGTGTTCCCTTTTATGTTGATCCGGAGCTAAGTGATATCGGAATTCAAGGGTTCGAGATAGACGATAAGGGCAAACTATATTTCTTGGGCGGAAAAAACAATCTTCGTTTGGCCGTATTTTCCGAAAACAACTGCATTTTTAGTAAGAACTATGGGAAGGCGACTTTCGCTACACTATATTATCGGGATAATAAGCTGTATTCCTTTGATCGATTCAACAAAGAATTGATAGTTGTGAACGCGCAAGACGGCACAATAATTCACAAACTAAAATGCGTTACCAGTAAACGAATAGATGACTATTTCTTTTCGGATCAAGGCATTGTTTTAAGCGCAGAGGCGAGTGAACCTCCAACTTTTGACCTTTTTGATTTCAATGGCAAATTCATCAAGTCAGTTGCCAATGAATACGCTGTTCTGGCAACAGTCTTTCCTAAAGCAGGCGGGGAGTTTTTAGGCAAATGGGATAATAATTTTGTATTCTGGGATTTAGTAGATGACGATAAAACTCACGATCAGATGCAGAAATTTTGGGTGATCGATAAAACAGGCAAGACAATAGCTACGAGATTGACACCCAACAAACTCAGCACCTTCGGTGCGATCTACGTCGAGAATCCTGTTGAGCACCGAAAAGTTAGGAATGGCAATCTTTATATTTTAGGCAGAAGTCTAAAATCAAAGAGTGCTTTAATTACAGTAGTACCTTTAAAGACCTTTTTCGCTCAATAATACGAGAAATAAAAATCTCTGAAATCCCCCAATCGTGTTCTTGTAACAGATTTGCAACACACCCGGTTTATATAATTAATTGACTAAGTTTATGTTAGCAAACTGATACCCCTTTGTTATGCACATCACCTATCACGTATGGATCGCCGCGATCGGCGGTTTCCTTTTCATTCTTGTTGGCATTGCCAGGCAGATGGAACGTTCGCGCCTTGTAAAAATGAACCGCAAACCCGAAAGCCAGTGGGTGTGGGTGTCACTGTTAGGCCTAGGCGTTTGCCTGCTCATATTTGCTTTTGGAATCATGACCTATCATCCAAATCAGTAAAATATACTATCTTCCGCAATGAAAAAACTGCTACTGCCACTGCTACTGCTTCTGCTACT
This sequence comes from Bacteroidota bacterium, assembly GCA_018266935.1. GTDB lineage: Bacteria > Bacteroidota > Bacteroidia > Sphingobacteriales > Sphingobacteriaceae > Mucilaginibacter. Next base: position 76 of record JAFDZL010000398.1, on the reverse strand, counting down.
AACCACAATAGTGCAAGCCCAGGATGCCAAAACCATCCACTTCAACGCCATATTAGTGGATACACACAACGATGCG